>CADCGZ010000195.1 GCA_902801025.1 uncultured bacterium | reverse complement strand
CTCGGCACTGGCCGCCACCGCATAAATCCCTTTGCCTACGACGTCAAGCTCTATGACGACATCACGATCAAGCCGGGGCATGTCGGCGTCGTGACGCGGCTTACGGGGTCCGACATCCTTTCCGAAGGCGCAGACGCCGCGACTGGTACGGGCTTTCTCGTCGGAGAGGGCGCGAAGGGCGTGACGGACGGAATCCTCAAGGAAGGAACGCACCGCCTCAACCCGTTCCTCTACTCCGTCTCGATCGTGAACGTGCAGAGCCAGCGCTTCGAGCTCTCCGGCGCGGACGCGATAACGTTCCTCACGCAGGACGGCTTCACGGTGCAGGCCGAGGGAACGCTCGAGTTCAACCTGCAGCTCGACAAGGTCGCGCTCCTCTCGCACGAAGTCGGCGACATGGATGACATTCTCCAGAAGATCATCGAGGGCTCGAAGAAGGTCGCGACCGAGTTCATCGTCGGCGAGTCCCGCCAGGCGTTCCAGAATTCGCTCGAGGCGTACCTGAAGGGCGTCTGCGCGCCGTGGGGCATCTCGCTCAACTCCGTCCTCATCCGCGACATCTTCGCGCCGCAGGAAGTGGCCTCGATCATCCGCGCGCGCGAACTCGCGGTGCAGGAGGCGAAGAAGATCGACCAGCAGATCGTCCAGGCGAAGTCGCTCGCAGAGCTCGGCAAGCAGAAGTCTCTCGCCGACCGCAACTCCAAGGTCGTAGCGGCCGAGACCGAGCGCATACAGAAGAAGATCGCCGCAGAGCAGTCGAGGGCAGAAGTCACGATCGCCGCCGAAACGCGTCTTACGGTCGCCGCGACTGAACTCAAGGCCGCGGAAGCCGAGGCCGCCGCGAAACTTGCCAAGGCAGAGGCCGATCGCAAGGTCGTCGAAGCGCGCACGACAGCAGAGGCCGAGGTCATGAAGCGCGAAGTCGCAGTTTATGCCGACGAGCGTGACTACCTTAGAGCGCGGCTCTACGAGAAGACTGCGCCGCGCGTGACGGATGTCGTGACAGCCGACGATCCGGTGACAGCCGACGATCCGCGCGAGATGATGGGGATTCCCGCCAAAAGCACTTTCGCCAACGAGAAAGGAGGTGCGAAATGAATAACTTCGGAAAGTTCGCATCTATGCTTATTGCAGCAGTCGCCTTGTTCGCGCTTGGCGTGTTTGCGTTCGTGTGGGTCTTCTGCAGGGTCTATGTCGGCCCGGGCGAGATGGCCATCGTCACCTCGAAGACCGGCGACGAGCTGCCGCCTGGCGCGATTCTCGCGGAACCGGGGCAGAAGGGCGTCCAGAGAATCCCTCTCGGTGAAGGCCGCCATTTCCTCAACCCCGTTACGCACGACTGGCGCATCGTCGCGGCGATTACGATTCCTGCAGGCTCTGTCGGTGTCGTTACCTCGAAGAACGGCCGCGAGCTCGCCCCGGGCGAGATTCTTGCGCCCGACCGCGATTCGAAGGGCGTGTGGAAGGATGTGCTTGGCCCTGGCAGGTATCGCCTTAACCCCGAGGGATACGACGTCAAGGTGATGAGCGCGATAAACATACCGATCGGCTATGTCGGCGTCGTGACGAGTCAGACCGGAAAGCCCGCCGCAGCTGGTTCGTTCGCCGGCCCAGGCGAGAAGGGCGTCATGGAGAAGGTCCTGCAGCCGGGTCTTTACTATGTGAACCCTCGCGCCTACCAGGTTGATGTCGTTGAAATCGGCATGAATCAGGTGTCCATCGTCGGCAAGTCGGGAACGGTCGTTCTCACCAAGGCGCAGAGCCAGAGCGCAAACGGCCTCGACGAACTCCAGCGCATGACGCTCCAGAAGCAGGTGCAGAAGCGCGCGGAATACGTGACGCAGAATGCCGACCTCGGAATCGTCGATGAAGACAGTGCGCGCAACTTCTCCAACCTCTCGCTCAATTCCCTCTCTCGTGCGCCGGTCGCGCGTAAGGTGGCGAGCAGCTGGAGCGATGGCAAGACGCGCGGCGCGCCTGCCGCCGCTTATGAAGCGGCCGCGCCAGCTCCCGCACGTGGCGGCCCCGCCCAGTCGCAGCTCGCAAACGACTCGGTCGCTTTCGGCATGAACCAGTTCGTGCAGTTCCCGTCGTCCGACGGCTTTGCGATCATGCTCGACATGACGGTAGAGTTCGAGTTGATGCCCGAGAAGATCTCGAAGATCTTCATGCTCTACGGTGACCTTCCCGCCGTCGTCTCGAAGATCATCATGCCGCAGATTCT
>CADCGZ010000194.1 GCA_902801025.1 uncultured bacterium | reverse complement strand
GCCTCGGCCTTGGTCATCGCACGGTCGACGACAGGCGTCTCGGTGACGAGGCGGTTGGCGCGCTTGAGGAAGCGATACACGCCCTCGACGCCCTTGGTGGACCACGGCTTCACGGCCTGCAGGGGCCCCATGAACATTTCGTAGAGGCGAAGCGAGTCTGCGCCGTAGTCGCGGATCACGTCATCGGGATTGACGACGTTCTTCAAAGACTTCGACATCTTCGCGGGGAACTCGGTGAGCTCCTCCATCTCGCCGCCTTCCTCGGCGCCCCAGGGCTTGCCGTCGCGCCACTCGATCTTGTCCATCGGGACGAGAACGCCGCGCTTCGTCTTGTAGGCCATGCCAAGGATCATTCCCTGGTTGACGAGACGCTGGAACGGCTCGGGAGTCGGAACGAACCCGAGGTCGAAGAGGACCTTGTGCCAGAAGCGCGCGTAGAGAAGATGGAGAACCGCGTGTTCCGCGCCGCCGACATAGAGATCGACGGGGAGCCACTTCTTGAGAAGCTCGGGGTCTGCGAAGCACTTGTCGTTAGTCGGGTCGATGTAGCGGAGATAGTACCAGCAAGACCCTGCCCACTGCGGCATCGTGTTCGTCTCGCGGACACCCTTCTTGCCGGTCTTCGGGTCGACGACGTTCACCCACTCGGTCGCCTTTGCAAGCGGCGGCTCGCCGGTGCCGGTCGGCTTGTAGTCGGCAAGCTCGGGGAGCGTGAGCGGCAGGTCTTCCTCGGGAACGAGCGTGTTCGTGCCGTCCTCCCAGTGAATCACCGGGAACGGCTCGCCCCAGTAGCGCTGGCGCGAGAAGAGCCAGTCGCGCAGCTTGTACTGCGTCTTCGCCTTGCCGACGCCCTTTTCCTCGAGCCACTTGATCATCGCAGGGCGCGCGTCCTCGACGGAGAGCCCGTTCAGGAAGCCCGAGTTCACCATCACGCCAGTCGCGATATCGGTGAAAGCCTCACTGCCGGTGTAGGGAACGCGAGAAATCAACTCCGAATTATCCGAAGCCTTCGCTAACGCTCCGGCAGTTCCAGAAGGCGCAGCGTTAGCGGAGCCATCGGACTTTTCGGAGTTAACTTTCCCGACAGGCGCAACCACCTGATAGATCGCGGGAGGTTGAAAACCTTTGCAAAATCGAAGTCGCGCTCGTCGTGCGCGGGAACGGCCATGATCGCGCCAGTGCCGTAGCTCGCGAGGACGTAGTCGGAGATAAAGATCGGAAGCTCGTCGCCGTTCACCGGATTGACGCCCGCGACACCCTCGAGACGGACGCCTGTCTTCTCCTTGTTGAGCTCGGTGCGCTCAAGGTCGCTCTTCGAGGCGGCCTTTTTCTGGTACTCCTTGACGGCGTCGGCGTTCTTGATCGTGCCGTCCTCAAGCCACTTGGCGACAAGCGCGTGCTCAGGCGAGAGCACCATGTACGTCGCGCCAAAAAGAGTGTCGCAGCGGGTGGTGTATACAGTAATCTTCTCATCCTTGGGCCGGGGTGCGGGCGCGCCGTATCCCCCAGCCGCAGGCTGTCCGCGAAGCGGATGCCCTAGCAGGGGTGAGCGCCCGTCCGTTCCAACAACCCCAAAGTCAACCAGCGCTCCCGTGGACTTGCCAATCCAGTTGCGCTGCATTTCCTTGATGCCCTCTGGCCAGTCGAGCGTGTCGAGGTCCTTGAGAAGACGCTCGGCATACTCGGTGATCTTGAGCATCCACTGGCGCATGGGCTTCCTGATGACCGGGTGGTTGCCGCGCTCGCTCCTGCCGTCGATCACTTCCTCGTTGGCGAGCACCGTGCCAAGCGCGGGGCACCAGTTGACCGGCACCTCTGCGACGTAGGCAAGCCCCTTCTTGTAGAGCTGCTCGAAGATCCACTGCGTCCAGCGATAGTACTTGGGGTCGGTCGTGTTGACCTCGCGGTCCCAGTCGTAGCTGAAGCCGAGCGAGCGAATCTGCTCGCGGAAGCGGTCGACGTTCTTCTTCGTCGTTATCGCGGGATGGGTGCCAGTCTCGACGGCGTACTGTTCGGCGGGAAGGCCGAACGCGTCCCAGCCCATCGGGTGAAGGACGTTGAAGCCCTTCATCCTCTTGTAGCGGCAAAGAATGTCGGTCGCAGTATATCCCTCGGGGTGGCCGACATGGAGCCCCGCGCCAGACGGATACGGGAACATGTCGAGGCAGTAGAACTTAGGCCTATCATCCTTGGGCTGGGGTGCGGGCGCGCCCGAGCGCCCGTCCGTTCCATCAACAGTTTTAAATGTCTTGTTTTCGAGCCAGTGGCGCTGCCACTTCTTCTCGATGGCTGAGAAATTGTATTCGCTCATTACTGCTGCTTCTGATCTTCGGCGTGCGTGGCGATCGCTTTCTCGATTAG
>CADCGZ010000193.1 GCA_902801025.1 uncultured bacterium | reverse complement strand
CCGCCGAATGCGTCGAGCTGCTGAAGGAATCGGACATTGTCGTTACCAATCCGCCGTTCTCTCTCTTCCGCGAATATGTTGCCCAGCTCGTGCAGTACGACAAGAAGTTCTTGATCATCGGGAACAAATCAGCATTGCATTATAAAGAAGTCTTTTCACTGATTCAAAGCAATAGAATGTGGACTGGATACCGAGGGTTTTCTGGTGGGATGTGGTTCAATGCGGAATATGAAGGCAAGACTGAAAAATATGTCAACGGTGAAAAGCTGATTAATGTTGCGTCAATCTGGTACACGAACCTTGAGCACAAGAAGCATCATGAAGAGTTTGTCTTTATACGTCGCTATAACCCGGTTGACTATCCAAAGTACGCCAACTACAACGCCATTGACATAAGTAAAGCTGCCGACATTCCCGAAGACTGGGACGGGTTGATGGGTGTTCCAGACACGTTTCTTGATAGATATAACCCCGACCAATTCGAGATCGTCGGGTTGGGCGCAGGCGATCTTGCCAAAGAAATTGGAGTGAAGAAGAACTTTCGAGGGCGCACGGATGTCGCACTGAGAATCGATGGTAAAGACAAGTGCCCCTATTCCCGCATCATCATCAGGAGGAGGAAATGAAGATAGAGCCGCATACGATCAAAGTGCGCGACCTGGTCGCGGGCTACAGGAACGACTCGACGTGCGCCCGAAGTATCAGCGCGAGTTCATCTACTCCGACGCCGAGCAGAAGGCGGTGATCGACACGGTGACGAAGGGCTATCCGCTCAATGTCATGTATTGGGCCGTGCGCGGCGACGGCACGTACGAGGTGATGGATGGACAGCAGCGCACGCTCTCGATCTGTGAATACGTCGCGGGCAAGTTCGACTACTTCTTCCGCTACTTTTCAAATCTCACGAAGGAGGAGCAGAACCGGATTCTCGACTATGGACTCACGGTGTATTTCTGCGAGGGCGGCGACGACGAGAAGCTGGAGTGGTTCAAGACGATCAACATCGCGGGAAAGGAGCTCACGGGGCAGGAGCTCCTGAACGCCGTCTACGCCGGGCCGTGGACGGCGGACATGAAGCGGTTCTTCTCCAAGTCGTCGGGTCCGGCCTATGCGCTCGCCAACCGCTACCTGAAGGGCGAGCCGCTGCGACAGGACTACATGGAGACGGCGCTCGAGTGGATTTCGGGCGGAGACGTGAAGTCGTACATGGCGCTCCACCAGCACGACACCACGGCGATGGCGGAGTGGCTGTACTTCAAGGGCGTCATGGACTGGGTGCAGACGCTCTTCCCGAAGTATCGTCGGGAGATGAAGGGCCTCGACTGGGGCGGGCTGTTCCGGCTCTACGGCAAGGGCAAGTACGATCCCGCCGAGATGGAGCGGGAGATACAGAGACTGATGTCGGATGACGACGTGACGCGTAAGGGGGGCATCTACGAGTACCTTCTTTCCGGAGGCGAACGCGAGAGCGCGCTTTCGATCCGCAAGTTCACCGATTCGCAGAAGCGCGCGGCATACGAGCGACAGGGCGGGAAGTGCGCCGACTGTGGAAAACACTTCGAATTCGATGAGATGCACGGCGACCACAAGACGCCATGGTCAAAGGGCGGACACACAGCGCCTGACAACCTCCAGATGCTCTGCGCCGACTGCAACAGGCGAAAGGGCGGGAAATAGCAGGCGCGGCAAAGGGAGGCGTGGAATGGTCACGGTGCAGTACACGAAATCAGATTGGAAGAAACTTCGGGCCGCCGCCCTAAAAGCGGAGAGGGAGCATCCCTTTACGGTCGCGGCAAATCTTGCATACCATTGGTACGACGAGATTGAGGACTGATCATCTTTTCAAGGGTGGCGACATTTACGGGCAGCGGGCGAGTTTCATCAAGTTCTCTCGGGGATACACCAAGCAGAACATGACATGGTCTATCCGCAGAATTGACATCTCGAAAGATGATGGTTGCTACATGATTAGGCTTGGGAGGCGAATTTCATAGTGGGCATAGGCGTCTGAAGCTTTTAGTAGACGGCGAGATCGCGGCAAAAGTGCCGCGAGGCGGGCTTGACTCCACGCCCTGCCACCGCGGCAAATCTGCCGCGTGAAATGGTATAATACCAGCGTAGCGAATGAAACACTTGTTAATAGTCTTGTGTTTGGGTCTGGCACTGGCGGTACATGCGTCTGCTCGGGTCGTCGTGCCGTCGCTGCCGGAGGCGGTGACGCCTGATGCAGAAGTAAGCACCAACATCGCGCTGAATGTCAATGCGGCGCGGCTACAGACGCTGACGCTTTCTGTGGAGTTCGAATCGTGCGTGACGAA
>CADCGZ010000192.1 GCA_902801025.1 uncultured bacterium | reverse complement strand
GTCGGCGGGGTTCCGCGCGAATACGCCGCCGCCGGCCCAGGCGAAGGCGTGGCCTGCGTCAAGCAGGGCCTCGTATAGCTTTTCCATACGCTCCGGCGGAGGTTCGCCGAGATCGGCGGCCACCACAAGATACTCGCTCTCGCCCTCATTTGCGGCCCGCATTATGAAAAACGGCATGCCGTCGGCATCAAACGCCGCCGACTCATCCACGATCTCCGGGGCCTCGATGCCGAATCTCTCGGCAAACCCCTGAATAACCTCGCTAAATTCCATGGACTGTATTATATCATTTCTTTTGCATTCTCTCAATTGAATGCTCCTGGAGTTTACGCATTTTTGATCCGTTGCCAATCCGAACCCCATTCAGCTCGCCGAATTTTACTCCGATCAGCAGGGCTCTCGCTACCGCTCCGCAGAATTTCATTTGCTTCGCGCCCATCATTCGTCTCTCGCTGAATGACAGAGATCGTCTTTAAGCTGGAGGAAGTGTCCTCCAGACCTCCTCGCTACCGCGACGGAGTGGTTGCTGTGCCTTCAAAACCTGCCGAAGGCAGCCCCAAAAGACAATTAAACGCACGGAATCGCCGTTGAGAAATCGCGAAGCTGCGGAGCGGTAGCGAGAGCCCTAACGCTCGGAGTTTCTTCTTGCCAGGAGAAAAACGTCCATTTCACTTACGAAAATGCGTCTCACCCTTTATTCATTGGGATGAGATACACTTTGACGGTCAAAAAAATTGGCAAACAAGTCGAGGAGGCAAAATGCCACGGGTGTGGGTTGATCGCCCACACCCGCCGTATCACTCTTCTGGGCCGTACTCTACGGGAAACCAGGTGCGATAGTAGTTAGACGGCTGCCACAGATTGCCCGCGGAAGCATAGTCGCAGAACATGACCGCAAGGCCGTTCGCGCCCTCGGGATTCGCGTGGTGCGAACCAATGGGAAGCGTCGCGGAAAACGCCATCCAAATATCGTCCGACGGCGTGCGAACGGCAGAAAAGCCGTCCATGCGCTTCCCGTCCGCAACCACACCGCGGCGGAATGGCTCTGTCATGTCGCCGTCGGCAAAGCGGCTGTCGCGAGCTAGCAGCACCGGGCCGCGCGTAAACGCGACGGAGTGGTCGATGACATGCGCGACGACCGGCATGTCGAAGCTGATCTCGACTATGTCGCCGAGCTTCCAGTCGCGGGACACGGAGAAATAGGAACCCGGCTTCACGCCCTCCTGCGCCGCGCCGTTCACCTTCACGACGGTCTTCGCGCTCCAGGCCGGGATCCTCAGGCGCACACGATCCTGGCGTAGTTGGCGCGCGGATAGAGCGAGTACATGTCGAAGCCCTTCACGAGCGCAGACGCGTAGAAGTTGAACGTCGCCGTCTTGCCGTCGTTACGGCAAAGCTCCTTGAGGAAGCAGAGGAAGCCGCGCGGCCCGTTCGCCGTGCAGCAGTCGGTGTGCATGTAGCAGTGGTGCTGCCCGTGCCAGCGGTTGCCGGAGAGCGGAGTGTAGCCCGCGAACTCGGAGCCGTCCATCTTCATGGCGGCGAGATACGCGTTGTAGAACGTCTTCTCGAGCTCGTCTGCCCACTTCGGGTCGTCCGTCACCTCGAGAAGCTTCTCGCAGAAGCGCATCCACGTCGTCGTGACGCACGTCTCGAGGTTGATCTCTTCTTTTACTATGTCCTCCGCCGTCATTATCGCGGCCTTGCGGAGATCACGCAGCTCTCCACTTTCAACTTTCAACTCTGCGCTCTTAGCTTCGACATAGTCGAGTATCCCCTGGTAGCAGCTCATCATCTCGTAGGCCTTGGAGCGGTTGTGTTTCATCACATATCCGCCATGAGCGTCCGGCTTGTTGCCATAGCCGTTGCGATCGGCGACGGAAACGCCCTTGAGTGCAAGATCGAGAAGACGAGGCCCCTTCTCCGGCTCCGTCATGCCCTTCACGATGTAGTCTGCGAAGTCGAGGTACTTCTTTTCGTTCGTCCGGCGGTAGAGCCACACGACGGGCTCGAGAATCGACGAGCTCGCGTAGCCTGACCAATTGCCCGTCTGCCAGAGCTCGCGCCCGCGACGGCCGTTCGGGCCGATTTCGGCGATCACGTAGTCGCAGAGCTTCTTCGCCGCGTCCAACGGAACATTCATCCGACTGACAAAGCCACCCCGCTGCTCGTTGTCGTAATCGTGGAGAAGCCCCATCAGCGTGTACTTCATTCCCCACACGTCCCAGCCTTCGCCGCAGCGAAGCTCGTCGGGATAGTTGCCGATGTAGCCGCTTGGCTCCTGCGACTCGAGTATGCGCCCAATGCCCGTCTCAATCGCATTGTACATCCTGTCGCTCGGCGCGTAGTGGCTGTACGGAATCGCCGAGTGCATCCACTTTCCCCAGAACTCCGTCTGCCACCAGCCCTTCGTCTCGGTCTTCTCCATGAAGGGAGCCGTGATGTAGTTCGGGTCCGTCCCAAGGACGTGGCGCTCAATCATGCGGTCGAGCCTCTCGCCAAGCGGGCCCTTGAGCCGCGTCTCGCCAATGTTGTCGATTGAATCGCGCGACGCCGCAAGCGCGAAAGTCGCTACGCCCGCCGCAAGCACAAAAACAGGAATCGTTCTGAAGTTCACGAGAAATCCCACTGAAGGCGTTAGCCAGCAGATTTACAGTCTGCCCTCGTTGACCGCTTGAGTATCCCACAATCGGAAAACGGCGCATAGTATATCATTCCACGCGCCGCGAAGTCAAGGGGGCTTCTCAGCCCTCCGCCTCAAGGGCGGCATCGACCTCGTCGGTCGTCTCCATGTTCGTGTAGACGTCCTGGACGTCCTCGAGATCCTCAAGCATTTCGACGAACTTGTTGATCGCCTTGGCGACGTTCACGTCGGAGACGGGATTCGTCATGTTGGGGACGAGCCCGACGCTCGAGCTCTCCTCGTCGACGTTGATTCCGCCGGCCTTGATTGCCTCGATGACGGTCGTGAAGTCGTTCGGCTGGCACTTGACGGTGAAGCCGCCGTCCTCGGAAAGGACGTCTTCCGCGCCCGCCTCGAGCGCGACTTCCATCACCTTGTCCTCGGTGACGCCGTCGGCTGCGGGAATCATGATCTGGCCCATGCGGTCGAAGAGGCGCGAGGCGCTCCCGGGCTTCGCGAGCTCGAGACCGTTCTTCTTGAACACGCTGCCGACTTCCGCCGCAGCGCGGTTCTTGTTGTCGGTGAGAACGTGGACGACGATCGCGGTGCCGTTCTTGATGCCCTCG
>CADCGZ010000191.1 GCA_902801025.1 uncultured bacterium | reverse complement strand
ATAACCACGAGCTAACCGGAAGGTTGCTCACAAACAGGAGTTAGGCCATGAACAATTGTACCATAATCGGCATCGATCTAGGGGATAAAAAGCACGCTGTCGTCGGGCTCGACGACAAGGCGAACATCGTGCTCAAGCGATGGATCCCCAACACGAAGGCGGACCTCGAGGCGCTGTTCAGGCGCAACCGTAGAGCCGTGTTCGGCATGGAGACGGGGACTCACTGCCGATGGGTCAGCGCACTCTGCGGGCAATGCGGCTGCGAGGTCTACGTCGGGAACGCCCATCACCTGAGGTCGATCTTCGGGAACTCGCACAAGAACGACATGCGCGACGCGGAGGAGATCGCAAGGCTGCTTCACGGCGACAAGCGGCATTTCCATCCCGTCCAGCTGCGGGATGCAGAGCACCAGAACCTCGTTCAGCTCGTCAAGATGCGCGAGATCGTCGTGTCGCAGCGCACAAAGTCCGCCAACGCAATCCGCGGCATGGCCAAGGCGAACGGGGTTCGCCTGCCGGACAGCGACGCGGACTCCCTGCACAAGAAGCTGGCCGCCGTCGTCGACACGCTCCCCGAAAGCCTGCAGACGCTGCTCGGTCCCCAGGTCGGGCTGTTGGAAAAGCTCTGCGCGGCCATCGAGGAGTACGACAGGGCTATCCGCGACTACCGCAACGCGCACTTCAGAAAGGAATGCAACCTCCTGGAGACGATCCCGGGAGTTGGCCCGGTCAACGCCGCGGCGTTCGTCGCCTTCACCGGCGACGTCACGCGCTTCAGGCACGCGCGCGACGTCGGGCCGTACTACGGACTGACCGCAGGGCGCGACCAGTCGAGCTCGAAGGACGAGCCAAAGAAGATCACGAAGGAGGGGAATGGATTCGTGCGGCACCTCCTGGTGAACGCCGCAAACCTCATCATGCAGGGGCGCGGCCGGAACACCGAGCTGCGGCAGTTCGGGCTTCGCGTATGGGGTAACCGCGGGAAAGTCGCGAAACGCAAGGCGAAGGTGGCTCTCGCGAGGAAACTGGCGGTGACAATGGCGGCGATGCTGCGTAGCGGGGCCCCTTACAACGGAATCATGGAGGAGAACGAGAATGGACAATCCAATGCATGATGCGCGGCGACCCGTCCTAATACCGCGCGCTCGCCTCGGAGGCGCGCGCGGCTGGACGGGCACCCCGCCGCTCAGATAACAAAACAGATTTCGGAATCGACCGAAGGGATAGAATCGCTCGTCAAGAGCGTGGTGCCACAAGGCGCCTCCGTGATCCCAAGACAGCTAAAACCCCGTCCCGATGACTGCGGCAATTTACTGGCGAATCCACTCGGACAAACGCGTGCCTATAAGTGCGGTTCAAATGGCGTCGAGGAACAAGGATGTCCGTCCTAGACGGACCACTCTTGACAAAGGCCTCTCATATAAGTAAATTACCACAGTAAAGAAACATGGCGGCAACAAACAGAATGAAGATTGGTATGGGTCAGAGCGTCGCGGGAAATGTGCGACTTGTGGGGCAACTCGGCGTAGCAACATGACGGTTTGGGTTAAAGGTAAATGCTTGTCGGGTTGACAGAGATGTGATATATATGCTACAATTTGCCACGTGAAAACGATACGCCAGACCAAGTTGTATATGAAATGGTATGCGCGGCTTAAAGACCGTATGGCAAGAATGCGGATAGCTGTGCGCATAAGACGAATGCAGAACGGCAACATTGGGGACGTGAAGTCGGTGGGTGACGGAGTATTTGAATTGCGATTTGACTTCGGTCCTGGATATAGGGTATATTACACGGAAAGAGACAACGAAATTATAATACTGCTGGCCGGTGGAGATAAATCGACACAGAAGTCGGACATAGAAACTGCAAGGAAACTTGCTGCAACAATTTGAGGAGGTAGACATGAAGACAAAACTGTATAAGTGGAACATCGAAGATTCGCTGAAGACGCCTGAAGATCGTGCTGCATACATAGAGGCCGCAATGGAGGCTAACGATCCTGAGTTTATGTCTATTGCCCTTGGAGACGTTGCTAAGGCCGAAGGTATGAGCAAGGTCGCCCGCAAGGCCAACGTTACTAGAGAGAATCTATATAGGGCGTTCGCTCCAGGTGGGAACCCAACGATCACCACTGTAATGCGGGTGCTGAATGCGCTTGGATTAACTATTCGCATTGCGCCAGCAGGCGTATCATAATGCATCTCGCATCAAATCTGTGGGGACACACCCCACGAAAGCGTTGTAAAACGGCCGTTTAGCATTTTGGGAAAATAGGTCGGTTTTCCCAAAATGGGAGTCCTGAAAATTGAACATTTGCCTATTTTTCGAGGGTACGGGGCGGGGCGTCGCGGGCAAGGTAACGAACGTGACGCGGCTGCACGACATCTGCGTGGACGATGTGCGGCAAAAGCTCCACCTTGAAGCCGGCCCTGGGACTCGCTTGGGTTCGTACCTCTGCGGCAAGATTGCCGGTTCCGA
>CADCGZ010000190.1 GCA_902801025.1 uncultured bacterium | reverse complement strand
TCTCCGTTCGGGCAGGAGCCGGCGCACGATTCATTCAGCATCTTCTGGAACTCTTCCGCAGCCTCCGGGTCATTGGCGATGCGCGCGAGCGCGTCGGAGTCCTGTACTACTCTCTTTAGCGTCTCGCTGTTCAGCTCAAGCAGCGCGGCGACCCTCTCGCGCAGGCGTTCAGCGGCGTCGATGGCGGTGCCTGGGTCGGAGGGGTCTGCGGCGGCCTCTATGCGCCTAAGCTCCTCGGCGAGTTCCTCGATTGTCTCGGGTTCAAGCGACTCCTCTTCGCGGATGTCCTCGATTTCGTTTCTGATGTCGGCCGTGATGTCGGGGAAGGCGCGCGGCGCGGACGGGGCCGCAGACGCGAACCAACTTGCAGGCACGATGAACGCGATGACGAGCGCGACGAGCGCGAAGACGGATTTGAGAAGGTGCCTGCGAATCTTGACCGGAACTTCGGCGGCGACAGGAGCTGGGCGTTTCCACGCATCGGCTCCAGGGAGCCCCTCGACGAGCAGCAGCCCGCCGGCATGGGTCGCATCCTCGGTAAGCGCGGCACATGCGTCGCGAGAGGGAGTGCGGCGCAGGGCGAGAAGCGCGCCTGCGAGCGAGCCGAGCGGAATCAAAGCGAGCGCTACGGGAGTCCATGGCGGGGTGGGGTGCAGTAGCGCGCGTAGGGCGAGCACGGTCGCCGCCGAAACGAAACATCCACAAAGCCCCCCGATTAGGAGGCCTTCGACGGCAAGTGCGCGCATAAACGCGCGCCTCGTCGGATCGCTCGGCAACGCCATGTCGGATATTATACTAAATTCCAGCCGCTGATGCTTTGCCCCAAGCCTGCTGGGAAAATGATATAATGCGGCAAGGCAAGGAGAGGAAAAATGTTTGAGCAGACAGTCGAGGCGCTAAAAAAGCGCGGGTTCGAGGTTGAGGCAGTGGCGACTAGGCAAGAGGCGCTTGCGCTCGTCATGAAGGAAGCCGAGTCGGCTGCGAGCGTCGGCTGGGGCGGGAGCGAGTCGGTCAAGGAGATCGGTGCGCGCGCGCGTCTCGTCGAGAGCGGCAAGGAGATTCGCGACCACCAGCTCGTGTGCGATCTCTTCCTTCTTTCTGCGAACGCGCTAACGACCGACGGCCGCATCGTAAATATCGATGGCACAGGCAACCGCGTCGCGGCGTCGATCTGTGGCCCGAAGCGCGTCGTCTATGTCATTGGGCGCAACAAGATTGTTGACGGAGGTCTTGACGAGGCAATCGCGCGCATCAGGCGCTGCGCCTGCCCGCCGAATGCGAAGCGGCTCGGGAAGCGCACTCCATGTGGGCTCGCGGGCGCGTGTGTTGGCGGAGAGGGATGCGATTCGCCCGATCGGATGTGCAAGGTGACGGCGGTCTTCGACCGCAAGCCCACCGGCATTTCCGCAAAGGTAATTCTCGTAGACGAAGACCTCGGCTACTGAGAATTTTTGGTATTTTGGTATAATACTACCCGTCAGGCATGGTGCCTGACAAAACAAAAAGGACAAAAGAAACATGAACTACTTCATTGACTGTCTCACAAAGAAATATGCCTGCTTCTCGGGTCGCGCGCGTCGTCAGGAATACTGGCTGTTCGTGCTTTTCAATTTCATTGCGTCCACGATTCTCAAGTTTATTGCCGGTGCATTGATTAGTATGACGGGGCTTGCCGTCTTGGCTATAATCCCGTTGCTTTATTCTCTTGCAGTCTTGATTCCTGGTTTCGCCGTGCTTTTCCGCCGCTTGCATGACACAGGGCGTAGCGGCTGGTGGTGGCTGATTGCGTTCATTCCGATTATCGGCTGGATCGTCCTTATCGTCTTCTGCTGCCTCGACAGCCAGCCTGGCGAGAACCAGTACGGTCCGAACCCCAAGGGGCTCTGACATGAAGCGCGCACGGGACTATCGCCGCGAGGCATGGGTTGCGCTCGGCGAAGGGCAGTACTGGCCCTTCGTCGGCGCGATGTTCATTCTTATGCTCATTTCCGCTGCGGCGATA
>CADCGZ010000189.1 GCA_902801025.1 uncultured bacterium | reverse complement strand
CTCGGCAAGCGCCATGAGATTGTTGTAGAGATCCTCGTCGATGTAGTCCGGCATCGCGGTCGTGTGCATGCCGACGGTGTTGAGGAGGCAGTAGTGGAGAATCGGCGTCTTGAACTTCGTCGTGTCGACCGTCGCGGTGCCGTCGTCATGGAACTCGATGCCGGGATCTGCCAAGAACGTGTTCACAAGGCGCCCCCGCTTTTCCTTGTCTAAGCTCTTTGGATACAGTTGCACCGCCGTTTCCAGCATTTTATCCTTGAGGGTTTCGGCCTTGGCCTTGGTGAGCTGAAAAGTGCGGATTCCCGTGCGGTAGTCGGGGAAGCACGCGTCGTTGTCGATTCCCTTCACCGAGACGGTCCCGTCCTTCCCGACCGAGATGAAGAAGTTGTGGCTATGGCGGTCTCCCTGCCCGGTGATCATGTCGAACCATTCGAGCCGGTTCGCCTGGCGCATCAGCCCGCCCACGACCTTGGCGTACTTGGCGTCGTCCAGCCTCTTTATCTGCCGCACGGTAAGGTCTCCCTCCGGTGCCTTCACGGAAATCCCGAGATTCGGGAAGTCTTCCGCCTCCACGCCCCTCGCCTTCTCCATGAAGATGCCGAACTCGCCCTTGTGCGAGCCGACCGTGGTCTTGACCATGACGTCGCCGAGCCCTAGCGCGTCCGCCGTCTTCTGGGAGGCTATGTTGAGCTGGGCAACCATCTGCGTCGACTCGATTCCCTTCGCGATCGTCAGGTTCTCCATGGCCTGGCGCCCCGGCGCCTCCGGCTTGAAGATGTACGACGTGCCGTCCTTGTAGCCGACTTCGTAGACGGAGTTGAACGAGCCGCTGCCGAGCTTCACAGACGAGACGTGGTTTGCGTCGTCCAGCTTCGGATCCACGTCTTCGTCCCTCAGACCGTGGAGACGCGCCTCGACGACCGTCGTGAACCTGAGCTTGCCCTCGAAGGCGGCGCGCACGGTGTCGCTCGTCAGGAAATCGGCGTTGGACATGTTCTCGGCCGTCTCGTGCATCAGCTTGAGGTGGACGGTCTGCGACATCGCGCCGTTCGATGCGTTGACGAGCTTGCGAAGCGTGAGTGTATGTACGTTCTTGTCCGGATCGACAAGCACATCCTCCGCGAACGGTATGTACAGTTTGGCAAACTCCAGGGCATGAGACTTGCCGGCGGCCTTCTCGGCGGGGTTGAGCATGCCAGAGTTCTTGACGACACCCGCAATCACGTTGGCGATCTTCGTCTCCGCACCGCCATCGGGAGAGATGACGGCGCGGGCCATGCTGTCCGCCAGTCTCAGCAGGCCCTGCTTTATGGCACCTCGTTCCTTGATTTTGCGTAGGCATCCGTCGCGTCCTTCAGCGTCTTGTATTTCGCGTCATTGGGGTCCTTCGCGTACGCGACCGCCGCGCGGCGCAGATTTTCGCGCCTTGCGACAACTACCGCCACGTCGGGCGAGAGCGCCTTGAGGATCGGCAGGAACTTCGGGTCGAGTATCTTCATTGAAAGCGGCGCGAACGCCTTCTCGGCGAAGTTGACCATCGACTCCTTCGCAATTTCATGCCGTGCGTTCGCGAGCTTGCCGCCAACCGCGTCGAGGATGTCCTTCGCGGCGGTGAAGAGCGTGCGGTCGATGCCGATTCCGCTGTCGCCCGCCGTGCCGCGCTTTACGGCGTCCTTAAGGGCGTTGGACATCGTGTTGATCTCGCGCCCGATCGCGGCGATCTCCTGGTTTGAAAGCAGCGCGCCCTTCCCCTGCGTCTTCGAGAGCTCGTCCAGCCGGTTCGCGAGCGGCTCGACCGTCTCCCTCATCGCCGCGATCGCGGCGTCGTTGCCGTGCATCTTGAGCGCCTGCTGCGGCAGAAGCTTCTCAAGCGTCTGGTTGAGGCGGTCGACAACCTTCTGGTCCGCGGGGAAGGGATCGTTTTCGACTATGTCGGCGAACTGGCAGACGAGCGTCTGTATCTCGCACGTCCGGCGGTCGCACTGCATCAGCGCCTCCTCGAGCGAGTCCGCGAGCTCCCCGTGCGGCAGCTGGTTGGCGATCTGCCGCAGTTTGTCCGAAAGCTCCATCTGCGCGTCGAGCGCCTTCTTGATCGCCTCGCCCGCGGGATTCGTCATGTTCCATTCGAACTTGCCGCCCTTCGCCTCGACTGCCGCGGCGAGCTGAAATCCCGTAAACTTGTTTATCGCCTTGAACGCGGCGTCCGCCTTGTCGGCTGCGGCGTTCATCGTCTTGCGGTCGCCCTTGGAGAGGTTCACCTGGTTGAGGGTGTCCTTCAGCGAGCCAGCGTCGATCCCCTTGGTCGCGCTCTCCGCGGCGCGCGCAAGGAGGACGTCGAGCTGCTGGACGAGCGCGCTTGCCTTCTCCGCGCCATTGCCAACGTCCTGAAGCGGAACGTTCTCGCCTTCTTCTCCGCCGCCTGCCAGGCCAGCGCCCTTCACTACGCCGACAGACTTGTTGAGCGAGACGCCGATGTCCTCGCCCGGTTGCTGAATCGCGGGAAGCGTTGGCCTCACGCCTTCAATAGCACTGAAATTTGCATGTCCACTCATTGGTTTTCCTCCTGTTTCCCTTGTCGCGCCGACTTGTCTGCCGTAGCTTTAGCGAAGGCAGAAGCTTTAGCAGAGGCGGATGCCTTGTATACACGCCACGCGGCAAAAGGTTACACGTTTTCTCTGCAAGACTTCTTTGTTCATGGTATATTTTACCAAATTTCCGACTCGTTCGGCGGTGTCCGAATGCAGGCATGCACATTCGCTCCCCCGCCTCACTTCACGCCGCGCAAAACGCATATCCGCAGAGGCCTGCGGCGACAAGCAAGCGTGCCACCGCCGCGGACGCACTACAACAAATAAACGGCCGCGAAAAAAAAGAATCGCCGCCGCGAGGCGCCGGATTGGCACACTTCGCAGCGGCGACTTTGGCGAGATTCGCCCCTGGATTTAGGCGGTCGCGCCTTCGTCCAGGATCGTGATCTTGCACTTGGCGAAAACGCCGTGGCCGAGATCAATCTTGGCCTCGTACTCGCCGACCTCGCGCAGCGACTCCTCGAGGGAGAACTGACCGCGCTCGATCTTGACTCCGCGCTGGGCCTCGATGGCCGCGAGGAGGTCGGTCACGCTGACGGCGCCGTAGAGCTTC
>CADCGZ010000188.1 GCA_902801025.1 uncultured bacterium | reverse complement strand
GCCATTGTCGCCAACATCGAATCCACGCTCCTGTCGTTCGGCAAGGGTGTTGCGTTCCTTGGCAAGGAATACCCCGTTGAAGTTGGGGACGAGACAGAGAACATCGATCTTCTGTTCTACATCGTGCCGCTGCATCGTTATCTTGTTGTGGAGGTCAAGATCGGCAAGTATGAACCGGCCGATCTTGGGCAGTTGAGCGGATATTTGGCAATGGTGAAAAACGTGCTAAACACATCCGTGGACAACCAACCTGTTGGTCTTCTCATCTGCAAGGAACACAACCGCGTCCTAGCCAAGTACCACTTGGAGGAATTGGGACTTCCAATGGGTATAACGAACTACCAGTTGAAACGCATTCTGCCGACCCCCGCGCAATTGGCGAAGTGCTATGCCGACGCAGAACGACTGATAGCGAAAAAGGGGGCGGCGAAATGAAAGACCTTGGAGCAAAGTGCTTCCGCCGCCGCGCACTGCGCTATGGCGGACAAGTCGGCTTCACGAAGATGGACGCCGCCCAAATCCGCCTGGTGACTTCCCAAAGTAAATGCGACTAAATCTGTGCCTTGATGGCACATGGGCATTTAGTTGTTCCGAATGTGCATTTAGTTGTTCCCAAAATCGCCTCTCGCACCGTCCGGGGAGTCGGTTTTGCCCACCGCGAGGCCGTTTCAGGGCAAAGTTTCCCCAGCCCAGGCGCATCATGTTTTTTCGGAACAAGTCAATGCGACTGGCTGCCACCGCCCGTTCTGGAGGTGTGCCTATGGAACTGGCGTCACTTTTTCGCCGGTGCCGTCTCCGACGGTGAGACGCTCTCCTTGACCTTGACCTCGATGCCCAGCAGCGAAGGCTTGAGCGTGACGTCGTTCGCCGCTATGCGGGATATCCCGAAGAGGTTGGCGATCTCCTCTCCCTGCTCGGCCGTGAAGAGGTCGTAGGGGGTCTTGTTCCCGAGGCCCTTGCGTACGTAGGAGTTGACGTGCGACATCATCAGCGAGACGCCGCGCTGCGTGAGGGCGTCGAACGACGTCGGCTCCGTGTAGGCCGTGCCCTTCGGGAGGACGAGGCGGATGAACTCGTGGTTGCGTTCGGCGTGCGCCTTCTGGTAGGAGGCGTAGGCGTTGCAGTAGAACACGAAGGTGAGCCTGCCGTCGTCCTCGTCGAACTCGATCCCGGCCGGGTTGGAGAACTCGGTGCCGTTGTCCGTGAGGATGACCGGGAAGAGGCGCGCGAACACCTCGCGCCAGCCGTCCTCCCCGTAGCGCTCCTTCAGGGCGGTGACGATGGCCTCGAACACCCCCAGCACGCACTCGCTTGTCTTCGCGTCGACGAGGAACGCCAGCATGAAGTTGAAGGGGTTGAAGAGGAGCGTCAGCAGGGCCTTCCCGCCCTTGACGCCCTCCACGGTGTCCATCTCCACGACGCGCACGCCGGGATGCTCCTCGACGAACTTCAGGTAGTCGTTCCACGTCCGTCCGACGCGGCACGTCTTGTCCACCCTGTGCTCGACGCCCTTGCCCTTGCGCGGCTTGAGCGCGCAGGCTCTCGGCAGGTCGTGCCGCTTCGTCGAGAGCAGGCCGCCGTTGACGTAGCGGTAGGCGGTCTTGAGCGAGAACGTGAACCTGTCGGGGTTGTTGACCATGGCCGCGTGTATGGACTGCCCCTTGTCCGTGAGGTCCCTGAGCGTCCTGTCGCACAGGATCAGCTCGCCCTCGGTGATGTTCGCGCCGGTGCGCGACTCCGAGAGGACCGTCTCGTAGGCCTCCTGCGCCTTGGCGTGGAGGTAGTAGCGCTTGCGCAGGACGCATTTGCGCTCCACCCGGCATCCGTTGCAGACGAACGGGGGCCTCTCAAGCCTCTCGCACCTCTGCTCCACGAACGCGGGGCAGTGCGAGTTGCACTGTCGGCAGAACTTGCACTGGCGCCTCCCGTCGTAGAGGCAGTGGGCGCAGACCTCGCGCCTCTCGCACTCCATCCTGAACGCGCACCTGTTGGTGACGCGGTAGGCCGCGCCCTTGTCGGACTCGACCGCGCGGGCCCTTATCTCCCGCGTGATCGTCGTGACGGGGCGTGACAACGCCTTCGCGATGTTGTATACTGTCTTTCCCGATTTGAGGCCGGTCTCTATCGCGAGCCGGTCCGAGTCGGTCAGTCTTGGCTTCTTCATCTTGTTTCGTTCCTTTTGTTGATTGCTCCAGCACCATGCGGGCGCAAGGACATACAAGTATGGAGAAGCCTTTTCTAAAAGTAAATGCGACCTTCCCCCAGGGGGAAGGAAGAAGTCCAGCTGTCCTTGACGGTGACTGCTCTTCCTGTTGGGAACAACTCAATGCCACCGATCGCATCCCTCTGCTTGGGAACTAGTGGATGCGACTACCCTGGTCGCATTGAGTTTGGGAAGAAACA
>CADCGZ010000187.1 GCA_902801025.1 uncultured bacterium | reverse complement strand
CGCGGGTCGAAGTGCTCGGGATGCTCCGCGAAGTGCTTGCGGATCGCCGCCGTCATCGCGAGGCGCGAGTCGGAGTCGATGTTGATCTTGCACACCGCGCTCTTCGCCGCCTTGCGCAGCTGCTCCTCGGGAATGCCGACCGCGTCGGGGAGCTTGCCGCCGAACTTGTTGATCGTGTCGACGTGCTCCTGCGGGACGCTGGACGAGCCGTGGAGGACGATCGGGAAGCCGGGGAGCTTCTTCTCGACGGCCTTGAGGACGTCGAACGCCAAGGGCGGCGGGATGAGCTTGCCCGTCTTCTTGTCGCGCGTGCACTGCTCGGGCTTGAACTTGTAGGCGCCATGCGAGGTGCCGATGGAGATCGCGAGGGAGTCGCAGCCAGTCTTGGTCGCGAACTCGATCACTTCCTCGGGCTTCGTGTAGTGGCTCTCCTCGGCCTGGACTTCGTCTTCGACGCCCGCGAGGACGCCGAGCTCGGCCTCGACCGTCACGTCGTGCTTGTGCGCGTAGTTGACGACCTTCTTGGTGAGCTTGATGTTGTCCTTGAAAGGAAGGGAGCTGCCGTCGATCATGACGGACGAGAAGCCGGAGTCAATGCAGCTCTTGCAAGTCTCGTAGCTGTCGCCGTGGTCGAGGTGGAGGACAATCTGGGGCTTCTTGCAGCCGAGTTCCTTGGCGTACTGGACGGCGCCTTCGGCCATGTAGCGGAGAATCGTGGGGTTCGCGTACTTGCGGGCGCCCTTGGAGACCTGCATGATGACGGGAGACTTAGTCTCGACCGCGGCCTGGATGATGGCCTGCATCTGCTCCATCGTGTTGAAGTTGAACGCGGGAATGGCGTAGCCGCCCTTGACCGCCTTGGCGAACATTTTCTTGGTATTGACGAGACCAAGCTTCTTGTAGCTGACCATTTTAGGTTTCTCCTTGTAAATTTCCCTATTTTCGGGAATTGCGCGCGAGTATACCAAAAATCGGCGGCAAAATCAAGGGCAATAAGCGTCTGTAGGGCAAAAATTCGCCCAAATGGCTATAGTGGATTCGAACCACTGACCTCTTCCATGTCAAGGAAGCGCTCTAACCAACTGAGCTAATAGCCCAAAACGGCGCGTAGTATACCAAACGGCGCCGCAGGAAGTCAATAGCGAATTTTAAGACTTCCCCCAAGCGCCTTGCGGACGGCTCCGCCGAAAGCGCGGGCGAGCGACATCATGCCCCAGTCGTTCGGATGACAGCCGTCCACCGTTCCCTCGAGGTCGCCGACGTACATCCCGTCCTTCGGGAGATACACGAGGTCCTTCCAGCCCTCCGCGATGAGTTTGTCGTACAGCGCCTTGATGTACTTGTCCTTGGCATTCGGCCCACCGCAGTAGACGTCGCACGCCTCGGCCATCACAATCGGGACGCCAGGTCTCTTCGCACGGAGGTTCCTTATGAACGGCTCGTAGTTCTCCTCGACGTTGCGCCCCTTGCGCGGACCTCCAGCCAAGGAGCCCATGTTCCACAGGCAGTCGAGCACGTAGCAGCTCGCATCGATCCTCGCAAGGTGCTCGCTCATCTCGAACTCCATCACGCCGGAGCCGGAGAACCCGAGGTTGACGACCGGCACGTCGAGATCGCGGCCGACGATGTTAACAAACGCCATTCCCGGGCGCGAGCAGCATCCGCCGTGGGTGATCGACGTCCCGTAGAAGACGACTGGCTTGTCGACGCCGCTCTTGCGCGGGCCGAGCGCCGCGACAGAGGCGTTCGTCGCGACTCCCAGCGAGAACGACTTCAATCCGTTGTAGAGCGGAAGGTTGACGAGGCACGGCGTTCCGGGAGTCCAGCCAAGATCGAGGGACCCGCCCTTCGCAGACGTTATGCGCCCCGTCTTGACGTAAAGCCACTTGCCCTTCTCGGCGTCGAAGCGGTAGACGTCGATCCCACTCATGCCGGTGGACGGCATGTGGTCCATGGAAAGCCCGCCGTTGTACGGCACCCACTTGAACAGGAGTCGACTGGAATCCGTCGTAAACCTGAACATCATCCCCGACGTGTGGTGCTTCATCGACCTGACGCCAGCATTCACGTTCGTCGTGACATTCGCCGGGAGCCGGTCGTAGTAGTGTTCGACGTCGTCGAACGCGCGGCCCTCTATGGGCAGAAGCCGGCCGTCGATCCACTTGACGCCATTGGTGACCACGATTCCCTCGACGGCCATGTTCCTGTCGTGCCTGGCGATGTCGGCCTGGTCGGCCCTCGCCGCAAGAACCGCCGCAAAAACAAGCGCCGCTGCCGCAACTGTCCTCATTTCCGTCCTCCTTGTTGTTCGGGGCGCGCCGATTGGCGCGCCCCGAAGTTTTTTCCATCGTCCGGATAGACGATATTACTTCGCGGTGAGAGCCGCGACGCCGGGGAGCGTCTTGCCCTCGAGGAACTCGAGCGAAGCACCGCCGCCGGTGGAGACGTGGCTCATCTCGGCCGCCTTGCCGGACTTCTTGACCGCGCTCACGGAGTCGCCGCCGCCGATGATCGACGTGCCGCCGTTCGCCTTGACGGTCGCAACCGCGTCGCAGACGCCGTACGTACCCTTGGAGAGCGGCGCGAACTCGAAGCAGCCCATCGGGCCGTTCCAGACGACCGTCTTCGCGCCCTTCACGGCGTCAGCGAAGAGGGCGACGGACTTAGGCCCGATGTCGAGGCCCATCCAGCCGTCGGGGATGTCGCCCTCGCAGAGCTTCATCTCGATGTCCGACGCGTCCTTCGTCTCGGGGAACTTGTTCGCGATCACGTTCTTCGCGTCGGCCGCAGCAAGCATCTCCTTGCAGTAGGCGACCTGCTCGTCCTCGCAGAGCGACGTGCCGATCTTGATGCCCTGGGCCTTCTTGAAGGTGTAGGCCATGCCGCCGCCGATGATGAGCGTGTCGACCTTGTTGAGAAGCGCCTTCACGACCGCGAGCTTGTCAGAGACCTTCGCGCCGCCGAGGATGGCGACGAACGGACGGACCGGGTTCTCGACGGCATCGCCGAGGAACTGGATCTCCTTCTCGAGAAGGAAGCCAGAGACCGCAGGCTGGATGTAGTCGGCGATGACGGCGGTCGAGGCGTGGGCGCGGTGAGCCGTGCCGAACGCGTCGTTGCAGTAGAGGTCGCCGTAAGAGGCGAGCTTCTTCGCCATCTCGGCGCGCTGCGCCTTGAGCTCGGCCTTCTTCGCCGCGAACTCCTCGTCGGTGAGGTGGATGCCCTTCTTGTCGTCGTCCTTCTTGACCTTGCCGTCCTCGGCCTTGTAGAAGCGGGTGTTTTCGAGGAGCGCGACCTCGCCGGGCTTGAGCGCCTTGACGACATCGTCGGCGGCCATGCAGTCTGGGACGAACTTGACCTGGAGCCCGAGCTTCTCGGAAAGCGCCTCGGCGACGGGCTTCAGCGTGAACGCCGCGTTGTCGGGGTTCGGCGCCGCGCCAAGC
>CADCGZ010000186.1 GCA_902801025.1 uncultured bacterium | reverse complement strand
GGGGAAGCTCGGCTGGTCGGACTGGGCGGACGAGAACGGCGCATTCCTCGTTTGCCCTGGCTTTCAGGACGATAACTACTGGTCGCCGGAAGCGTGGTCAGGGCAGGCGCTTTTCGACGCACTTGCGGCATTGAAGCGCAAGTACAGGATCGACGA
The DNA here is from genome assembly GCA_902801025.1 of uncultured bacterium. Lineage (GTDB taxonomy): Bacteria > Verrucomicrobiota > Kiritimatiellia > RFP12 > UBA1067 > UBA1067. The sequence continues at coordinate 3,401 of CADCGZ010000186.1, read as the reverse complement.
CTCGAAGATCTGCTACTACGGATATTCCGCCGGAAGCCAGGCGGCAAACCTCTTTCCGGCGTGGCGTCCAGGACGGTGCCGCGCGTGGGTCAGCCACGCGTGTGGAGTCTTCCACGAGCCGAAGGCGACGATGCGCGCCGTGCCCGGGCTCGTCACGTGCGGCGACGCGGATTCCGCTCGCTATGTCATCAGCCGCGCGTTCGTCGAGAAGGCCAGACGTCGCGGGATCGACATAATCTGGAAGTCGTTCCCGAATCATCCGCACGACGTGCCGCCCGACTCGCTCCGCCTTGCGCGGGCGTTTCTCTCGCATTGCATTTCGGGCAAGAAAGGCGAGGAGGTGTTCATAGGTGACGACCAGGACGACGTGTTCTATACTGCCAAAAGCGCGGAGGCCGAATTCGTGAATCCCGTTGACCGCGTGAGCCTGCCGAGCCGCACCATTGCCGAGGCGTGGGGGAAGCCCGCTTTCAAGGAGGTCGAGCAGCCAGTCCCCGACGAGATCGTGCGCATTGCCGTCGCTGGCGTGGAGTTTGTCTGCCGTGTTCCACGGAAGTACGACGCCGACTCTCGCGTTGTCGTGCTCTTCGGTGGCCGCGGCTGGCCTGGCGCCAAGACGCTGAAAGAATTCGGCTTCGGCGATTTGGCGGACCGCGAACGGGCGTTTCTTGTCTCTCCTTCGTTCTCGAAGGGCGAATACTGGCGACCTGAGACTGGAACTGGAAAGAAAGGCGAGTTCGATAGTTCTCTATGGATATTCGGCGGGCGGACAGTGCGCGGCGCTCTTCGCGCAGTCGAAGGAGCTTTCGGTCGCCGCGTGGGGTGCGCATGGGTGCGGAGTGTATCCTGATGGTGACCTTGCGGCGAAGGTGCCCGCCCTTGTGACGTGCGGTACTGGTGACGAGGATCGGCTGCGGATCAGCCGGTCGTTCGCCATGCGCTACAGGGGCCAGGGCGGTTCGCTCCTGTTCAAGCCACTTCCAGGTGGGCACGAGCTTGGCGATGATGCAAAGACAATTGCGCGCGAGTGGCTAATGGCTGTGCTCGCAGGCGGCGAGTCGTGGATATGGGGCGAGGACGACACGATGCTTGTTAAGGAACAGGACGACATCGAGGTCGAAAACCGCAATCCCCTCTACACGCGCCGACTTGCGGAGCTGTGGCAGAGGTGATGTCATGGCAGTAGGGGATTTGCTATAATGAAAGATATGGAAACTAAAACCGCACTTGTCGCCGAGGACAACTCGGAACACTACGAGAGGTACGCCGCGCTCCTGTCGGGAATGGGCCTGCGCGTGGAGCGTGCGTGCGACGGAGTCGACGCACTCGCGATGGCCAAGGCCGGCAGATACGCGGTCGTCGTTCTTGACGTCAACCTTCCCCGCCTCGGCGGGATAGAGGTGCTCAAGTCTGTTCGGCGTACGAAGCCGTATCTCCCGATAGTCGTCGTAAGCGAGTTCGTCGGCCCGGCGGCGGAGGCGGAGTGCATCAACCTGGGCGCGGACGACTTCATATCTAAGAGCTTCCACGAGAAGACGTTCCAGGCGCGTGTCGGTCGCGCCGTCTGGCATGGCAGTCTCGTCGGGGAGGGCGCGATGCTCAGATGCGGCGAGGTTCGCGTCGACGATTCCACGCGGACCGTGTTCTACGACGGCAAGGTTGTCGATCTTTCGGAGAGGGAGTACAACATACTTCTGCCGCTCGTCAAGGCGCATGGACGGCGGGTTGACCCGGACGTGCTTGAAATGGCGGCGTGGGGCGACGTCAAGCGCACGTCCAAGCGCCTTGAGACGAAGATATCGTACATTCGCGACAAGTTCGAGAAGGTTGGCGCGCCGCGCGACCTGATAGACTCCAACAGGGGGACCGGATATGTTCTCAAGGCATGACGGAAGCGGTTTCGGGAGAAGGCTTCGCCGTACGGTGCTGGCGTTCGCCGTGCCCCTCGTCTTGGCGGCGCTTGCGGTCGGCCACTACCGTGCATGCGCGGCCGCGTGCCGAATCGCCCGCCCGAACCTCGCTGACGCCGACGCGCAGAAGATCGTCGACTTCATGAAGGCGTCCGTACGGACGTCGGCGAGGTACTTCTGGGGTACTGCGGCGCTCGGGGCGGTGCTGCTGCTCGTCGCCCTGCGCATGGCCCGACGCCAGGCGGAGCTCGGTGACGAGATGGAGGGGCTTGTGCGCAACACGCTGCACCGGCTGTCCCATTCGCTCTCCGCGATACGGGAGGAGGCGGGCGGCATAAGGAGCGGGCGCATGGAAGCGGCCTCGACCGCCTCGGCCATCGAGTCCCTGAGCGTCAAGGAGGCGGAGATGATATCGGCATATATGCTGCTCGTGAAGGGCTTTGCCGGGTTCGACGATTCGAATGCGGAGCCGGTCAACCTCTCGGCTGTGGCGTGCAGGGTCGTCGCGGACGCGAAGGTTCACGATGGGAAGGATGTCGATATAAGGTGCTCTGTCCCAGAGAAGGACATATTCGTCCGCGCCCATCCGTATCTCGTCGGAGAGGTCGTCGGGAACCGAGAGCGCGGGGCGCTACGCCCGGCTGATCGTCTCCGACACGGGGCGCGGCATACCTCGTGCGGAGCAGAAGTCCGTCTTCCGCAGGTTCTACCGTGCGTCGAACGCCGGCGACAGGGTCGGCTCTGGGCTCGGTCTCGCGACGGTGCGAGAGATTGTCGAGTCTCGCTACGGCGGCAAGGTCTCGCTAAACTCCACGCCAGGCATGGGCTCGACGTTCACAGTCACCTTTCCGCGCAGTTGCTGAAGCGTTTTCGCTTGGGTGTCTGCGCGCGTTTTGATTCAGGTGTCTTTGCGTGAAACTTGCAGCGAGGCGACGGCAGTGCATTCCGCAAGTATACGTGAAGTATACGTTTGCAAGAAAAACGGCCTTGAAGTATACGTTTGCGTATACATAGCGCGACAACGAATAGTCGATGTGCTATAATGAGTCGCGAACGGTGTGGTCGCGTGACTTCATCGTGATGCAATCGGGTGATTGCATCGGACAAACTAAAATTCAAGGAAAGGATTAGACTCATGGCAGATATTCCGTTTGAACACGCAGGGTGCAATGGCTGGGCTATTTACGATAGCACGAACATTGTGGCAGAAAACGCAAAGAACATGCATGTTGCAGAGGTTACCATCAAAAGAGATAACGATGGTAAAGTATCTGTTTACCTCAATGATGACGAGGAAACTATTTGCAAGAATAAGTTGATTAGTAAAGCGAAAGGAAGACGATACAGCTACTTTTCGCAATCGGCGTCAGACATCCGTTCCAAGATGGCCGAACTGCAAAATGGTGGGCATGAAGTTTGCGGCACGTGTGTCTCGCATTTCTATGCGGACGGCGAAGCTTAATCTATGGTAAATTGATGCTGCGCTCTTTT
>CADCGZ010000185.1:3036-4069 GCA_902801025.1 uncultured bacterium | reverse complement strand
CCGCCGTAGTAGTCGTTTGTGTACCGATGGTATACTCCGCTGCCGCTGGAACCGCCGCTGCCGGCCGAACCGCCGGTGCCGCCGGTCGCCGAAACCTTCACGGCGCCGAGAAGGTAGAGCGTTCCCGGCGTCGTACCGGCCTGTCCCGCGCCGCCATCGGAACCTCTAGAGCCGTCTCTGGCGAAATCGCCATTCGAATCTTCCGAGCCACCGCTGGCGCCGCTTCCGCCACTTCCGCCGTCGCCGCCCACGCCGCCGATGGCCGCTGCCGCGCCGCCGCCGCCGCCGCCGCCGTTGCCGCCGCTGCCGGCATAGAACCAGTCGCCGGAGCGCGAACAGCTAGAACCGTTGCCGCCGTTGCCGCCGTTCGCCGCGTTGCCGCCGGTGACGTTAAGATTTCCGCCGCCGGTGACGATCAGCGTCGAGCCGTTGTTGAGGCGGATGCCCGCGCCCGCGCTCTCGGTGCCGCTCGCATTGCCGCCGCGCACCGTGAGCGTCACGTTTTTCGGAATGTAGATCACGGCCGTCGCGCCATCGGCCACGTACATCGCGCTCAGCGTCGAGCCGGGCGATCGGTCGATAGTTGCGTCGGACGGCACGACATACACCGTTCCGTTGGCGAGCGTGGGACCGCTCTGCGTCGTCGACAGAGTCGCCTTGGTGGTGAATCCCGTGCTTGCCCGCGCGGCGGAGGCGAGAAGCGACAGCGCGACCACAAGGAGCGCAGTCGTCCTGCGTCCTTCACGACTCAAAGCCGCATAATGTCTTGCCTCCATTTACCGCGCATATTATACCAAAAACGAACACCCAAAACACTGTGAAACGCATCCTTGCGAAAAGCCATGCTCGCCAAATTATGGTATAATTATGCTATGAAATTCGGTGAAATAGCGGAACGGCTCGGCGGAACAGTAGTCGTAGAGAACAAAGATGGCGAAATTACCTCGGCCTACACGTCTGATCTTCTCTCAGATGTCATGGGACACTGCGGCGACGAGTCCGTGCTAATTACGATACAGAACCACCTCAACGC
>CADCGZ010000185.1:0-3007 GCA_902801025.1 uncultured bacterium | reverse complement strand
GTCCTCTGCCACGACCGCCAGCCGCCGGAAGACATGGTTGAAGCCGCGCGCCGCGAGGGAATCGGCATAATGACGACCTCGCTTTCGCAGTTCGAGGCGTCGGTAAAGCTCGCAGATCTCAACCCTTCGGCACGATAGCGGCCAGCGCACCTCAAAGGGACTCTTCTTGGCTTTCGAGAAACTCGCGGGCGAGCGAAAGCCCTTCGACGGAATCAAAGCCGCCTACGGCATCTTTTAGTTCAAGACGGGAGATTTCATACTCGTTGCCGCCTTTCCTGTGGCGGAATACGAGGTCGAAATCTCCGTCGAAGTTGAAGAGCGAGAGAATCGCCTGAGGGAGATTCCCCATCGGCGGCAAGTCGATGTTGTCGGCCTGAAACGTGCAGACGAGAGTCGTCCCTACGCCTTGCGTGCTGTCGAGTTTTACGCAGCCGCCGCAGCCATCGCACGTCTGCTTGACGAACGGAAGCCCCATGCCGACCTTGCGCTTGTCGTGCTTGCCCGGCTCCGTATAGAACGGGTCAAACGCCTTGGCGACGATTTCGGGCGGCATACCCTTCCCGTTGTCCTCGACGCGAAGCGTTATCGTGCCGTTTTCCTCGACAACAGAAACTCGAACGAGGCCCGCATGGGCCTCGATCGAGTTTGCCGCTATGTCGGCAACAATGTCAGACAATGAAGCGTGCACGTCACTCGAAGTGATAGACGTCGATCTTCTTGTAGCCGGTGTGGAGGAGGTGGTGCGCCTTCTCGCCGCCCTGCGCGCCCGTCTTGCCGTCGAGGTAGTCCTTGTAGAGGGCCGTGACCTCGGGGTTCAGGTGCGACATGCGGAGAGTGCACTTCTCGTCGTCGGTGTAGATACCGGCCGTACGCTGCGCGCGGACTGCGTCCGTCGCGAGGCAGGGCTGGCCGCCGCCGCCGATGCAGCCGCCGCGGCACGCCATGACCTCGATGAAGTCGAAGCGCGGCTTGACGCCGTTCTTGCGGTCTTCGCGGATCATGTCGAGGACCTTCTCGACGTTGCCCATCTGGTGGGCGACCGCGATGTTCACCTTCGTGCCCTTGATGTCGATCGTCGCCGTCTTGACGCCTTCCATGCCGCGCACCGCCTGGAAGTCGATGCTCGGGGGCTGCTTGTCGCCGGTGATGAGGCAGTAGGCCGTGCGGAGAGCGGCTTCCATGACGCCGCCGGTGACGCCGAAGATCGTGCCCGCGCCGGTGTACTCGCCGAGCAGCTTGTCAGCCGGCTCCTCGGGGAGCGAGGCGAAGTCGATGCCGGCCGCCTTGATCATGCGGGCGAGCTCGCGCGTCGTCAGCACGACGTCGGTATCCTGGGTGCCGGTGGCGCTCATGAACTCGTCGCGCGCAATCTCGTGCTTCTTCGCCGTGCAGGGCATGATCGAAGTGACGTGGATCTTCGTGTGGTCGACGCCGTTCTTGTCGGCCCAGTAGCTCTTGCAGAGAGCGGAGAGCATCTGCTGCGGCGACTTCGCGGTCGAGAAGTTCGTCGTGAAGTCAGGAGCGTACTTCTCCATCCAGTCGGTCCACGCGGGGCAGCAGCTGGTGAGGAGAGGAAGGTCCTTCTGCTCGGTGAAGCGCTTGATGAACTCGGTGCCCTCCTCCATGATCGTGACGTCGGCGGAGAAGTTCGTGTCGAACACCTTGTCGAAGCCGAGCATCCTGAGGGCCGCGTAGATCTTGCCCGTCGTGAGCTCGCCCGGCTTCATGCCGAACGCCTCGCCTACGGCAACGCGGACCGCGGGGGCTATCTGCACGAGGCAGGTCTTCTCTGGGTCGCGCAGCGCGGCCCAGACCTTCGCCGTCTCGTCGTTCTCGTAGATCGCGCCGACGGGGCAGTGAGCGGAGCACTGGCCGCACTTGGAGCTTGACGCCGGCTGCGGGAGCCATGACGGTCTTTTCGCCGCGGCCGATGAACTCAAGCGCCCAGACGTTCTGCATCTCCTGGCACACCTCGGCGCAGCGGCCGCACTTGATGCACTTGTCGGAGTTGAGGACGATAGAGGGAGTCGAGTTGTCGACGTCGCGGTGGATGACCTCCTTCGGGAACGGGATGTCGCGGATGCCGAAGTCGGCCGCGATCGCCTGGAGCTCGCAGGAGCCGGAGCGCGGGCACTGGAGGCAGTCCTGCGGGTGGTTCGCGAGGATGAGCTCGAGCACGGTCTTGCGGACCTGGACGATGTCGGGGTCGTGCGTGAGGATCTTCATCCCGGGCGCCGCCTCGGTAGTGCAGGCGCGGAGCAGCTTCGGGCTCGGCACAAACTTGCCGGGCTCCGTGCGGCTCGGGACGAGCTGGCGGACGACGCAGATGCCGCAGCTTGCGCCGGGCTTGAGGTCTGGGTGGTAGCAGAGCGTCGGGATCTTGATGTGGGCGGCCTTGGCCGCGTTGAGGATCGACGTGCCCTTCGGAACTTCGACGGACTTGCCGTTGATCTCAAGAGTGATCATTTCAGTTTCCATGGTAAAACCTTTCCTTTCCCCTTAGCCGTGGCTGATCGCGCCGAACTTGCAGGTCGCCTCGCAGGCGCCGCACTTGATGCACTTCGCCTGGTCGATGACATGCGGATTCTTCACGGTTCCCGAGATCGCGCCCGCAGGGCACTTCCTCGCGCACATCGTGCAGCCCTTGCACTTCGCAGGGTCGATCTTGTACTGGATGAGCTTAGAGCACTTGCCCGAGCGGCACTTCTTGTCCTTGATGTGCTCCATGTACTCGTCCATGAAGTAGCGGAGCGTCGAGCGCACGGGGTTGGAGGCCGTCTGGCCGAGGCCGCAGAGCGACGCCTTGTTCATAGCGTCGCAGATCGCCTCCATGTCTTTGATGTCCTGCTCGGTGCCGCGCCCGTCGGTGATCTTCTTCAGGTAGTTGAGAAGCTTCCTGCCGCCGATGCGGCACGGCGCGCACTTGCCGCAGCTCTCGTCGACCGTGAAGTCGAGGTAGAACTTGGCGATGTCGACGACGCAGTCGGTCTCGTCCATGACGATGAGG
>CADCGZ010000184.1 GCA_902801025.1 uncultured bacterium | reverse complement strand
CGATTGAATTTGTGTACAATCCGCGCATGACAAGTCCGCCGTCCGCGCTGCGACAAAGGGTGCAACGAGATATTTATGCAGAGTCAAGGGGTTTTAGCCGCAGAGAACGCAAAGGGCGCAAAGCTCATGCCGCGCAGTCGACCTGTGGAAGATCCTTGACGAGATAGTCGAAGAACTCGTCGAGCCGGTTTGACTTGTAGAGCGTGCGGAGCGGAAGAAGCGCCTTGGCGCCCTTGAGCGACCAGAGCATCCCCGACTGCTTGAAGCGCTGCCCGATGACGGTCTTGCATCCGCTCTCGATGACGCCCGAGCCGATGAACCAGCCGTTGGCTCGGTATTCGTCGTATTTCATTCTTCCGGCGTTGCCGCGATAGTACTTGAATTCGCGCATCGCGTCCTTGCCGAGCCTGTTGCGCATGTTCTTCCAGATGTAGTCGAGCACTCCCTGGACTTTGCCCGACTTGATGCGCTCGGACCAGTAGTGGTGGCGGTACTTCCATTCCCTCGAGCCCTCCTTGATTCCGAGCCCGAGCATCAGCGGCTTGAGGTGTTCTACCGCGTGCCAGACGTCGAGTATCTCGACGGCGAAGGGGAAGTCGCTGTCGTGGACGGTGTGCAGCCACTTGCTCCCGTCGGTTATGTACAGGACGGTTTCCGGCGGCGTCGCGAACCGCCTGTCGAACTCGCCCCTGAGGTATTTGCCGAACTTCTCGCGCCTGTGCGTCGTGGCGACATACGTCGTCGTGCCGAGGTTGCGGTGGGGTTCGTTGTCTTCGGTTGTCGAGGCGACGAAGATGGCGCCTGCCTTTACCTCGCGGGTCTTGGCCCGTCCGTCCTTGCCCTTGACGCCCTGCAGGCATTCCTTCCTCATTGGCATGCCGGTCCCGTCGGCCATGACGCAGACGGTCTGCGCCAGACAGTCCTCGTCGCGCGGCTCTCCGGCTCCCTTGCCCTTGGCGAAGGAGGATGAACTGTCGCGGTAGAGCCCGACGACCTCGCGTATCGTGTCTGCGGAGACCCTGAAGGCGTGGTTGCGCGAGAAGGCGTCGGCTGCGTCCTTGTACGGGTGGCTGACCGCGCACCGGACCATCTCGTTCGCGGCGGCCGGCGTGTACCGCCCGACGAGCCCGAGCCTGTCATCGAACGGATAGTGCCCCTTGTGGCCGTCCTCGTTCCAGTAGTAGGTGCGCCTGATTTCCGGGAGCTCGCCGAAGAGTGTGACGACCCTCTTGCCGTGATTGCCCGCGTTGCGCTCCCCGGGTTCCGGGATGTAGCCCTTCGCGGTTGCGGCGCCTGCCGCCAGGAGCTCGGCCAGGAGCTCCCGGCAGAGCCCGTTCATGTCGTCGAAGAGCGTCTGCTCCAGGCGGCTGGTGCATCCGATGCCGTCGCGCTCGATCGACGTTGCCGCGGCGTCGACAACGGCGTGGATCTTCGCGGCGCCTCTCAGGACGAGGTGCGCGAGCTTTTTTTTAGAGCGGACGACTGCTCCACCAGGAGTCTGGCGTCTGCGTCCGAAAGCTCGAGGACGAGATCCTTGAGCTTCTTGCCGGATGCGAGGGCGTTCTTGAACGCGTCGACCATGCCGACGGGGATGGTCCTCGAGTGGTTCTTGCCATTGAGCGTGTACTGGAGGTTGTAGTAGACGGCTGGCGGCCCGTTCTTGCGCGGACACTTGTAGGAGGAGATGGTGCCCTGGATGGAGGGGGGAAGCGCTGCGATCTCGGCAAGGATCTCTGCGCGGGAACGGACCTTTTTCGGTGATTTGTTTTTCATGGCATATATTATAGTATATGCGTATCGAAAATGCAAGCGGAAATTTTGGGGTGTCTGCATAAATCTCTCGGTGCACCCTTGTCTGATGTCCTTTGTCTTCCTTCTTGCATCGGGGGTGTGGATTTGGCATAATAGCCGCGTCTGGCCCGCTAGCTGCGCAGTTGTGGTTTGCGAGTTTCGCCTGGCCGCGTGGCCAGGCTCGTGAACGGCGCGAAAGATGGGCTTTGAT
>CADCGZ010000183.1 GCA_902801025.1 uncultured bacterium | reverse complement strand
CAAGAGCCGCATCACGGGGCTTGAGCATCTTGCGCTCGTGAAGGGGAAGGTCGACGACGGCGCGCCCGTTCTCGTGCGCGTCCACTCCGAGTGTTTCACTGGCGACGTCCTCGGTTCCGAGCGCTGCGACTGCGGGCCGCAGCTCCACACCGCGATGGAGATGGTTGAGCGAGAGGGTCGCGGAGCCGTTCTCTACATGCGCCAGGAAGGGCGTGGAATCGGGCTTGAGAACAAGCTTCACGCCTACCGCAAGCAGGAGGAGGGGCTTGATACAGTCGAGGCGAATGTCGCGCTCGGCTTTGCGCCTGACCTTCGCGACTATGGCGAAGGCGCGCAGATTCTCGAGGATCTCGGCATAAGCAAGGTGCGGCTCATGACGAACAATCCCTGCAAGGTGAAGGGGCTTGATGGCTATGGCATCGAGATTGTTGAGCGAGTGCCGATTGTGATTCCTGCAAACGCCCACGACAAGCGCTATCTAGACACCAAGCGCGAGAAGATGGGTCACATACTGTAAAGATATAATATGGAAACAAATACCAAGATTGGCTGCATGGCCGGATGCCTCGTTTCCGTTGGCATTTTCATCGGCGTCGTTTTTTTGTTCTCGCTAATAATGGCAGTCGCCTTAAGAGGATGCTCGGAGATGTCGATGGACTCGCAAGATGCCATCGCCATTGCGCCGCAGGACGCGAATCAGTTCAAGAAGGTATGGCTTTCCGGCAACGGCGACGAAGATGCGGCACATGTGCTTAAGATCCGCATAAGCGGAGTCATGTCCTCCCAAATAGATCACCCCGTCTTCGGCACGACTGATGACACAAGCGCGCCGACGGCGCTTCGCAAGATCAAGGCGGCAATAAACGACGAGTCGATCGCCGGGCTCTACCTTGAAATCGACACTCCCGGAGGCGGCGTCACGATTGCGGACGAGCTGCACGATGCCATTCTTCGTTTCCGCCAGTCTTCCGAGGGTCGCTTTGTCTTCGTGCACATGGGCGACCTCTGCTGCTCCGGCGGGTACTACACAGCGGCAGGCGCCGACTGGATCATGGCGCGTCCAACTACGCTCACCGGCTCCATCGGCGTAATAATGAGCACTTTCAACATCGCGGAGCTTGCGCGCAAGATCGGCGTCACTGACGTGACTATTGCATCTGGCGAGAACAAGGACATGCTAAACCCCCTCAAGCCCGTAAACCCCGAGCACGTCAAGATACTGGAAGAACCCGTGAAGCAGCTCTACGACCGTTTCGTCGGGATAGTGGCCGAGGGCAGGAATCTGCCTCTCGAAGTCGTCCGACAACTTGCCGATGGACGCGTGCGGAGACGTGCGGATTTACGGCTACCGCAAGAAGAACTCCTTTATGTCCATTTTCGAGAATTCCCTCCTTTTTGAGTCGTCTGACAGTCTCGTTAAGAAGACGAAGGCGGCGCTGATCGAAAATGAGTCGACTCGCGCCGAATACCGCCTACGATGAGGAGCGCAAGGCAGCTTTGCCATAATAATTGTGTAAAAGGATACAATGAACTTAGTCGAAAAGATAAAGGGAAAGGCGCGCAAGAGCGTCAAGCGCATCGCGCTGCCAGAGGGCAACGAGCCGCGTACCGTCGCGGCGGCGAAGATCATCAAGGACGAGGGGATTGCGGACCCGATCTTGCTTACGAAAGAGCAGATCGAAGCTCCCTCCAACAAGGCGAAGCTTGACGCATACGCCGCGGCGCTCTACGAACTTCGCAAAGCGAAGGGGCTTACCGAGGAGGCGGCCGCAAAGCTCGTTGCGGACCCGATGTACTACGGAATGATGATGGTGAAGATGGGCGATGCCGACGGGCTTGTTTCCGGCGCCGTCCATTCAACTGGCGATATGCTGCGTCCCGCGCTGCAGATAATCAAGACAGCTCCCGGCATGAAGCTCGTCTCGTCGAGCTTCCTGATGGAGTGCCCCGACCGCTCTCTTGGCGAGGACGGGCTTCTCGTCTACGCCGACTGCGTTGTCAATCCATGCCCGACGGCTGAGGAACTCGCGCATATCGCGATTGCCTCGGCCGACACTGCACGTACTCTCTGCGGCATTGCCGAGCCGCGCGTCGCGCTTCTTTCCTTCTCGACGAAGGGGAGCGCCAGCCATGCACTTGTCGACAAAGTACGCGAGGCGACGGAAATCGCCCATTCTCTCGCGCCTGACCTCGCGCTTGACGGCGAGATGCAGTTCGACGCGGCAATCGTCCCTGAAGTCGGGGCATCCAAGGCGAAGGGGAGTCCAGTCGCAGGTCGCGCGAACGTCTTCGTTTTCCCCGACCTCCAGGCGGGCAACATCGGCTACAAGATCACGCAGCGAATCGGCAAGGCATCGTGCTTCGCCGTTTTGCAGGGACTCGCGAAGCCATGTAACGACCTGTCACGCGGCTGTTCGGTCGACGACATCGTTTCGACCGTCGCGGCGACGGCTGTCCAGTCTCGCTGAAGCCGTGAATTGAAAAGTCCGTGAATTGAAAAGTCAGATGGACATTTAGGGTGTCCATCTGGGATTTCAAATGAGGTAGCCTGTCCTTTCGCGGCGGGGTGCCCAAGCGGCGGCCGGGCCCTTCACGGGAGCCCGGCCGTATTAGCTTGGGTCGCCGCGGGGGTGGGGGTCCGGGGGAGGGCCGTTGCCCGGCGTCTGCAATTCCCCTCTTGCGCGAGACGAAAAGATTTCCTATTCTGCTGCCTGCTACCTTGGGATTGTTGGCGTGACGGCCATAACCAAGAACAACAGAATAGGAAACCAAATATGAAGAAGGGAAGAAAGCATCTCTCCCTCTCGCAGCGTATTATAATCGAAAACGGGCTGCGCGTGGGGAAGAAAATCAGGGAAATCGCCAGGGAGGCCGGAGTGTCGCGCTCGACGGTCGTGCGCGAGATCAAGGCGTACCGCTACGACAAGCTCGAGTGGTCGTGCCGGTTCGGCGGGCAGAACTGGTGCGCGAAGCGCCACACGTGCGGCGTCTTCGGGGTGTGCGCGGGCGGCAGGGGCTGCTCCGGCAAGTGCGGCCAGTGCAGGCTCTGCAACCGGTACTGCGCGGAGTTCGTCCCCGAGCGGTGCCGCGAGCACTACCACGCCGCGCCCTACGTGTGCAACAGCTGCGCCTACGTCGACCGCTGCGCGCGCATGCACACGTACTACTCGGCCGAGCGTGCGGACAAGCTCGCGCGCGAGGCCTGGGGCGACGCGCACGCGGGCGCGATAGTCACGCGCGACGAGCTGCGGCGCTACGACGCGCTGATCAAGGGGGGCCTCTCGAAGGGGCAGTCGCTCTACGCGGTCTACCTTGCGAACCGCGTCCTGTTCAACTGCGACGTGAGGACGCTCTACAACTACCTGAACGACGGGCGCTTCGCGAACGCGAGGCGCGGCGACCAGCCCCGCGCGTGCATGATCAGGCCGCGCAAGAAGAAGGCGAAGGAGCACAAGGTGGACCGCGACTGCCTGAAGGGGCGGCTGTTCGAGGACTTCGTGGGCCTTCTCGAGTCCGACCCCGACGCGATCGGGCGCGTCTCGGAGATGGACACCCTAGAGGGTCGCAGGGGCGGCAAGGTCATCGCGACGTTCTTCAACGTGCAGACGATGATGATGTTCGGCGTCCTCTGCGACCACAAGGACGCCTGGTCGGCGAACGACGCGGTCGCGACGGTCCACGCGGCGTTCCTCGACGTGCAGTTCCCGATGGTCTTCGGCATCCTGCTCGGGGACAGGGGCTCCGAGTTCAGCGACCCCACGGCGATCGAGGCGTTCGGGACGAAGGTGTTCTACTGCGACGCGGGCAAGCCCGGGCAGAAAGGCTGCATCGAGCGCAACCACCACGAGATGCGCAGGATCCTCGTCAAGGGCGTCAGCTTCGACAACCTGACGCAGGAGGACGTGAACCTCGTGCTGTCGCACGTGAACAGCTACCACAGGCTGGAGCTCGGCGGGATGAGCGCGTTCGAGATGATGCGATTCTGCTACGGCGAGGAGTTCGTCGCGTCGGCGCGGGAGCTTGGGCTCGTCGAGGTCCCGGCCGAGAAGGTCAACCTGACGCCCGCGCTCATACCGGACATCGCGGAGCAGGTCATAGCAAGGGCGAGGAAGCTCGTCGACGAGGAGGAGGCGGCGCGCAGGGCGGTCGAGGAACTGCGCAGGAAGCGCGGCTGGTAGCGTGTCGTCCTGCCGCGGCTGCGGCGTGACGGCGAGATGACGGCCTGGGCCATGCGGGCTGCAGGCGTGACGGCGAACCCGTGACACGGTCCTCATGGGAGGGTGTCCACCTGAAGTTGCAAATCAAACGCAGGGGCCTGGGTCCGCATGGCGGAGCTTTGCCCGGAAACGGCCTTTTCGGGACGTATTTGGTCTGCGCACAGCGGATTGGGCAAGAAACCCAATGAAATCGAGGCGTTTGGAATCCCGGTTTGCAACACCAGATGCTACACATGTCCATCTGACGTTGCAATAGCGCATCTGACTTTTCAATTCACA
>CADCGZ010000182.1 GCA_902801025.1 uncultured bacterium | reverse complement strand
TCTTGGCGTCTGCTACGGCATGCAGCTGATGAGCCAGGAGCTTGGCGGCAAGGTCCAGCCGGGCGAGAAGCGCGAATACGGCAAGACGGAGATGACGGTCGAGCCGGGGAACGAACTCTTCAAGGGGCTTCCCGACAAGTTCGTTGTCTGGATGAGCCACGGCGACCGCGTCGCGGCGATTCCGGCCGGCTTCAAGGTTAGCGCAAGGTCTGCGAACTGCCCCTATGCGGCTGTGCGCGACGAAAACTGCCGCTTCTTCGGCATCCAGTTCCATCCCGAGGTCGTGCACACCGAGCATGGCAAGCAGATTATCTCGAACTTCATCTTCAACATCTGCCGCGCTAACGCCGACTGGCAGCTCACGACGTGGATTGACGACACGGTCGAGAAGATGAAGCGCCAGGTCGGCGACGACGAGGTCGTCCTCGGGCTTTCCGGCGGTGTTGACTCTTCCGTTGCGGCTGTCCTTCTCCACAAGGCGATAGGAACGCGGCTTCACTGCATCTTCGTCGACAACGGGCTCCTTCGCTACCGCGAGGCGGAGCAGGTCGAGGAGATGTTCGCGAAGAACCTCGGGCTCGACCTCACCGTCGCGCGCGCGGCGCAGAAGTTCTTTCATCGACGTGTTTGCCGACGAGGCGCGCAAGTTCAAGCACTGCCGCTTCCTCGGGCAGGGCACGATCTATCCCGACGTCATCGAGTCGTCGCATGCGGTCAAGGGTCCGTCGCAGACGATCAAGTCGCATCACAATGTCGGCGGACTCCCTCCAGACCTCAAGTTCGAGCTCGTGGAGCCCTTGCGCGATCTCTTCAAGGACGAAGTTCGCGCAGTCGGGCGCGTTCTCGGAATGGCAGACGAGCTTCTTGACCGCCAGCCGTTCCCTGGCCCCGGGCTTGGCGTCCGAATCCTCGGCGAAGTGACGGAAGAGAAGGTGAAGCTTCTGCAGCTTGCGGATATCCGCGTGCAGGAAGAGGTGAAGAAGCTCCCGAACTACAAGTCGATTTGGCAGACGTTCGCAGTGCTTCTCCCCGTGAAGACGGTTGGCGTGATGGGCGACCAGCGCACCTACGAGTATACTTGCGCGATAAGGTCGGTCGATTCGATTGACGCGATGACGGCAGACTGGACGCGGCTTCCCTACGAGACGCTTGGCGTCATCTCTAACCGCATCATAAACGAGGTGCGCGGCATCAACCGCGTCGTCTACGACATCTCCTCGAAGCCGCCCGCGACGATAGAGTGGGAATGAGCGGCGAGGGGGCGATTCCGCGGCGGGAACGCAACGCGACAATAAGGCGCGCGTTCGTCGATTCCCTGCCGGTGCTGATGGGCTACACGACGATGGGCTTTGTGGCGGGAGTCCTTCTAGCCGCGAAGGGGAACGTGGTCCTGTCGCCGCTTTGGGGCTTTCTCTCGTCTGCGCTCTGGGTAACTGGAACGATGTCGATCGCCGGCGTCGGCGAAATCGCCCAGCGCACGTCCTGGGCCGCGTTTGCGCTTATGACGCTCGCGGTGAACTTCCGCTACGCGTTCTACGGCTGGACGATGCTCTCCCGATGGAAGGACGCGCCGCTTTTCCGCAAGGCGTACTTGATACTGATGCTGACTGACGAGAACTATGCGCTTGAGGCGGCGTGCCAGATTCGCGACCCGCGGCGGAACCTGCTCTATTGCACCGTGCTTTCGGCGCTCAACCACTCCTATTGGGTCTTTGGCGTCACTGTTGGCGCAATTGTCGTCGTTGTTCTCGGGCATGTAGTAGACCCCGATCGCCTCCGCGCATGGACAAACGGCATGGAGTTCTCGATGGCCGCGCTCTTCCTCGTCATCTTCACCGACCAGGTGCACTTGCGCCGCAGGGGGCGGTTATGATATACTATACGCGAACATTCCCACAAAAAGGATAAGAAAAAATGGCTAATATAAAGGGTGGCCGCGCCGCAAGGAAGCGCGACCGGCAGAACGAAAAGGCCCGCAAGCGCAATGCGGTCTGCAAGGCGAAGCTCCATGATGCGCACAAGAAGCTCTTCAAGTTCGCTGATGCGAACAACAGGGCAGACGCTGAAAAGAAGTTCAAGGAATTTGTCTCCGGCCTCGACAAGGCCGTGAAGAAGGGCATCATCACGAAGAACACGGCTGACCGCAAGAAATCTCGCGCTCAGCTCAAGCTCAACAAGATGGCCAAGTAAAACAATTCAGGGAATACGGGAATGTGATGGCGAAGGGCATCGGAATGAATACCATTCTGGTGCCCTTTGTAGTTAAATAAGGTTGAACTAACCACTTAACCACCGAACTTTACACAGAAAGGAAAACAAAAAATGGACAAGAAGACTCTCCGCGACGTCGAGCTCAAGGGCAAGCGCGTCGTAATGCGTGTTGATTTCAACGTGCCGATGGCCAAGGACGGCTCCGGCAAGATCACCGACGACACCCGCATCGTCGCGGCGCTGCCGTCGATCAAGTACGTCCTTGAGCAGGGCGGCTCGCTCGTCCTCATGTCGCACCTCGGCCGTCCGAAGGGCGTCAAGCTTGGCGCGGCGCCGAACCCCGACAACGCGGCGTTCACGCTGAAGCCCGTCGCCGAGGCGCTTTCCGAGAAGCTCGGGCTCCAGGTCAAGTTCGTCCC
>CADCGZ010000181.1 GCA_902801025.1 uncultured bacterium | reverse complement strand
CTCGTCCTTGACGTCGTCGTAGATGAGCTCGTCCGCGATGACCGTCTGCTCGGTCGCGCAGATCATGCCGTTGTCGAACGTCTTCGAGTGGATGATCGAATTGACGGCGTTGACGAGGTCGCAGCTCGGGTCGAGTATCGCCGCCGCGTTGCCCGCGCCGACGCCGAGGGCGGGAGTGCCGCTCGAGTACGCCGCCTTCACCATGCCGGGTCCGCCCGTGGCAAGGATGATGTCCGCCTCCTTCATGAGAAGGTTCGTCTTGGGAAGGCTCGGCGCCTCGATCCAGGAGATGATGTCCGCAGGCGCTCCCGCGGCGACCGCCGCGTCGAGGACCGCCTTCGCCGCCGCCATCGTGCAGTTCTTCGCGCGCGGATGCGGGCTTATGACGATGCCGTTCCTCGTCTTGAGCGCGAGGAGCGTCTTGAAGATCGCCGTCGAAGTCGGGTTCGTCGTCGGGATGACCGCGCCGATGACGCCGATGGGCTCGGCGACCTTCATGATCCCGGCCGCCTCGTCTTCCTCCACGACGCCGCACGTCTTCGTATCCTTGTACGTGTTGTAGATGTACTCTGCCGCGTAGTGGTTCTTGATGATCTTGTCTTCGACGATGCCCATGCCCGTCTCCGCGACAGCCATCTTCGCGAGAGGTATCCTCTCTTTGTTCGCGGCAAGCGCGGCCGCCTTGAAGATCGCGTCCACCTGCTCCTGGGAGTACGTGGAATACGCCCTTTGCGCCGCCCTCACGCGTTCAAGCATCCGCTCGAACGCCTCCATTCCGTCGTCCGCGGCTGGTGCCGCGACCGGTTCCATTGCCTTTTCCGCCATATCCACCCTTTCTTTCGTATACGTCCCGGAAACCCTTTCCGGGCGAGTGCGGCATATTATAGCTCTTTTTATATCGGTATGTCAATAGCGATATTTTATTATCTTATCGGCCGCCGTTTATGGTATACTTTCCGCCATGAACGAGAAGAACCAGCTTGCGCAGCCCTTCGCGCTGCCGTTGCCGACGATCCGCCGGTATCCTGTCTACCTGCGCTGCATCAACGAGATGATAGCGGCCGGCGAGACGCACATATCGAGCGCGGTAGTGGCCGAGAAGCTCGGCCTCGACTCCGTGCTGGCACGCAAGGACCTCGCGATGGCCGGAGTCCCCGGGAAGCCGCGCCGTGGCTACCCGGCCAGGGAGCTTCAGGCCGCCATCACCGCTGCGCTCGGCTGGGACAACTCAACCGACGCCGTCCTCGTCGGCGTCGGCTCTCTCGGCAACGCCCTTCTCGGCTACAGGGGATTCGAGGAGCAGAGTCTTTCGATTGCAGCGGCATTCGACGCAAGTCCTGAAATCGTCGGGAAGACGATCCACGGTGTAAAGGTCCGCCCGATGGCCGATCTCCCCCGTCTCGTGAAGCGTCTCAACATCAGGCTCGGCATCCTTACGGTGCCGAACGACGCCGGGCAGCCATGCGCCGACAAGCTCGTCGCCGCCGGAATACGCGGCATCTGGAACTTCACCTCGGTGCGACTCTCCGTGCCTGACGGCGTCATCGTCCAGAACGTCGACCTCGCGCAGTCGCTGGCCGTGCTCTCACATGCGATTTCGGCCAAACGCTGAACCCAGCGTTCCCTACAGGGAGGGGAGGCCGCCTAAACACTGACCGCGGGTCATTGACTTGCGGTTTCAAGTGACAAAGCGGCAGGAGAACGCACAGGAAACGCGCCGGAAGATCTACACGACGGCTTGCTCGCTCATTGAGGAAAAGGGATTCGCCAACGTGTCCGTCGAAGACATCACGCGCGCCTGCGGCGTGGCGAAAGGTACCTTCTACGTCTATTTCAAGCGCAAGGAGGAAATCGTCTTCGAGTGCTGCAAGGAGTGGTTCAGCGACGTGGACCGCAAGGCGCGCGAGCACAGGGGCACGATCGTCGAGAAGCTGGCGTTCTACTTCAAGGGGTTCATGGAGGGCGTAACGTGCGGTGGCGTGGAGCTTTGCCGCCAGTGGGTGCGCGAGGTGATCAACCCTTCCGACTCTCCGGGAGACATGTGCGGAGGCAAGTACGCATACGACCACAGGCACCTGACGGCTTTCCTCAACGACGCGGTGAAGGAAGGCCTGCTGAAGAAGAACACTCCCGTAGATACGCTCGTGCATCTTTTCATGAGCGAACTCTACGGCATGATGACGTGCTGGTGCATGAGCGACGCGAAGTTCGATCCCGGGAAGTGGGTCGGGCGCTTCGCCAAGCTCCAGCTGCCACACCTCCTCGCACCGTATATTATGACTCACGCCTCTGCGTGAGATAACATTAAAACAAACCAAAAGGAGGACAACAATGAACAGAAGGGAATTTGTAAAGGAGACTTTTGCCGTCGCAGGTGCGGCGGTATTCGGACTGGGCTGCTCGAAGGAGGCTTCGGCAAACGAAACCTCCACCACGAACAATGCCGCCACCCCCCTTCCATCAACCGAAAAACAAGGAGAGAAGAAAATGAAATGCGCAGTCGTATATTTCTCATGGAGCGGGAACACGCGTTTCGCCGCCGAGACAATCGCGAAGAAGACCGGAGCCGACCTCTACGAAATCAAGGCCGAGACGCCGTACAGCGACGACTTCCAGAAGTGCTGCGACGAGGCGAAGCCGGAGTGCTACGGAAAGACGCTGCGTCCCATCAAGCCCATCGAGGGACTCGACCTCGCGAAGTACGACCTCGTCTTCGTCGGCTCGCCGAACTGGTGGGGCACGATGGCTCCGCCTGTGCGCACATGGGTGTCGCAGAACAAGGACGCGCTCAAGGGCAAGAAGGTCTGCCTCTTCCAGACGCACGGCGGCGGCGGAATGCAGCGCGTCGGCAAGGAGTTCGCGGAGACCGTCGGCGATGCGGCGACGGTTCTGTCCCCCAAGGCCTTCGGCGGCTCGTCGATCAAGTCCAACGTCAAGGCGCTCGAGGATTTCGCCGACGAAAGGATTGCAGGCAAGTAACGTCTCACGCCAAGAAGGAGCAAACATGAACAAATCATTAATCGGAGGGGTGGGGCGGACGGTGTTGAACTCGTCCAGACCTGGGACAAGACGTTCCCGAAGTCCGACAAGGTTGAACACGCCAAGGCGACTTTCAAGAACCGTTTCGGCATTACGCTTGCGGCGGACGTGTACAAGCCGAAGGTGGGGAATGAAAAGCTTGCGGCGATTGCGGTGTCTGGTCCGTTCGGCGCGGTTAAGGAGCAGTCGAGCGGACTATATGCGCAGACGCTCGCGGAGCGCGGCTTCCTAACCATAGCCTTCGATCCTTCTTTCACGGGTGAGTCGGGAGGTAATCCGCGTTACGTCGCTTCGCCTGATATCAACACGGAAGACTTCCAGGCGGCGGTGGACTATCTCATCTCGCGCGATGATGTAGACTCCGGCAAGATCGGCATCCCGCGTCAAGGCGACGATCGCCTCGACTATGTACGACATGACGCGCGTGACGGCGAACGGCTACTTCGACAAGGAGGACAGCGCGGCGGCGCGCAAGGCGAAGAAGGAGGCGATGAACGCACAGCGCATAAAGGACTTCAAGTCCGGATCGTACGAGCTTGGCGGCGGCGTTCCCGACAGGCTGCCGGACGACGCTCCGCAGTTCGTCAAGGACTACTACGCCTACTACAAGACGCCGCGCGGCTACCACGCACGCTCGCTCAATTCGAACGGCGGATGGAACAAGACCTCGGCGCTTTCGTTCATCAATGCGAAGCTGCTTGCATACGCGGGCGAGATCGATGGCGCGGTGATGGTGTTGCATGGCGAAAAGGCGCACAGCCGTTACTTCGGCGAAACCGCCTTCAAGATGCTCAAAGGCGGCAACAAGGAACTTGTCATCGTTCCCGGCGCATCGCATTGCGATCTCTACGACGGTGGTGGCAAGGGAGCGATTCCCTTCGACCGCATCGAGGCGTTCTACAAGAAGCACCTAAACCTGAATAACACTACTGGGATTGTGTCGTATTGAATTTTTGCATGTAGAGCAGGAGAAAAGGAGAAGATGGTAAGTTCTCCTGCTTCTCCTGTTCTCCATGCTAAAAAATAGGACAAACTTTTATAAGTTCAAGGGCTATCTTATGACCGTTGATGAATTCAGAAAGACGATGGCCGAGGTGGAGTACATCCCCGCGGGGAGCGAACTTCATCAGGCGTTTCACGCATTTTCGCAGGAGGCGCTGAAGATCACGGCGGAGCTCAACGGCGCGTACCATACGCCTGAGGAAGTGCGTGCGCTCATGTCGCAGCTGACAGCAAGCGAGATCGACGAATCGTTCGCCATGTTCCCGCCCTTCCACACGGACTGCGGGAAGAACACGAAGATCGGCAAGCGCGTGTTCATCAACGCCGGCTGTCAGTTCCAGGACCAGGGCGGCATCACCATTGGCGACGATGTGCTGATTGGCCCGCAGACGATCATCGCGACATTGAACCACGATTCCGATCCCGACAAGCGCGGCGGAATGTTCGCGAAGCCAGTCAAAATCGGCGACAAGGTTTGGCTCGGCGCGAGGGTGACGATTTGCCCAGGCGTGACGATTGGCGAAGGCGCGATCGTCGGCGCAGGCGCGGTAGTGACGAAGGACGTCCCGCCGCGCACCGTCGTCGCCGGCGTGCCGGCAAAAGTCATCAAACAATCCTGACCCTTCGCGTTCTTTGCGCTCTTTGCGGCGAAAAAGAAAGAGAATCAATAATGAAGAGACTTGTTCTTGGAGGAATTGCAATGGCGATGGCAATAACGGCAAATGCCGCAGAACTGACGGCAAGGGAAAACGCGATCGTCGACATCGGCGCGTGGACTGCGCGCGGCGAGCAGGACAAGCTCGGCGCGGCGTTCAAGGCGGGTTTCGACGCAGGGCTCACGCTAAACGAGGCGAAGGAACTCGTCGGACAGCTCTCGAGGTTGCGGATTCGCATTCGCGTGAATGACAAGTCGCACCCCTTGTCCGACGAGCTGTCCGCCTGCTGGAGTTTACCCATTTTTTGACTGTCAATGTGCATCTCACCCCGATAAATAAAGGATGATGCGCGTTTTTACAAGTGAAATGGGCGTTTTTCTCCTGACAAAAAGAAACTCCGAGCGTTAGGGCTCCCGCTACCGCTCCGCAGCTTCGCGATGTCTTAACGGCAATTCAGTGCGTCGAATTGTCTTCTTGAGCTGCCTTCGGCAGGATTAGAAGACATGACAGCCGATCCCTGCACGCCAGAGGAGGTCTGGAGGATGCCTCCTCCAGCTCAAAGCCGACATGCGGAGCTCAGCGAGACACGAATGAAGGGTGCGAAGCAAATGTAATTCTGCGGAGCGGTAGCGAGAGCCCTGCTGATCGGAGTTAAATTCGGCGGCTTTGGCGAGGGGCGGACCGGCAGAAGCTAAAAAATGGGTAAACTCCAGTCCGCCTGAATTTGACATACCCTACGGGGGTATAGTATAATACACAGCCGATAAGTCAAGAAAGGATCGAGAGATGAGAAAATGCATTGAAGATGTGACGGCGCTCCAGCTACGGCTGAAAAAGATCGTCGGACAGCTTACGGGTGTGC
>CADCGZ010000180.1 GCA_902801025.1 uncultured bacterium | reverse complement strand
AGCTGATGACTACATCGCGATTGTCCGTGGTGGAACTTGCCCTGGCTGTGAACTTGATGTCCGTAGAAGAGCAAATGAACTTTCCGTTGTTGAGCGAAACGCTCGTCGTGCCGCCGTAAGTTCCCTCGTTGCTGGCGCGCTTTCCGAAGTAGGGCGTAGACGTTGAGGTGTAGTTTACGGTCGCGCCGTTTATATTCAGGGTTGTCGTGCCGGCGAGTCCCCACCATCCGCTTGTCTGGTTCACGGTCAGACCGGAGCCGAGCGTCGTCGTGGCATCAGCCAATGTCTGGTTGGCGGAAACGTCCAACGTGCCGTTGATCCACGTCTTGCCTTTCAGTCCGTCCGCAGTAGTAATTGACCGTGTGCCGCCGTTAAGGTCTTCGTCGGCGACGGCAGTTGTTGCAGCGAAGAGCGCGAAAGCGAACGCGACCGCCGCCTTTGTCGCCGCCGCGCGTATTCTTTTCATTGTCGTTTTCATTTTCATTTTTCCTTTTTGGTTAGTTGTTAGTCGTTAGTCAATAGAAAGGGTGTCCCGTTTTATGATAGGTTGACACTTTCTTTTTGAAAAAAAAATAAGAAAGTGGGTAGACATGAAGGACAAAAAACGGTATAGTGAAGCATTCAAACTGAAAGTCATGGAAGAGCTCCGGGACGGGAAGTGGAAGACGGTGGCGGATGCCGCGCAGGCATATAGTGTGTCTGAGACTGGTGTTCGCCACTGGATGAAGACTCTCGGCTTTGAGCATCTAAACGGGAGGATGATATACGTGAAGACCAGGACAGAACTTGATGAGATCAAGCGTCTCAAAGCCGAGATCAGGCAGCTCAAGGAGCGGCTTGCCGACGAAGTGCTCGACCACAAGATCGACGAAGTGACGCTGCGCATCGCGTGCCGCAACCTCGGCACTACGCCAGACGAGCTAAAAAAAAAGAACGGCGTGGGATCATGCATCTGACTGCATCCGAAACTAAGCGCTCCGTGCGCACCATGTGCCGCAGGTTCGGGATCAGCAGGGCCGCGTTCTACAAGGCCGCCAAGGCTCGCTCCCGCAAGGAGATCAACGAGGAGTTGATCCTCGCCCTCGTGCGCCAGGAGCGCGAGGTGAACCCCTGCGCCGGCACGAAGAAGGTGCTTGTCGCGATTCGCCCCGAGCTTCGGAAGGCAGGCTTCAACATCGGCAAGAACCGTCTCAACGACCTGCTCAAGCGCGAGGGGCTGCTTGTCGAGCCGCGCAAGGTGTTCCGCTGCCGCACGACGAAGCAGGATCCGTCGCTCGTCCCGTCGCCGAACATCGTCAAGGACATGAAGCTGACGGCGCCGGACCAGGCGCTCTGCTCGGACATCACGTACATCTACACCGAGGAGGGTTTCGTCTACCTGTCGCTGGTTATGGACATGTTCGCAAAGGACATCGTCGGCTGGGCGATGAGCGACACGCTGGAGACAGAGGCGGGGCCGCTTGCGGCGCTGAAGATGGCGGCGAAGACCGTCGGGCCGGGCAAGGAGGTCGTGGCACATTCCGACAGGGGGTGCCAGTACGGCTCACATGCATACCGTGCGCTGCTGGAAGCTCTCGGATGGAAGTCAAGCATGACCGAGGAGCTGCACTGCTACGAGAACGGCATGGCGGAGAGGCTGAACGGCATCCTCAAGGGCGAGTACTTCCTCGACAGGCACTTCAAGACGAAGGCAGAAGCGCGCAGGGCCGTAGAGGAGGCGATCTGGATATACAACCACCGCCGCCTTCACGAGAAGCTCGGCTACAAGACGCCGGCCGCTTTCCGCGCCGAGTGGAAGGAGGTGGCGTGATGGCCGCCGGAAGAGAATTCACGCTGTGCCGCACGGGTCGCGGGCTCGCCGCTTCGCGGCGCCCCTTCGGGGACGCCCGGCTCCCCTTGCGGCACAGCGTAGCAGGTGCGGAAGTCCCGCCCTGTCATCGAACAACACAACTCAACAACGAAGTGTCAACTTTAAGCGGGGACTTGACAAGTAGGGTCGGCGCCCCGCGCCGACCGCTTGTCCTGGTTGTTTCCAAAAGACTTATAGCCAAGGGGTCAGGAGTCAGGGCAAGAATTTCCGCACAAGATTCTCAAATCTTCAATTCCGCTCTCCAACTCCAACTCCCCACTCCAACTCTACTC
>CADCGZ010000179.1 GCA_902801025.1 uncultured bacterium | reverse complement strand
GTGTTCTTCGGGCCCTGCGCCGCCAAGAAGAACGAGTCGGACGCACATCCCGACGAGCTTGCCCTCGCCGTCATCTTCCCTGCGCTCGAGCAGTTCCTCTCAGAGCGCGGCATCACGTTCGGCGAAGAGGCCGAGCTCGCGCTTGGCCCTGCCGAGGAAGGACGCTTTTACTCCGTCGAAGGAGGAATGAACGACACGCTGCGCGACGGCAAGACAGACGTCAGATACGTTTCCGTGTCGGGGCTTGAGGACTTCCGCAGAATGCTCGAGGACTTCGACCCCGCGGAGTTCAAGCTGCATCCCGAGAAGTTTCCGCGCAAGCTGTTCATCGAGGTGCTGGCGTGTCCTGGCGGATGCGTCAACGGCCCGGCCATGCCGCGCGGCGCATCGGGCCTCGCGACTCTCTTCGCAACCGACGCGACCGCACCGATACGCCCCTCCTCCTCGCGATGCTTCTCGCACTGCGGGACGTCCGCATATCCCGCGGCGGCGGTCGTTGACGACGAGCCGGACGAGGCGGCGATCGCCGGCGCGCTCGCGCGCGTCGGGAAGACGACGAAGGCCGACGAGATAAACTGCGGCGCATGCGGCTACAACTCGTGCCGAGAGTTCGCAAAGGCGCTCCTCGCCGGGAAGGCCGAGGAGGCGATGTGCCACATCTACCTCAAGAAGAACTTCCAGCGCACGTCAAACGCGCTTATCAAGTACATCCCTGCGGGCGTCGTCATGGTCGACGCGAAGGGACTCATCGTCGAATGCAACCGCCTCTTCGCCGAGATGGCGGGCGCGCTCGGGGAGTACGACGCGCTCGGCAATCTCGACGGGCTCGGCGTCGACGGCTTCATGCCCGATTTCACCGAACTCTTCGCGGGCGCGGTGGAGCACGGCAGCGAAATCGTCAAGTACCGCCAGCAGTGGAACGACCGCATCGTCACGATAAGCGTCTTCCCGATCAGCGTCGGCAAGTTCGCGGGCGCGGTGGTGCAGGACGTCACGAAGAACGAGGGTCGCCGCGAGGAGATCGCCGCGAAGGCGCGCGACGTCATCCGCAAGAACGTCTACACCGTCCAGCAGGTCGCGCGTCTCTTCGGCGAGCATATCGCCGAGACGGAGATCATGCTGAACGAGATCGCTGGCGCGTACGAGTCCCAGACGGTCGGCAAGCGACTCCGCCAGGGCGGAAGCGAGGAATATCTGAATGGCTGACGCGCTTCAGCATGGCTACAGCGCCGCGAGCGACCTCTTCATCGAGATGGAGGCCGCGCAGTACACAAAAACCGGGCAAGGCGCGTGCGGAGACGACGTCAGGTTCATGACCGTCGAAAAGGAGAACCGCCATCTCGTCGCGCTCTCGGACGGACTCGGCAGCGGCGTGAAGGCGAACGTCCTCGCGACGATGACGACCTCGATGGCGATTAAGTTCCTTGAGTCGAACGTCCCGATGCTCGAAGCGGTCGAGATCATCATGGACTCGCTCCCGATCTGCGAGGTCAGGAAGATCGGATACGCGACGTTCTCGCTCTTCGACTTCCGCCTCGGCGGAAAGGCGAGGATAAGCGAGATGGGCAACCCCGGCTACATCCACCTCAGGGGAACGGACGAGATCGCGCCGCTCAAGGACGAGCAGGTCGCGTCCTCCCACTGGCCCGACCGCGAGGTGAGGAAATGCGAGGCCGACTTCCGCGCAGGGGACCGCATCATCATGTGCTCCGACGGCGTCACGCAGTCGGGGCTCGGGGTGAGAAAGGACATGAAGTTCGGCTGGCGGCGCTCTGGCGTCCTCAAGTTCGCGCAGGAGAGGATTGCCGCCGACCCCGACATCTCGGCACGCGACTTAAGCGCCGCGATTGCGCGCGAGGCGCTCTTTCTGACGCCTGGCGGCTGCAAGGACGACATAAGCTGCGTCGTCTGCTACCTCCGCCATCCGCGCGTCATGCGGGTGCTCACCGGCCCGCCCTTCTACAAGGAGCACGACGCTGACTACGCGCGCAAGGCGACGCTCGGCTTCGACCACGTCGTGATCTGCGGCGGAACGACCGCGAACATCATGGAGCGCGAGCTCGGCGTGAAGGTGAAGGTGAAGCTTTCGGACATGAAGTCCTCTGGCGGGCTTCCCCCTGTCGGGACGATGGAAGGCGTCGGCATCGCGACC
>CADCGZ010000178.1 GCA_902801025.1 uncultured bacterium | reverse complement strand
TAAGGAGGGCGGCGCGCTGAACGGCGACACCGTGTTCCCGACGCTTGTGCAGACTCTTCTCCCGGTTGGCTTCCGTGGGCTTGTCGTCGCGGGCATGATCGCGGCGCTTATGAGCTCGCTCGCGTCGCTCTTCAATTCCGTCTCGACGCTCTTCACTGTCGATGTCTACCAGAAGCTCAAGCCCGAGACTTCGCAGAAGAAGCTCGTCGTAATCGGGCGCACCACGACCATCGTGATGACGGCGCTCGGACTTCTCTGGCTCCCTATCATGAAGGCGATCTCCGGTGGCGGCCTCTACCAGTACATCCAGTCGGTGCAGGCGTTCCTCGCGCCGCCAATCGTCGCAGTGTTTCTCACGGGGCTTCTCTGGAAGCGCATGAACCTGCGCGGCGCGTGCTGGGGCCTCGGGCTCGGCTTTGTCCTCGGCATGGCGAAGCTCGCCGCAAACGCGATATGGGGCACTCCGACGGAGGCCGCGTTCATCCAGGACTTCTACTTCTCGGGAATCCTGCTCGTCACGTCGTTCGTCATCGTCGTCGTCGCGTCGCTTACGGCCCCTGCGCCAGACTACGCGCATCTCGACGGACTCAACTTCAGTTGCCTTTCGCCCGAGTACAAGAAGGCGAACCGCGCGAGCTGGAACTGGATCGACGTCGTTGCGTCCATTTTTGTAGTCGGCTGCGTGATCGCCGCCTATGCGTACTTCTGGACATGGCTCGACTAGGATATCGGATGCAACCACGAAATACGCGAAACACACGAAAAGTTTTGTGTATTTAGTGTATTTCGCGGTTCAAACTTAACCTCAAACTTAAAAACTAACCAAAGGAAAACAAAAATGATCAATCAGCCCAAGGTCAAACTCGCCGTCGTCGGCGTCAGCCGCGACTGCTTCCCCGCCACTCTCACTCAAAAGCGCGTCGCCGCCGTGATGGCGGAGGCGAAGAAGGCCAAGCTCGCCGTCGTCGACTGCCCGGTCACGATCGAGAACGAGATCGACGCGATGAAGGCGCTCGAGTGGGCGCGCAAGGAAGGCGTCAACGCGTGCTGCATGTTTCTCGGCAACTTCGGCCCCGAGGGCCCGACCACCCTGTTCGTCCAGAAGTTCGGCGGCCCCGCGATGGTCCTCGCCGCGAAGGAGGAGAACCGGGCGGTCCTCAAGTCCGACCGCGGCGACGCCCTGTGCGGCGTCCTCAACTTCAGCTACAACGTCGGCCTCAGGCGCCTCAAGGTCTACATCCCCGAGTATCCCGTCGTCGACGCGAAGGGCGCTGTCGCGGAACTCAGGGACTTCACCGCCATCGCCCGCGTCGTCCTGGGCATCAGGAACCTCAAGGTGTTCGGCTTCGGCCCGCGGCCCTACGACTTCCTCGCGTGCAACGCGCCGATCCAGCCGCTCTTCGACCTCGGCGTGAACGTGCAGGAGAACTCAGAGCTCGACCTCTTCGAGCACTTCCACAAGATGGCTTCGCGCAAGGGCGAGATCGACGCCATCGCGAAGGACATGCAGAAGGAGCTCGGGAAGAACTGCCCGTATCCGGACCTCCTGCCGCAGCTCGCGCAGTTCGAGCTCGCGCTCATGGACTGGTACGAGAATCAGCGCGGCGCGTCCGAGTTCGCCGTCTTCGCGAACAAGTGCTGGCCGGCGTTTCAGACGAGCTTCCACTTCGTGCCGTGCTACGTCAACTCCCGCCTCACCGGCCGCGGCATTCCCGTTGCGTGCGAGGTCGACCTCTACGGCGCGGTCTCGGAGTACATGGTCGAGTGCGCGACCGAGAAGCCGGCGACGCTCCTCGACATCAACAACTCCGTGCCGGACGACATCCTCCCCAGGGGCATCAAGCTCGCCGGCGCCGAGAAGCGCGACCTCTACATGGGCTTCCACTGCGGCAACACGTGCATGAGCTGCCTCAAGAAGCCGGCGATGAAGTACCAGCTCATCATGAACCGCGGCCTCGAGGGCGGCGGCAAGCCCGTCATCTCGCGCGGCACGATGGAGGGGCAGATCAAGCCCGGCGCGGCGACGATGTTCCGCCTCCAGTCGAACAGCGACTCGCAGCTCGTCTCCTACATCGCCGAGGGCTCGTTCCTCGACCTCGCTCGGCGTCGCGGCGATCCCGGGCTTCGCGCGGTTCTACCGCCACGTCCTCATCCAGAAGCGCTTCCCGCACCACGGCGCGTACGGCTTCGACCACGCGGGCAAGGCGCTCTTCGAGGCGCTGAAGCTCCTGGGTGTCGACGACATCAATACGCCCAAGCCCGCGGGCGAGCTCTATCCGGGCGAGAATCCCTTCGCGATCTGAGTCCATGAAGGACTTTATCTCCGCAGGCAAGGCGGTGATGGGCATCGAGTTCGGCTCGACGCGCATCAAGGCCGTCCTGGTCGACGACGGCTTCAGGGTCGTCGCGCAGGGTGCGCACGACTGGGAGAACAAGCTCGTGGACGGCGTCTGGAGCTATTCGCTGGAGGACATCGAGGCCGGCGTCAGGGACGCGTACGCGAAGTGCGCGGCCGACGCCGAGGCGAAGTACGGCGCGAAGCTGACGCGGCTTACCGAGGAGGTCTGCGCCGCGCGCCCCGCGCCCGGGCTCGTCCCCTACGTCGGCGAGAAGCACTACCAGCGCAAGCACGGCAAAAACGCCTACTACGGACAGGGTGGACGTTAAGCGAAAGGAGCGAACATGAACGGGAAAATCAGTCTGGTCGCCGCATGCGGCGGAAGGCGGCACGAAGGTCGGCGAGACTTTGATATCCAGTGAGCTTCCGGACGTCCGCACGACGATCAAGGTCGATGTGTCCGCCCTTTCGAAGGTCGGCGGGAAGAAGGCGCTCTACTTCGTCTTCGACGCCAAATGGTATAATCGCGTAGAAACTTAAGGTATGCACCTGCAACAGGAGATGAGATGGGAAAATTAGCATTTGCGGCTGCGGCCGTGCTGTCGGTCGGCGCGATCTTCGGAGCTGACGGAATAAAGGACGCGATGCCGTTCAAGTTCGGCGTCGCGATCCCTGCCAGAATATTCATGCGCGCGCCGAACGACTCGTCGCGCCTCGTCGAGCGGCACTTCAACTCCATAACGCCCGAGAACGAGATGAAGCCGGCCTCGCTGCAGCCGAAGGAGGGCGAGTTCCGCTGGGATGTCTCGGATCGCTTCGTCGCGTTCGGCGAGAAGAACAAGATGAAGATCATCGGACACTGCCTTGTGTGGCACAACCAGACGCCGCACTGGTTCTTCGTGAACGCGGACGGATCGAAGGCCGACCGAGAGACGCTGATCGCAAGGATGCGCGCGCACATCCACGCGGTCGTCGGACGCTACAAGGGACGCATCCACGGATGGGACGTCGTTAACGAGGCGTTTGACGACGGCGGCAGACTCCATCCCTCGCCGTGGCGCGACGGAATCGGCGAGGATTTCATCGAGCTGGCGTTTCGATTCGCCCACGAGGCAGATCCCGATGCGGAACTGTACTACAACGACTTCAACATGTTCACCGCCGGCAAGCGCAGGGGCGTAGTCGAAATGGTGCGCAAATTCAAGGAGAAGGGCGTGCGAATCGACGCCGTCGGACTCCAGAGCCACGCCGGACTCAAGGGTCCGAAGGTCGAGGAGTACGAGGCTACTATCGAGGCGCTCGCTTCCGTGGGCGTAAAGGCGATGATCACCGAACTCGACGTCAGCGCGCTGCCGAGCGCGTGGGGTCTCACCGCCGAGATCACGTCCAGGCACGACTACGACGAGAAGTACAATCCGTGGAAGGACGGTGTCCTGCCGAAGGACGTCGAGAAGGAGCACGCAAGACGCTACTTCGACCTCTTCAAGATGTACCTGCGACACGCGGACGTAATAGACCGCGTCACGTTGTGGGGGCTTACGGACGGCGACTCCTGGCTGAACGACTTCCCGGTAAGGGGACGCACGGACTATCCGCTGTTCTTCGGTCGCGACGGACAGATGAAGCTGTGCGCAAAGGCCGTATGGCGTCTCGCGCAGCAGACCGCAGAAAAGAAGTCCAAGAACGGCAAATAGGATTTCAGATTCTTCGCCTCGCCGTCAGTCCGCGGCGAACGGGTTGACGACGGCCATTCTTCGCGTCTTTTCCCCAACTCGACTTGATTCTTTCCCAAGTTCGTCAAGAAAATACAAGCTCTAGTGCCCGCCCGATAGGGTGATGGCGCCGTGGCGTGGCAGATGGTATAATGTCCGCATGAAAAGCACCACAGCACATGCGGCTTTCGCCGCGCTATCGGCCGTTTCCCTGTCTGCCATCGCTG
>CADCGZ010000177.1 GCA_902801025.1 uncultured bacterium | reverse complement strand
AGCGTGTCGGGCGCATGGGAATCTGACGAGAGGATGAACTTTACACCTCTCTCCCGCAGAAGCGCACGGAACTCGGGCGACGGATAGGCGTCGTCCATCCACCCGCGCGAAATCGCGCCTGTGTTAACTTCGACAAGCCGACCCGACGCGGCGACCACATCGGCCGTTTTGACAAGTTCCTCGCGATACCAATCTGCGCTCTCGTCGAAGAAAGGAAACTTCGTGTTGAACTTGCGAACAAGGTCGAGATGCCCGATGACGTCGCAATCGTACTTCTCCACCATCTCACGCTCCTGCGCGAAGTACGCGTGGAGAAACGCAACAAAATCACCGCCAAAATGGTCGCGGACGCCGTTCAAGAGCCCGTCATGCGTGGCGTCGAACGCGAAGCGCGCGCCGTCAGGGGCGGTAATGTAGTGGGTCGAGCCGATGACGTAGTCGAAGTCTCCGCGCTTGAAGCCGGTGTCGTACTCCGCCTCGATGCCGCATAGAATGCGGATCTTGCCCTCGTACTTCGCGGCAAGGCGACGTATCTCCGCCTTGTAGGCGTCAAGGTCCTTCACCATGTCGGAGTGTGACGAAAAACCAAGGACGCCAAAGCCCTTTTCGATCGCAGAGACGACCATCTGCTCGGGCGTCCCCGCGCCGTCGCAAAACGTCGTGTGAGTGTGGAAGTTAGAAAGCAAAGTTGAAAAGTTGAATGGTTGAAAGGTTGAAAAGTTGAAAGGTTGAAGAGTTGAAAGGATCAATAAATCAATCCCGACTTCTCGTCAACTCCCAACACAAGGTTCATGTTCTGGATTGCCGCGCCAGACGCACCCTTGCCGAGGTTGTCAAAGCGCGCGACGAGAACGACGCGCTCGCCGTTGCCGTAGCAAGAGACCTCGAGGGAGTCGCGCCCGGAAAGCCCGGCCGACGAGAGAAAACCACCTTCCGCCGCCGCAGGATCGTCGGCAAAGCACACCAACCCCGGCTTGTCCGCCGTAGCCTTGGCGAAGGCGGATTCCCCGTAATATTCGCGGTAGCACGCCTTTATCGCCGCGAGGTCGCGGTCAAAGAGCGGTACCGTCACTTCCATGCCGCTGTAGTGCGGCACGACAATCGGCGAGAAACAAGGCGCGACGGCAAGGCCGCAGACCTTCACCATCTCGGGTAGATGCTTATGAGACTGGCCAAGCGCGTACTGGCGGCCACCGAGGAGGAGATGGAACGGACGGGGGAGATCCCCCGCACCCCCCGATGACGCACCCAGCTCGTCTTCGTATTGGGCTATCATTTTCTTGCCGCCGCCAGAATAGCCAGTTAGCGAAAAGGCAGAGAGCTTTTCATCCTTCGCGACGATTCCAGCGCGGACAAGCGGCTCGACGAGAGCGATGAAGCCTGAGGCGTGGCAACCGGGGTTCGCTATGCGCTTCGACTTTGCAATTGCGGCGCGGCGGCCGGCGAGCTCTGGAAAACCGTATTCCCAGCCGTCTGACGTGCGGTGGGCGGTCGAAGTATCGATGACGACGGTGTTCGGGTTCTCGACGAGCGAGACGGCCTCTATCGCCGCCGCGTCGGGCAGGCACAGGAAGGCGACATCGCAGGAGTTCAGCGCGTCGCGCCTTGCGGAGACGTCCTTGCGGATTTCGTCGGGAAGCACAACTAGTTCAAGATCCGCGCGCGACGAAAGCCGCTCGCGGATCCTGAGGCCGGTCGTCCCAGCACTTCCATCTATAAACACCCTCTTCACTAAACACTGACCCCTGACTACTGGCCCCTGACCCCTGACTCCTGACTCCTAACTCCTGACTCCTCACTCCCACTCGATCGTGGCCGGGGGCTTCGGGGTGATGTCCCAGACAACGCGGTTCGCGCCCTTGACCTTGGTGGCGATCTTCTCGGCGACCTTGGCCACGAACTTGAACGGAAGCTCGACGATGCCGGCCTTGACGAACTGCTGGGTCGAGATCGCGCGGATGGCAATCACGTAGCCGAACGTGCGCGCGCCGTTCTTGACGCCGACGGACTTGACGTTCGTGTTGATTGCGAAGAACTGCTGCGCCTTCTTGTCGAAACCTGCCTTGTGCATCTCATCGCGGAAGATGAAGTCCGCCTGACGGAGAATGTCGAGCTTCTCCTTCGTGAGCTCGCCGATGCAGCGGACCGCGAGACCAGGCCCTGGGAACGGCTGGCGCATGACCATCTCGTCGGGAAGACCGAGAAGCTTGCCGACCTTGCGGACCTCGTCCTTGTAGAGGTACTTGACGGGCTC
>CADCGZ010000176.1 GCA_902801025.1 uncultured bacterium | reverse complement strand
GGCGAAACGCTGCCCGACGCTGGACGAGTTCGGATTTGTCGCGGCTTGGATCATGCCCGTCCATTTTCTCATGTGCCACAACAGTTATTACAAGGATGTCAAGGGAGACCGAGAGGCTGGTGTGCGGACGCTCCAGACATCTTACCATAAATATGTTGCAGAACTGGTCTCAATAGCATTCGTTGGATTGGCGATCTTTGCTGCTGGAATCATGCATGGCGAAGGGCCGCAGAAAAAGGCACTGGTAATCTTGATCTTGGCCATTGCCGTGGCCTTCCAGTGTTCAGTTGAAAAGATGAAGCACCACCGCGCGACATGCTTCAACTGCCAGCTATGCGTCCTCTTGCTTCATGTGCGCTTCTTTGCTATGACTTGGCCTTATGCAATTGCTTCTTTGATTGCCATTCCACTCCTTTTTCTCTGGTACAACGATGAAAAGGAATGAGAACATAACGGGCTTTCGGAAGTTTCTCTTCTACGTGCGCATGTCGCTCGCGTGCGCGTGGCGGTACTGGCGTCATCCCGCAGCGCTCATGAAGGCGTCGCAGCTGACGCGCATTTTCTTCAGGCACAAGCTGAAGCGTCTCGCGTCCGGCGAATACAAGCTCGACTTCTATCTGCCGCGTTATCCGTCGCAGGCGTTCTTCACTGCGCTAGAGGATAAAGTCATCTGCCGTCCGCCGCGCCCCGTAAGCGTCGTTTTCTCGATTTCAAAGGCATGTGCGTATAAATGCCCGCACTGCTACCAGCGCAAGGACGATCCGTACGAGCTGCCGCTTCCTGTCCTCGTCGAGAACGTCCGCAAGATGCGCGACTTCGGCATCGTCGCGTGGGCTGTCGAAGGCGGCGAGCCGCTTCTCCGCTTTGAGCGTCTGGAGGCGGTTCTCACGGAGATTGCCGGACTTGAGGTGTGGGTCAATTCGACGGGACACGGCGCGACGCCGGAGAAGATCCGCCGCCTCGCGGAACTGAAGGTGACGGGCATAATGTCGTCCATTCACTCCGTCGACGAAAAGGCGCACGACGCGTTTACGGGCGTTGCCGGATCTTGGCGGCGCGCGCTCGATTTCCTGCGCGACTGCCGCGAGGAGGGAATGCTCATCGGGTTCAACACGGTGCTCTCCGACCGCGAGGTGGTTGACGGAGGAATCGACCGCATCATGTCGCTTGCCGCGGAAAACAACTGCGACTACATCCAGCTTATCCATCCGAAGGCATGTGGCGCGTGGATGGGCAAGGCGTTCGACAAGTCGCTGCATGCCCAGGCCGTCCGCATCGCATGCGCCGCGCAGCGGCATTACAATTCCGCCAAGTCGCGCATTCCAACGATTCTCACGGCGCAGGTCTACGAGGAGTCCGCGGAGATGCTCGGTTGCTGCTGTGGCGGAATCGACCGCTTCTACGTGGGTGCGAACGGAGACGTCCAGCCCTGCGAGTTCGTGAACATCTCCTTCGGGAATCTCAACGAAGTGCCGTTCGAGACTGCGTATGCGCGGATGCGCAAGGCGTTCGCTGTGCCGTGCGAGGAGTGGACGTGCGAGCGGCGCGCCGCCGAGATTGCGGCGAAGGCCGGTGAAAAACTTCCTCTTCCCTGGACAGAGACGGAGAAGCTCGTTTCCGGCTGGAAGGGCGGCACGCCGACGAAGGTTTACGACAAAATGGGAATCTACAGATGAAACGATTCCTCGTTTTGGTCAATCCGCTTTCGCACGGTGGACGCTCCGGCCGCATTTTGCCGCGCCTTCGCACGCTTCTGCCCGAAGGCGATTTTGTTGTGTTGGAGAATATCGACGAGGCGTCGCGTCTTGCGCGTGAGGCGTCGGGTTATGAGGCGGTGGTCGCATGCGGAGGCGACGGAACGGTCAACGCCGTGGCGCGAGGCGCTTTGGCGAATAGCAATACTTCTCTCAAATTCGGCGTTCTCTACACGGGGACGAGTCCCGATTTCTGCCTCGTGCATGGCATCCCGACGGATGCGGAACAGGCAATCGCCGTCTTGCGCGGTGGTGCGTTCCGAGAGATTCCCGTACTCACCGCGAACGGCGAACCGTTCTTCTGCTCAATGAACTTAGGAATGGGCGCGGCTGTTGCAGCTTCCGCCAACAGGCTGCGTCCGAGGCTCGGTGATTTCTTTGGAACGCTTTGGTCAGTTCTGCGGGAAGTAATGCGCGGACGCAGATACGACATCAAGGTCAATGGCGAGGAAATCCGCAGTGTCGCCCATGGGCTCATCACGCGGATGCCGCGGATCGCCGG
>CADCGZ010000175.1 GCA_902801025.1 uncultured bacterium | reverse complement strand
GAGCGCGTTCTCTCCGTCCTTGAGGAACTTCGTAATGTCGAACTCGGCCGGGAGGCGGCTGTCCTGCGAGTAGCCGACTTCCTTGCCGTTCACGTAGAGGTACATCGCAGACGAGACACCGCCGAAGTGAATCGTGACGCGGCGGTCCTTCCAATAGGCGGGAACTGTGAACGTGCGCGAGTAGAGCCCAACAGGGTTGCGGAAGTAGTAACTCGTGTAGTGCTTCGGCGGCTCTACCATCGGGTCGCCTTCCGTCCAGCCGAGAATCGGGTAGGTGACGTTCGTGTAGAGCGCGGGATCGAACTCGCCCTGGAGCTGCCAACAGCCGGGAACGGCGATCTCGGCCGTCTTCTCCCAGTCGGGGGCGTCGATCGTGTGCTTCCACTTGAAGCCCCAAGTGCCGTTCAGCGACTTCAACCACTTTGACTCCGTGCGCGGCCTCTCGCCTTTCGCAATCGCAAGCTTCGCAATCGCAAGCGCCACCTCGGGGCACTCGCAAGGAACCATAATCGAACGGGCCGGAAGCCGGTTCACCTCGAACCTCGTCGGGTCCTGCCATATCTCCTTCGCGCCCGCACCGGCGGCCGTCGCAAGGAGAGCCATCGCAACAATGGTATTCCTCATCTTGTGTGTCCTTTCGGATTCGTGTGTTATTTCAAAAGACGTTCGGCGGCAAGGCCGATTTCAGCGGCGCGGTTGTCGCCGCCCTCGCGCTCGATCACGTAGTTGCCCTTGTAGCCGGCCTTCTCGAGCTCAGCGATGAAGGCACGGGCACCGACGGCACCGTCACCCCACGGAACCTCGGTTCCCCAGGTGCCGGGCTTCTGCGTGAAAAGCGCGTCCTTCACGTGGACCTGGCGGATCCACGGTGCGAGAAGCTTCACCGCCTCGCGCGGCTCGCCCTTTCCGTAGAGGATCATGTTCGCGGGGTCGAAGTTGACATAGACCCCGGGAACCTTCTCGAGGAACTTCACGAGGTCCTCGGCCGTCTCCTGCCCGGACTCGAGGAGGATCGTCACGCCGTACTTCTTGGCCTCGTCACGCATCCACGAGACGCGCTCGACGTAGGTCGCGAACGCCTTGGGGTCGCTCTCGTCGAGGAAGCCGGCATGGAGCGACATATACCTGCAGCCGAGCTCCTTCGTGAGCTTCGCGCCCTCGGTCACGATCTTCTTGTTGCCTTCCCAAGTCGCGTCGGGAACGATGCCGCCCGTCTTCTTGATCGTCTCGAGCGTCGAGTAGTCCTCGCCGATCGTGCCGACCATCGTCGACATGAGCTTCCACTTGCCGGACTTGACCTGGGACTTCACGAACTCCCACGTCTCCTTCGATTCGGCCGCGCCGTGGCGCTCGTCGGGGGCGATAAACGGCCCGAGAGCGAGGTGGATGCCCTTGACGCCCGCCTTCTCCATCGCAGCGGCGACTTCAACGAGCGGCTTGCGCCAGCTCCAGCTGCAGACGCCAATGCGGTCTGCGGGAACGGTCTGCACGGGAAGCGCGCGGATGAAGATGTTGCGCCACTCGGTCGGGTCGCCGTGGCACTGAAGCTCGATCTGCTCCTTGAAGAAGATCGGGCGCTTGCGGTCCCAGTAGTTCTCAAGCGTGACGTTGTCGACGACGAGTTCGCCGTTAAGCCACACCGTCACCTTGTCGCCGCGCATGATTACGTGGAAGCGGTTCCAGTCGCCGACCTGCTTGTCGGCGATCTTGAGCGCCTTCGAGGGGTTCTTCTGGTTGTTGTAGAGACCGCCGGAACCGATGTGCCACTGGTTGTGCGCGTCCCAGATCTGCACCTGCGGCGAACCCCTGAGATAGAGCCCGGAGTCGCCCGTCACCGACATGATGCGCCAGTCGGCCCACATCTCGAAGTCCTCGTAGTCCTCCTTCGTCGCGAGAGAGTAGCCGCCGCGGTAGCCGTCGAAGTAGAGGTTGCCGTTCCTCACGTGCCAGTGCTCGTCGCGGCCCTTGTCGGCGATTTTCTGCATCTCGGCGCGCTTCTCCACAGTCGCCGCCTGGCGGACGACGGGGTTGTCGAACTTCTGTTCGGTCGTCACGCCCTTCCAGAACTCGGGAAGGTCGGTTTCGTCGCCGTCAAAGTAGGCGGTGAAGCCCTTCGGGCAGGCCATGCGCTGCTTCGGGCAGACGGCGCCCATCTTCGCGTCGTCGGGAAGCTCTTTGATGCGGACGTTGCGGAACTTCACGTCGGAACCATGGCCGCAGAAAGTGATGAAGCCGCGCGTGCGGTGGAGGCCTGGGTGCTTCTTCCCGTCGGGCGTGTCGCCATCGCCCTTCCACTGCGAGACATCGCCCTTCGTGATCAGATAGCCGTTGAGGTAGACCTCGATCTCGCTGCCGATGACCTTGACCTCCTCGAAGTTCCACATTCCCGGCTTCCTCACGTAGCTGCCGCCGCCGGTGAAGTTCTTTTCCTTGCCCCAGATCTGCTTGTCGACGTTGTCGCGGCGGGAAGGCACGATGCCGTAGATCGAGCCCGTGTACTGGTAGGGCTTCAGCTTGTCGGCCTTCTTCTCGGCGTCGTAGTAGGCGTTCCCGCCGTCGTCAAGGAGCTGCAGCTCGCACATGCCGTGATAGGCGGCGTCGACTTTCGAGTCTGGGGTGCGGATGCCGAGCCCGTTGTTGCCATTGACGGGCATCAGGAACTCGAGGCGGAGAATGAAGTTGCCGTACTCGTTGTTGCCATTGACGGGCATCAGGAACTCGAGGCGGAGAATGAAGTTGCCGTACTCCTTCTCGGTAATCGGGTTGCCGTTGCCGTAGATCATGCCGTTCCCATCGGAAAGCGGCGTGAAGCCCTCGTCAATCGATACAGGATAGGCCGTTTCCTGGGATTCGGCATACGTATCCGAAGTTTCAACACAAACACATCCGGCAATCGCGACAGACGCGACGGCCGCCAACAGGGTATTCCGCATTTTCATGCGACTATTATACCAAAAAACAATGCACCGTGCAGACGATCTTTGTCAGAAGAACGTCATCTGGCCGGGCATTTCGGAGAGCTTGCGGCGCGGACGGCGGACGACCTTCTGCGGCGCGTTGACGTCAAGCTCGTTCGCCTCGAGGTTCTTGAGGATCTGCGCCGCGCGGTCGACGACTTCCTTGGGAAGCCCAGCCATCGCGCCAACGTGGATACCGAAGCTCTTTTCGGCGATACCGGGGGCGATGCGGCGGAGAAACACCACGCGCCCGCCCTCCTCCTTGACCTTGACCGTAAAGTTTTTTACGCCCTTGAAAGTGTCCGCGAGGTCGGTAAGCTCGTGGTAGTGCGTCGCAAAAAGCGTCTTCGCCTTCGCCTGCGCCTTGCCGTGCAGGTACTCCGCGACCGACCACGCAATCGAAATGCCGTCGAAAGTCGAAGTGCCGCGCCCGATCTCGTCAAGGACGATGAGGGACTTGGGCGTAGCGTTGTTGAGGATGTTCGCCGTCTCCTGCATCTCGACGAGGAACGTGGAACGCCCGCGCGCGAGATCGTCGCCCGCGCCAATGCGCGTGAAGACGCGGTCGAGAACGCCGATCCTCATCGACGACGCCGGAACGAACGAACCCATTTGCGCCATTACTGCAATCGTAGCGACCTGGCGGATGAACGTCGACTTGCCGGCCATGTTGGGCCCTGTGATAAGCATTATCTGGTCGGTCGTCGTGTTGAGGAACGCCGAATTCGGCACAAACGGCTCAGCGTCCGGAAGTTGTTCTATTATCGGGTGTCGCCCGTCAACGATCTCAAGAACGTCAGAATCGTCGACGACTGGCCTTGCATATCCTGCGGCAAGCGCG
>CADCGZ010000174.1 GCA_902801025.1 uncultured bacterium | reverse complement strand
TGCAAGGAGTGCAACAGCGCCAAGAAATCCTATACGCCGGCGGAGCAGGTGCTTGCACGGCTTTTCCCCGAAGGAACGGAAACGACGGAGGGGACATGAAGTCCTCCGTCTCGGAACAGGAATCGCAAAAGCAGTCCGTGCGGGCCGACATCATCGTAGCCGACGACGAAAGGACTGTCAGGAAGTCAGTCGCGGGCTTTCTCGCAGATGCTGGCTTTTCCGTGCGCGAGGCGAAGAACGGCGAAGAGGCGTTGCGGCTTTTCTCTGAGTCGAGGCCGGATTTGGTGCTTCTCGACGTCATGATGCCGAAGGGCGATGGATTCTCCGTGTGCAAGGCGATTCGCGAAACCGATCCGACCGTACCCGTCATCTTCCTTTCTGTGCTTGGCGACGAGGAAAGCCAGCTTAAGGGTTTTGGCTGCGGCGCGGACGATTACATGGCGAAGACACTTCCGGCGGCGCTTCTTGTCGCGCGTGTCGCGGCGGCCTTGCGCAGGTCCCGTGCGGCCGAGCCAAGCGGCGATTTCAGCTTCGGGGAATGGCGCGTCAGCGCATCGCGGCTTACGATGCGCCGCTCGACGGGCGAGGAGGTGGCGCTCAGCGACAGGGAGATCGCGCTTCTCAGGATCTTTTCGTCAAGCCATGGCGAAGTCCTTTCCCGCGACTGGCTTATGACGAAGCTGTGGGGGAGTGGTTCGGGCGCGAGCGACAATCAGCTAAGCGTTCTCGTCTACGGTCTGCGCGGCAAACTTGCCGCGGAAGGGCGCTTGATCCGCACCCACCGCGGGGTTGGCTATTCCTGTTCCTGCGCGGTGCCGCGTTTTATGGTATAATACGCCGAGTTTTGTCCCATGGTGTAGCGGCTGCACACGGGTTTTTGATACCCAGAGTTCTGGTTCGACTCCAGATGGGACAACCATTCTTAAACTCGGAATAGTGATCAATTTCGGACAGCAAAAAATAAAGGATGGCTGGACTCGCGTCGCAAACGGTCTCTAAACCTGCCGCAGGCAGCCCCAAAAACTCTGCGTACTCTGCGTCTCTGCGCCTCTGCGTTAAATATTCTAATAAAAAAGGATATCAATTCCACTCTCCAACCCCTGACCCCTGCGCACTGACCCCTAACTCCTGACCCCTGCCGCCGGCAGCAAAACCGTGAACTTCGTTCCCTTGCCGAGTTCAGACTTGCAGGTGATGGCGCCATGGCACAATGTGACGATGGACTTCACCTGTTTGAGTCCAAGTCCGTTGCCTTTTGAGCTTCCGTTGCCAGCCCTATACGATCTGTCATACATATGGGCCTTCACTTCATTGGACATCCCTGATCCGGTGTCGGATATTTGCAGCCTGACTGTCGGACCAATACGCTTCAGCGAGACGTTTACACGACCTTGACGCCGTCTTCGATGTCTAACTCGAACTTAAGGCCTTTTGCCTCTGCATTCGGGCGCATCTCGGCGGCACATTCCGCCACAATTAGGGAGACATTTGCAGGTTCTGTGGCCTTTGGTGCCTTTCCTGTGTAGTTGTCCGAAATGTCGATATTGGTCTCTATGCAGTCATAGAGCTTCCCAGACAAGTCATATATCTGGTCAAAGTAGTGCCCCTCGTTTTCCTTGGACGACTTGCCGAGTCTTGCAAGCGACCGCACAGTGGTGACGGGCGACTTCAAGTCATGCATCACTATGGCCACGTTTTCGTCCTTCTCGTCCTCCAGTTTGGCGATTTCGGCGAAAGCCTTGTTTAGCGTCTTGCGCATTGACAAATAGTAGACTATGGACAATGCAACGCCAATGACGACAAATGCGTACAGCAAGCTGTCGACATCTACAACGACGGACTTCCTTATCAGATTGCGCGCAACGCTGCTGTAGACGATCGTCACAATCAACAAGAAGATAGCCGTCCAATACAGCAGGCAGCCGTATACCGCCCTGCGCTTTATCGCCCAAAGGCGGCTGTCTCCATCGGCCACGGCTTCTCTTTCAATACTGTATTTCATATCCTTTGCCCGATTTGAAATGGATGGGGAAGGGCTCTCCTGTCGTTTCGTCCTTGAGACAATCCCTCAGCTCGGATATCCGCTGGGAGATTGTCTGATTCGTAGCCGAGCCCCCGAAGGCTACCTCGTTTATCATGTCAATCGTAACGAATCCATGTATGTGGTGAACAAGCAAATTGAATATCAGCAAATGGCGCTTCCCAATGTCTATCTTCTTTCCGTTCTTGGTAAGGACCATGTTGACCTTGTCATACGTCACCGGGCCAATGTTCACCACCGCGGCGCTCCCATTTTGCGCATCGTCATCGCCAAGGATCGACTTGATGCGCACAAGCAATTCCCCGCGGTCGTAGAATTTCTTTATGAAAGTCTTTATGCCCAGCTCTTCGTAGCATTTGACAATGGACTTGGTATCCGTCATGTTGCTGAAGATGGCAAATGGCGTTGCGACGTTCGACGCCTTGGCCTTCTTGATGAGATCCATTCCGTCTGCAAAGCTGCCGTTCGCACTCAATTGCAAGTCCACAATCGCGAGCGCGTATTGGTTCAGCAGAAGCTTGCCAAGTCCTTCATTGGCGGAACGAGCTATGTCGACCTCAAAATTACCTTTCTCAAGATCGTCTTTCGCCGCAAGAGCATCGGCTTCGACGTCCTCCACAACTAGGATTTTCCGTTTCATGATTTTGCCCATATTATACCAAATTCCTGCTTTGGCAATAGACTGCCCACAGCACCCTTTAAAATTGCTATAACAATTTTCGTGAACTTCTATCGCAATATAGCAAAAACCATCAAAAATGCTTGATTGCATAACGAGCATATTAAATTCCGTGAACGGTTTGCTCTTTTTGTATCTTGCCCTTGGCAATAAATGACCTTATAATTGACTCGTAATTATTAGGACCCGAAATAGATGCGCAAGACATGAATGCACTTCTGCTGGCACTGATCATTCCCGCGCTCCCCAACGTGGATCCGCCGTATCCGGAAATATCCACGAACATAGCCATTGCCGTAAACATGGAGCGCCTCGACATGGTAAGCTTCTCTCTCGATATGTCGCAACCGGCTTCTAACGAAGTAGTCGTCGCGGTTGGGAGCGATGCTGACAATGACGGCGATTTGTCGTTTGGCGAAGCCGCATTTATCTTCGGATGCGACGACGGCATGAATTACTATGCCGATTTGTTGACTGGTTCCGTCTTTGAAAACGCCGCGAATCCACATGTGTTCAAGGCCTGCGAGTGGAACGGGGAGTGGAATCTGATCAAGGTGATAAAACGAGGCCTTGGCGTCGTCGGCGAAAGCGTTGATGTGACGGTCGAGACCAAGAAACTTGTGATTCGCCTTCGGTAAAGGTAGGCCCCAGGGGATTCAAGGATAGATGTTGAACTATGAATAGCAACTGGATTGCGATTGCGCTGACCGCAGGGATTTTCCTCTACGGATATATCCTGTGGATGGCGGCGAGAAGGCCGATTGCCTCGGGCATGAGGAGATTGCGCAATCTGCCGCGGTCGATCCAGGCATTGCTTGTCGTGATTGCGGCCATCGCCACCGTCGAAGCGCAGAAGGCAAGCACAAACAACACAGGCAACGCGGGGAACACAAACATGATGTCGAATGTGGGGATTCCTTTGGGCAGGCAAGCACAAACAACACAGGCAACGCGGGGAACACAAACATGATGTCGAATGTGGGGATTCCTTTGGGCGGCGGGCACTTCCCAATCCTGGAGCCATACGGCGGCAGCGGGGTGAACCACACTTTGCAAAATGGCGGCAACTACATACTGACAACGAACGATGTCCTGAACGGCTACC
The DNA here is from genome assembly GCA_902801025.1 of uncultured bacterium. GTDB lineage: Bacteria > Verrucomicrobiota > Kiritimatiellia > RFP12 > UBA1067 > UBA1067. The sequence goes on along the minus strand of CADCGZ010000174.1, from coordinate 702 downwards.
GCGTTGTCGCGCGCATCTATGCCGAAGATGTCGAACTGCCTTCAAATGCAGTTGTTGTCGGAACTTGGAATATGCATGGGGCGGCGACTCCTTTCGGGAACAACAAGATCGACTTCCCCGGATTCCCGTTCCAATTCGGACCCGAAGGAACGGAGAGCGAATCGGTATGGGTCTCGCCTTGGGGCTCCATACGTCCAAAGCCCCGCGACGAGAACGGCGAGATTAACACAGGACTCGGCGAAGTTGTGGCGCTACCAGGCGAAAGCGTGCTCGCACGGAGCGAAGGCGAAAACGGTGCGCAGTCTCTTTGGTGGTGGCATTTCTACCAGCTGCCGGACACGAACACTCCGATCAACGCGGCAATTACGCTGTATCCTGACGGCACATTCGGCACCCTCGCCACAAATGTCTGGGAGTATTGCGTGCCCATACGACCTCAAGCATGGCTGTCAATAAACGCCCCGTCAGTCCTCATGCTAAACGGCAATTCCAATATGGTCAGTGCCGTATTTAGCGCTCCGTACAATGTCGACGCCACTCCAACGATTGAATGCGTGAAAGGGGCGGGACTCCTAGATATAACGACTATAGACGGCCATACGTTGTCTGTGCGAGGAATTGCGAAAAGCAGTTATGTCGGCGACATCGAATTCTCCGCGAGCGTGGCTGTCTGCGGAAAGACCTACACGGTGACGCATACGA
>CADCGZ010000173.1 GCA_902801025.1 uncultured bacterium | reverse complement strand
CTCTACCGCCTTGCGGGGTTCGCAAAGGACTCCGAGACGCTGGAAGAGATGGTCGTCTATCGTGCTTTATATGGTGAGCGCGGCCTGTGGGTGCGCCCGGCAAAAATGTTCTTCGAGACAGTTGAACGTGCCGGAAAGACGATAAAGCGCTTTGAACTTGTAGAGGATCCAGAATGAAGATAAAACGTAATCGGTCAGTGAACGGGGCTGACGCCCGCGGTCGCTGACGGTTTGGCTGGCGGGCAGCACGTCACGTAGCCATGCGGCATCGACAACAGCATGGCTTATGCGGCGTGATGTGCATGTCGGCAGACAGCATCTGCAGCTGATTCTACTTGCCCGTGATCGCCTTCGGCAGCTTTCTTATCGCTCCTCTTGGCAGGACCGGGAGGTTCAGGTCGAGTCCGCCGAAAAGCGCATCGAACATGTCCGTCCGATTGTCTTCGGCATAGAGGTCAAGTGCGTGCTCAAGGCGCTCCGCAGGGTTGACGCCGCATGCCTTCAGTGTATGGAGGACGGACATGAATATGCCGCGTTCGTCCGCGCCCGTGTCGGACTGCGAGCCGTGGCTTACCTTCCTCGCGATTGCGATTGGCCTCACTTCCCGCTCGGACCTGTTGTTGTCCGCAGGGACCTCGGGGCCGATCAGCCACTGCCACGTTCGGAGCCGCGTGTCGCGGAAGACATCCTGATGCTTCTGTATGTCGGGATGCTTCGCCTCCCTGTGGACGATTTCATAGAGCCGTCTTCCGGCGTCGAGCGCCGCGCGACGGTAGGCCTTCGGATCTTCGCCGAACACGGACCTGAGCTTCATTATCTCCGCCAGCACGGGAACGATTGCGTCGGCGTATGCCGCGCATTCCTTGCTCTCCGGGTTGTCCTCGCGCACCTTGATGGCGTCGCGCTTCAGGTGCTCAAGGCAGAAGGAACGCTGTCCCGCGACGAATTCGTAGCCGGAATACCTGTCGGATGCGAATATTCCCTTGAAATCCCCTATGACGCCTTTTGCGACCGCCGACCTGCGGGAGTCTGCGCAGACGTAGACGACGAGGTTCCCGGCTATGAACACCCAGGCGTAGCCGTTGCGGCCGTCGATGCGCCATCTCGACTCGTCCCCCTGCGCGAACCCGGACGAACTGATGATTCCGCTGGCCTTGTCCCGAACGGCCTCCAGTATCCTGGACACGCGGGCGAACGCGCCAAGCAGCGTTCCCTTGTTCACGCCGAGGCCGCGCGACACCACTCCCGACGGAATCCCGTTGAGGTAGAAGTCGGTCGCGGCGCGGGCTATCACCGAGTTCGCGTACCGGCACCCGTCCATCACGCCGCCGATTTTCGTGCGCACGGGACGCCCGCACCGCCGGCAGTACCTGGCCCTCGTGCGGTATCTCCGCACATAGGCTTTGACGGGGTAGGACACGACGACGTCGCGCGTCTCGTCTCCATCGAAAGGCGGGTCTACAAGCTCTCCTCCGCAGTGCGGGCATGATCCGGGCGCCGGAACGTCGACGCACTCCCACGGCTCGTCGAGCTTCTTCCACCCGTGCCCTTTGTGCCCGTGCCGTGCGCCGCCGATGCGGCGCATTCGCTCCGCCTCGTCGACGGGTCCGGGCGTGGACGGCTTGACCAGCCTGCAGGCCGATGGCGTCGACTCCCCGAAAGGCTTCTCGAGCGCCGTCCTGCGGACCTTGCCAAGCCGCTTGCGCAGTTCGGCGTTTTCTCGCTTGAGGCGCGCGACATCCTCTTCCAGACGCGCAGTCTTCGAGATGGCGTCAACGTACTTCTGGCAGTAGCAGCCCTGGGAGCGACGCTCATTCGGCATCGGCTTCTCCCCTTAGGGCCAGCACGAGCGACCTTCCGTTCGCGGCCAGGAACCGCTCGACCATCCGCCCGTTCTCGATCGCGAGCCGGACGAGCTTCTCGTGTTCCGGCCTGACATACAGCCCCTTCAGCTTCCCTTCGTCGCGGTATGTGAAGATGAGCTTCGCGTGCCCCTTGCCCTCGGCGCAGAGCTTGCAGTTCTTGCGCGTGCACGGGCTGTGGGTCGCCGTCATGGAGCCCTTCGCGAGCGGGAAGGCTTCGGCCAGCTTGCCCAGTTCTCCTTCGAGATTCTTCCTTGATGATGTTTTCATGCGTGATAGTTTATCATATTGCAAACGCGCTGTCAAGTGCGAAAAGTGAAAAAACGAAGAAAAGTTGATGCCGGGACAATTGCACCGCCCGAATGAGAGGGCGTGTCGGCAAAAACGGTCAGCGAGCGCGGACGTCAGCCCCGTTCACTGACCGATCCCGGTTCGTCAAGTAGGACGTGCACCCTGTAGTTGACGTTTGTTCTTTTGGTTCGTCAATTGCTGGACACTCTTGAGCTTGCGTTGGCGGGTGC
>CADCGZ010000172.1 GCA_902801025.1 uncultured bacterium | reverse complement strand
TCTTTGTGTCGCTATTTGCATATGCCGCTGTCGTCGGTTGGTGCAAGGAGCGCAAGGAGCTTCGCGAAGAACGGGAGAAGGCGGCGAAGAAACAGGCGGGGACCGCGAAACCGTTGTAAAAGGCCTATTTGCGCGGTGCTGACGGTTTGCGCGATGTGTGGGTACGGGAGGGGGTTGACATTGCTAACCAAATAAGTTATCTTATCTAAGGATAAATGAAAATGAAGCCTGTACATCCTGGTGAGATATTGGTCGAGGAGTTCCTCGTGCCGATGGGAATCTCGCAGTATCGCCTCGCAAAGGAGATACACGTTCCTCTTCGCCGCGTGAACGAGATCGCGCTTGGGCGACGCGGCATTTCTGCGGACACGGCCTTGCGCTTTGCCAGGTTCTTCGGAACATCGCCCGAAGTCTGGCAGAATCTCCAGAGCCAGTACGAGATGGACGTTGCAAGAAACAGCATCTGGAAGGACATAAAGTCGACAATCAAGCCCGCGCTTGGTCGGGTTGCCTGTCTCTAAAGATATACTGTTCAGCATGAGACGTAGCAGGATACATCTTCCAAATCGGTGCTATCACCTGATCAGCCGCGTCTCCCGCCGCGTGTTTGAGTTTGAAGGAATGCAAGCGGCGAACCGGAAGGGTTGCGCCGCTATGATAAGGAAAACCTACTGTGGCAATTTACTGTGGCAATCATGTCCGACCCTGTTGGTTTAGGATAGGTGAAATGAAAACGCGAGTGTTGCTGGTTTTGCAATGTCTGGAGCTGGCCTTCCTAGCCACGGTCGTTGCATGTTTTGCGGCTGTGTGCGCCAAGAAGCGAGAAGTCGCGGAGCTGGGGGTGTTAATGTCGACTTTAGCTGCGGTTGTCGCTGGAATGGTACGTTCCGGACGTTCGTTCTCCGCCGTCGTTCGGTGGCAGAGGATGGTCACACTGCTGATGTCGCCATTCGCAGTGTTGCAGCTTGTGTTGTTTTTGGGTTGGGTGTCGATAGGCACGCCAATAGCGGGATGGCGGCAGAATGCCAAATTCAAGGAGCTCGTGAGAGAAGCCGACCGAGTCGAAATCCACGATATGAGTCGTCGGTTGTTCGATGGCGCTTCGAACGGGAATGACGTGTGTTGTGTCTTGACTGACAAGGAGGAAATTGCCGCATTCGTCGAATTGTTCGGCTTTGCCGGAAAGGCGGAGCCGTGCGGATGCAAAGGCAATCCTAGCATCGAGTGGTGGAAGGGTGATGAGTGCATTGCTCGTTTGTCAGTCCATCATGGTGATCGGTTTTCGATTACGGGGTGTGGAGATCCCGTCAATAGGTGGTTGACGTGCCTGTCGCGGTTGGAGTTGAAAAGCTGGCTCGAGAGCCGTTGTGGCATCGAGCTCAAATAATACTCTGTGATGACATCACCACCACGCAGTGGAATGTGGTAAAATTAGGTTTTATAAAACATCTGGGGACAGGCCACGCAAAACCACTGTAAAAGACCGGTTTGCGCTTTGTTGGCGCGTGGTCGCCTGATGATGGCGATTAGGGGCGAATAGAGTCGGTATTTAGAGTCGATAGTACACGCGAATCGGCCATTTCTCGTAGGCGAGCACCATTGCTAACGACCGTGACCGCACATTGGAAGGCAAGCCAGTCTAAGCATCACAAAACAACCAAAGTGTGACAAAATGGCGCAGAGGGTGTCGCACTCTTGTCCCATGTCGCAATGGCTGTTCTCGCACTCTTCGTGGGCCATCTTTTGGGGACAGACCCCATTTTACCCTTGATTTTATTGCCTTAAATGGGGTCTGTCCCCAGAATGGCGGGGGGTGGTGCTGGAATTTTGTTGGCACGGTCTTTGCTTAAATCTTGCGTCGCCCATGGTGGGCGAAAGAAAGTTGAGAAGAAGATTATGGCAAAAGTACTTGGAATTGACCTTGGAACGACGAACAGCTGCATGGCTGTCATGGAAGGTGGCGAGGCGACAGTCATCCCTAACAAGGAGGGCGCACGCACGACCCCCTCAATCGTCGCATTCACGAAGAACGGCGAGATTCTCGTCGGCCAGGCCGCGAAGCGTCAGGCAGTGACGAACCCTCAGTCGACGATCTACTCCATCAAGCGCTTCATCGGCCGCCGCTTCAGCGAGATGGGCGACGAAATCAAGATGGTTCCCTACAAGGTCGTTGCGGCGCCGAACGGCGACGCGGCGGTCGAAGTGGCCGGAAAGGTCTACACGGCTCAGGAGATCTCCGCAATGGTGCTCCGCAAGCTGAAGGAGGACGCGGAGGCGTTCCTCGGCGAGAAGATCACTGAGGCCGTCATCACTGTCCCGGCCTACTTCAACGACCAGCAGCGCCAGGCGACGAAGGACGCCGGCCGCATCGCTGGCCTTGATGTGAAGCGCATCGTGAACGAGCCGACTGCGGCCTCGCTCGCGTATGGCCTCGACAAGAAGAAGAACGAGAAGATCGCGGTCTACGACTTCGGCGGCGGCACCTTCGATATCTCGATCCTCGACATCGGCGACGGTGTCTTCGAGGTGAAGGCGACGAACGGCGACACGCACCTCGGCGGCGACGATCTCGACCAGGCGATCATGACCTGGCTCGCAGACAACTTCAAGAAGGACAACGGCGTCGACCTTCTCGCCGACACGATGGCGAAGCAGCGCCTGAAAGAAGAGGCCGAGAAGGCGAAGTGCGCGCTTTCGAGCGCGACGAGCTACGACATCAACCTGCCGTTCATCACGATGAACCAGTCTGGCCCTCTGCACCTCACCGCGACGCTTACGCGCCCGATCCTCGAGACGCTGACTATGGATCTCGTGAACCGCACGGCCGAGCCGTGCCGCAAGTGCATGTCCGACGCCGAGCTCTCGACCGTTGACGAGGTCGTTCTCGTCGGCGGCCAGACGCGCATGCCGCTCCTCCAGGAGAAGGCGAAGTCGCTCTTCGGCAAGGAGCCCCACAAGGGCGTGAACCCCGACGAGGTCGTTGCGATGGGCGCGGCGATTCAGGGCGGCATCCTGAAGGGCGAGGTCAAGGACGTCCTCCTTCTCGACGTGACGCCCCTCACGCTCGGCATCGAGACGCTCGGCGGCGTTCTCACTCCGCTCATCGAGCGCAACACGACGATTCCTACTAAGAAGTCGCAGGTCTTCTCGACGGCGGCGGACAACCAGCCGGCCGTGACGATCGCGATCTTCCAGGGCGACCGCAAGATGGCGCGCGACAACAAGGCGCTCGGCAACTTCAACCTCGACGGCATCCCGCCCGCCCCGCGCGGCGTTCCGCAGATCGAGGTTACGTTCGACATCGACGCGAACGGCATCCTGAACGTGTCCGCGAAGGACAAGGGCACCGGCAAGGAGCAGAAGATCACGATCACCGCCGCCGGCGGCCTCTCCAAGGAGGAGATCGAGAAGATGCGCAAGGACGCCGAGGCGCATGCCGCGGAGGACGAGAAGCGCCACGCCGAGGTCGAGGAGCGCAACAAGGCCGACGGCCTCGCGTTTCAGGTCGAGAAGACGCTGAAGGACGCGGGCGACAAGATCTCCGCCGACAAGAAGGCGCCGGTCGAGGCCGCGCTCAAGGAGCTCAAGGACGCTCTCGCCAAGCAGCCGCCTGCGCCGATCGACGAAATCAAGTCGAAGCAGGAGGCGCTCATGAAGGCGATGGAGCCAGTCGCGCAGGAGATGTACTCGTCTTCGCAGCAGGCCGGCGCCGGCACGCCTCCTCCCGGGGCCGGCACGCCTCCCCCGCAGGACGAGCCAAAGAAGGAGAAGGGCGGAGACGATGTCGTCGACGCAGACTTCACTATGAAATAATTTTGGAAAGAAAGGAAAACAACAAATGAACATCAGACCACTGGGTGATCGCGTTCTCGTAGAGCCGATCGAGGAAAAGGAACAGACCGTAGGCGGGATCTACATTCCCGACTCCGCGAAGGAGAAGCCCATGCAGGGCAAGGTTCTCGCCGTCGGCAAGAAGCTCGACAAGGACGGCAAAGAGATCAAGTTCGACGTCAAGAAGGGCGACACCGTTCTGCTCCCGAAGTACGGCGGCACCGAAGTCAAGCTCGACGGCAAGAAGCTGCAGCTCGTCAGGGAAGAGGATCTCCTGGGAGTCCTCGAGAAGTAATGGAACGGACGGGGAAGACCAGTCTTCCCCGAACCCTAACAATAAGGAATTGGAGATTAAAAAATCATGGCTAAGCAAATCAAGTTCGACGCCGAAGCGCGTCAGAAAATCCTCGCCGGTGTCGAGAAGCTCTCGAACGCCGTCACCTCGACCCTCGGCCCGTCCGGCCGCAACGTCATTCTCGACAAGAAGTTCGGCTCGCCCCAGATCACCAAGGACGGCGTGACGGTCGCCAAGGAGATCGAGCTCCCCGACCCGTTCGAGAACATGGGCGCCCAGATGGTGAAGGAAGTCGCCTCGAAG
>CADCGZ010000171.1 GCA_902801025.1 uncultured bacterium | reverse complement strand
GCTCTTGCCTTGAAAATTGACCATGTAGAGGCGCGCCTTGCGCGTGTTGATGTTCGCCTCGCCCCAGGTTCCGCACGCGCCGCCGTGCGAGATGCCGCCCTTGCCGTTCACGGCCATGCCGAAGCTGTAGGCGGTCTTGATCGCGGGCGGGGTCTGCTTTGTGGCCCATGCGCGCATGAGCGGTTCGGAGATGAGGATTTTCCCGTCCGGGGTGCGTCCGCCGCGCGCGATCATCTGGAAGAACTTGATCATGTCCTGCGGCGTGGAGAGGAGTCCGCCGCCCGCTTCAGGGTGTTCGCCAATGTGCAGGTAGGGGTTGACAAGCTTGCGGACGGGCTCCTCGGGATGGGGCGGCTTGTCTGCGGAGAGCTTGTAGACGGTGGCGCGGCGGGTGGCCTGCTCGGCCGTGGGGACGAACGTCGTGTCCGTCATGCCGAGCGGCTTGAGGATGCGCTCCCTCATTTCCACGTCGAACGGACGTCCCGTCACCTTTTCCGTGATGGCCGCCGCCACGTCGATGTCCCAGTTGCTGTAGACGTACTTCGTGCCTGGCTCGTATGCGAGCGGCTGCTCTGCGGCACGTTCGGCGAGGGCTTCCATGCCGGGACGCGGCAGATCGGCTTTCGGGAAGCGGGCGAGGCCGGAGGTGTGGCAGAGCAGCATGCGCAGGGTGGGGCGGTTCGTGGCGGCGAGGTTCTTCCAGGAGGGGAAGTACTTCTCCACGGGGTCGTCGAGCGAAAGTTTGCCTTCGGTGGCAAGGTTCAACACGAGCGCGCCGAGGACGCCTTTCGTGTTGGAGGCCATCCAGAAGACCGTATCCGGCTCCATCCGCCGTCCGGGCGCGGCCTCTCCCACGCACTCGAAACGCGGCGCGCCATCGGCGTCCGCCGTGACGAGCACCGCCCCTGGCACGCCCTCGGGCGCAGCGCGGTAGGTGACGTCGCCCGTCGCCGTGCCGGCGAGACTAGCCTTGTTCCAGGCCGCCTGGAACGCCGTGCGTTGCTTGGTCGTGCCGGACATCGAGATGCAGAGCACGCGCACCGCCTTGGTCTGGGGGTCGAACGCCGCATACGTGCCGTAGGCACCGCCGTGCCCCACACAATTCGGTTTGACGTTCAGGCCAAATCCGTAGGACGTGATCTTGGGACGATCAGGCGTCTGCCGCCGCGTCATTTCCCGCACCGCCTGCTCGGAAAGGATGCGACGCCCGTCCGGTGCCGTGCCGCCAGCCGCCAGCATCCTGAAGAAGCGGCACAGGTCGTCCGCCGTGCCGAACAGCCCGCCGCCGCCCTCGGGCTCGCGCGTGGGATCCGTGTACGGATAGCGGAACTGGGCGATCTTGATTTCCCTGGGCTTCAGGTTGTCCGAGAGCCTGTAGGACTTGGCGAGGCGCGTCATCTGCTCCTCCGACGGCACGAACGTTGCGTCCTTCATGCCGAGCGGATCGAGGATGCGCTCCTTCATCACGGCCGCGAAGGAACGCCCCGTCACCTTCTCCACAACGGCCATCGCCACGTCGATACCCCAGTTGGAGTAGGCGTAGCGCTCGCCCGGATCGGCCGCCAGCGGCGTGGTCGCCGCGAGATGCGCCAGCTCGGCGATCGGCCGCTTGTCGATGGGCATTCCGGGGAAGAACGGCAGGCCGCTCATGTGCGAGAGCGTCATCCGCACCGTCATCGGGCGGACAGGCGCGCGCGGACCGTCCTTCGCCGCCACCTTCACGTCCGCGAATTCCGGCAGGTACTTCGACACGGGATCGTCCAGGTTCACCTTCCCCTCGTCCACCAGCGTCATCAATGTGGCGGCGGCGATCGCCTTCGTGTTGGAGGCCAACCAGAAGAGCGAGTCGGGCCGCATCGGCGTTTTCGCCTCAAGGTCTGCGTAGCCGCGGCAGTCGACGGTCGCCTTCCCCTTCGCGTCCACCACGACCGACACCGCGCCCGGCAGCTCTCCGCCGTCGACGTACGGCCCGATGGCGTCGCCCACCGGGGAAGCATACGCCAGTCCACAGCACAGAACCACGCCAATCTTGGCAAGGCCGCGCAAGCTTATCATTCGTGCTTTTCCTGTTGTCATGGAATTCTTCCTTTTTCTGGTTGTTTTTAAAGTTCTGCAACTGCCTCAAAATAGAACGCGGAAGTTGTAGCGGTCGTTGGGGGCGGCGTCGCCGTGAAGCGTGAAATCCGTCCAGTCGTATGATTGGAGCGAATGGTCTTCCCACTTGAAATCGAACCCGTCTGAACGTAGCCGCCCGCGGAACGCCGATGAGGGAACGGCAATCTCCATCTCTTTCCCAGACCATGCGGCAGACACTTCTGCCAACGGTGCCGACCATGAGAACGTGCCCGTCAGCTTGCCCGGTTCGTGCATCCGCAAGACGGTTCGTCCAGCATGACTTCCGCCTCGCTCAGCCGTCGTGCGTTCAACCATGAAATCATACCCCAGCCAGCCCGTGGCGGCAGAATGGTCTGCGTCGATGAAAAGCTTCATCCAGTCCTGGCCGTCAGGTACCGTCATCGGCTCTCGTGTCCGCACATAGAAGCAGATGTCGTTCCCATTGCGCGAGACCTTCGCGGCCACGATGTCGTTGCGACCGGACATGTCCACGT
>CADCGZ010000170.1 GCA_902801025.1 uncultured bacterium | reverse complement strand
CTCGAGCCGCAGCTACACGCCCTCAATCGACGACGAAGAAATCAAGTGCCGGCTCCTGAGGCCGCAGGAAATGAGCCGCTACGTGGAGCTCGGGCTTCTCGATGCTGGCATCTGCGGCTACGACTGGGTCTACGAGAACGGCTCCGACGTCCAGGAAATCTGCGAGCTCAACTACTCCAAGGCGACTTCCAATCCCGTTCGCTGGGTCCTCGCGGTCCCGAACGACTCGAAGATCAAGACCGTCAAGGATCTCAAGGGCAAGCGCATCTCCACAGAGGCGATCGGCCTCGTCAAGCGCTACCTCAAGAAGCACGGCGTCAAGGCCGACGTCGAGTTCAGCTGGGGCGCGACCGAAGTCAAGGCTCCCGAGCTCGTCGACGCGATTGTCGACCTCACCGAGACTGGTTCTTCGCTTCGCGCGAACAACCTCCGCATCGTCGACACGATCCTCACCTCCACGACCCGCTTCATCGCCAACAAGAAGAGCTGGAAGAACGCCGCGAAGCGTGCGAAGCTCGAGCAGCTCAAGATGCTCCTCACTGGCGCCCTTGAAGCGCAGAGGCGCGTCCTTCTCAAGTGCAACGCGCCCGAGAAGACGCTCGAGAAGGTCGTGAAGGTCATGCCCGCGCTCCACGCGCCGACCGTCAACAAGCTCTCGGGCGGCGACTGGTATGCGGTCGAGTCCGTCGTCGAGGAAAAGCAGGTGCGCGACCTCATCCCGCAGCTCACGAAGAACGGGGCGACGGGCATCATCGAGCTCCCGCTCAACAAAATCATCTTCTAAATAGAAGCCGTAAACAACCTAAGGAGAAAATACAATGGGTTCCATCAAGAAGAAACGCCGCAAAAAAATGTCGAAGCATAAATACGACAAGCGCATGAAGGCGCAGCGGCACAAGAACAAGTAAGCCAAAAGACCCGGCCTTGCAAGTCCGGGTCTTTGCTTCTCGATGGCCGACGAGCTTACACCGATGCAGAGGCAGTACCTCGCGCTGAAACGCGAGGTGCCTCCGGGCGCGATACTCATGTTTCGCCTCGGCGACTTCTACGAGATGTTCGGCGAGGACGCAGTTGTCGCCTCGCCCATCCTCGGCGCGACGCTGACGCATCGCGGGAACCAGCCGATGTGCGGCGTTCCCTATCATGCGCTCAACAGCTATCTCGCGAAGCTCATCAGGGCCGGCAAGACCGCCGCGCTCTGCGACCAGGTCGAGGACCCGAAGCTCGCGAAGGGGCTAGTCCGCCGCGAAATCACGCGCATCGTCACCCCCGGCACCGTCACTGAAGACGGGCTTCTCGACGAGACGGTGAACAACTACGCCGCCGCAGTCCACGGCCTTGGGCTCGCGCTCCTCGACCTTGCGACTGGCGAGTTCGTGGTCGAGGAATTCAAGTCGCAGGAGAAACTTGACGAGGCGCTTGAAAGATATCGCCCCGCCGAGACGCTTGCCGAGACAGACGATAACCGCTGGACATTTTCTTTAGACGCGGCGACAGAAGCGCTGACGCGTCATTTCAAGGTTCTCTCACTCGATGGCTTTGGCCTTGCGGGGAAGGGCGATCTCGTTTCCGCGGCGGGTGCTCTTCTCTACTACGTCGGCACCACGCTTCGCCACTCTCTTGCGCATGTCCGCAAGGTCGCGATTCGCAGCTCCGACGACGCGCTTGTTCTCGATTCGGGAACCTTGCGTCATCTCCAGCTCGTTCCGGGTGGCGAAGTCTCGAAGGAAGCGTCGCTTCTCGGAGTCCTCGACGTCACGAAGACGCCGATGGGCGCGAGGACGCTCCGCAACTGGATATGCCGTCCGCTTGCCCGCGCCGCAGACGTGAACGCGCGTCTCGACCGCGTCCAGGCGTTTGTCGACGATCGCGGGCGGCTCGCCTCGCTACGCAATCTTCTTTCGGGAGTGCGCGACCTCGAGCGTCTCATTCAGAAGGTCGACTCTCTCCGCGCGAACCCGCGCGACCTGAAGGCGCTTGCCGATTCGCTGCGCCCGATTCCCGACATTCTTTCTTTGCTTAACCCCGGCTCCTATCCTCTTACCCCAAGACCGGAGACTGTGTCGCTCATTGACCGCGCAATCGCAGACGATCCGCCGGTGATGCTTGTGGACGGTGGCTTTATTGCGCCAGGGTACAACGCTGAGCTTGACGAACTTCGGCAGATTGCCCACGAGGGGCACCGCTGGCTTGCGGAGTATCAGGCGAAGGAGCAGGCGAGGACTGGCATCGCGAAGCTCAAGGTAAAGCACGTCTCGACTTTCGGTTTCGTGATTGAGATCCCGAAGGGCTCCGTCGCGATGGCTCCAGCCGACTATATCCGCCGCCAGACGCTTACGACGGGCGAGCGCTTCACAACTCCGGAGCTCAAGGAATACGAGACGAAGGTGCTCGGCGCGCAGGAGAAGTCGATAGCCATCGAGCAGCGGCTATTCCGCGACATCCTCGGCGAAATCGCCGCGAAGACAGTTGAGATACAGGAGACGGCGCTCGCGCTTGGAGAACTTGACGCGACGCTTGCGCTTGCAGACCGCGCGCTTGCCGCAGGATATGCAAGGCCAGTCGTCGACGATTCTGACGTTCTTGAGATCGTTGACGGGCGACACCCGATAATAGAACAACTTCCGGACGC
>CADCGZ010000169.1 GCA_902801025.1 uncultured bacterium | reverse complement strand
CGCAGAGCGCGGATGGATACATCCGCGCTAGTACCCGCTTTCACTTCCATGCAAAGCTTTTTCACTTTCCCCCTTGACGCAATACATACTTGACCCTTTTTGCTCTGTTATTCGTGGCACATTATATCATATTTCATGGAGAAAGTGCCACAGATAACAAAGGCCGTTCCTTCGCTCGCAGTTTGCCATAATAACGGACACTCTCAACAAAGGCAGGCAAGGCTTCGGACGACCCCGTTTGCCAAATACTGGACACTATGCGTAAAATTGAGGCATGGGAAACATGTCGCGAAAGGCAACGAACGAATACATCGGCACGAGACGAAGGGCGTATGCCCAAGCGGACCGGGCCAAGCGAATGCGCATCCTCGACGAGGTGTGCGAGACGACGGGCTACGAACGCAAGTACGCGAACCGTCTGCTGACCGGGAACAGGAAGTTCCGCGAGCGCAAGGGCCGAGGAAAGACTTACGGCGACGACGTCGCCGAAGTGCTGAAGAGGGTCTGGCGGGAGGCCGGATGCCCCTGCCTGCCGTACTTCAAGGCGGAGGCGGGGCGCTGGGCGGAGGAATACGCGACGCAGGTCGCGCACATCAAGCCGGACGTCAGGGCGCAGCTGCTCGCCATGAGCGACCGCACGATGTCGCGCCTGCTTTCCGGGGAGGCCAGGGTGAAGCCCGGATGGGCAAAGGGCAACAAGCGATCCGGGCGCGGAGCGCACAACGAGGTCAAGGCCAACACGCCATGTGCGTCAGGGGAAGTCGTCATGGCCTGCAACGTCCCGCCGGGCGACGCGCAGATCGACACCTTCGCCCTCGGAGGCGGCGACCCCTCGGACAACTTCTTCTGGATCCTCGACGGCACGGACCGAAAGACGCAGTGGACGGTCCTCTGCCCGACGTGGAACAGGGGCCAGCATGCGACGTTGGAGGCGCTGAGGCACATCGAAGGCAAGTTCCCGTTCGGCATACTCGCCATGCATTCCGACAACGGAGGCGAGACGCTGAACAACCATGTCGCGGCCTATCTGGGAAGCAAGGCGACGAAGCCGTTCCTGTGGCGGTCCAGGCCACGGCACAGCAACGACAACGCCCACGTCGAGGAGAAGAACAGGTCGTCGGGGCGGCAGCTCTTCGGGGAGGTCAGGCTCGACTGCCCGTCGCTGCAGGACGAGCTCGTCAAGCTCTGCGACGACTGGTCTGACTTCCGCAACTTCTTCTGCCCGTGCAAGATGCTCGTGTCGAAGGAGAAGCGCCCGGACGGCAAGGGCTACAAGTGCACATACGACACGCCAAGGACCCCGTACCAGAGGGTACTCGAAGAACATGTGCTCACGCCCGAGCAGGAAGCCGCGCTGAAGACGCACAGATCCCGCCTCAGCGGGATGGAGCTCTACAGGCGCGTGATCAAGCGGCTGCGCAAGATACGGCGCATGCAGGCGGCATACGACAAGGCCAAACATGCCGGCGAAGACCTCTCTCCCTTCGCGGCTCGTCCAGCCTTGGCGCTTCGCGCCACCCCTTCGGGGACGGCTGGACTTCACCGCGAAAGCCGCGCAGAGGAACGAAGATTGAGTGTCCAGTATTTGGCAAATCAAAAACCACCAAGTTATCTACAGAGTGTCTTTTCTATTTGACAAACTGGGCGGGAAAATGATATCGAATTTTGATATTTTTGCTAGGTTATCCTGTTTTGAGAATCTAATACGGAAAATCTTGAGCGCGGCATGAGACCAACAGGAGCTTGAAGCGGGGGCTGTAACCGCAAGGGCATGTGCTGGTCGGTGAAATGAGATTACGGTGCGGACGAAATTGCGGTCAGCAGGCTGATCGGGGCAAAGAGTGGAAACAAGGTGTGTTGAACGGGCTACGTAGCTTCTCAATAATGTGTATTTATCGCTTAACGGAACTTCTTAAAAATGTGTAGTGAACATTGACTTTCATATGTCTGATGTGATATAATTCACGGCATGAAGCGCAAAATATATGATAAGTTGCTGGAGTGGAAACGGGAAAGCGCCGACAAGTACGCGCTGCTAGTTGAGGGGGCTCGCCGTGTTGGGAAGAGTTGGATTGTGGAGGAGTTTGCGAAGAACGAGTACAAAAAGTTCCTCATAATTGATTTTTCCAAGACCAACAGGAAGATCAAGGAACTGTTTGAAGAAAAACTCGATAATCTAGACGAGTTCTTCTTGCTCTTGGAGGCCAGGACTCGTACGGAACTGATTCGCAGTGAAACGCTGATCGTGTTTGATGAGGTCCAACGGTTCCCTCGTGCCCGCGAAGCAATCAAGTATTTGGTGAAGGATGGACGCTTTCACTATATCGAAACGGGGTCTTTGATTTCAATCAAGAAGAACGTCGAGAACATTGTCATCCCCAGCGAGGAACTGAAAGTCCAGATGTTCCCCATGGACTTTGAGGAGTTTCTCTGGGCTCTGGGGTCAGAAGGGCTTGCCAAGCTGATCCGCAGCAGGTTCTCGGATGGGCGTCCAATGGGGCAGACCGATCATCGACTTGCAATGGAGGCATTTAGGCAATACTTGGTCGTCGGCGGCATGCCGCAGTCTGTCGAGGCGTTTGCAAACGGGCGAGACATAAGGGCTGCGGAAAAGGCGAAGCGGGCGATTCTTGATCTGTATAGCTACGACATAGGGAAGTTCGCAGGGCGGTTGAAGCACAAAGTCCGCGCCATCTGGAACAACATCCCCGGAGCGTTGAGCGCACAGGAGAAGCATTTCAAGCCTGGGCTTGTGAAAGAAGGCGTCAAGATGCGAGACCTCGACTCTCCTTTCGAGTGGTTGGCGGAGTCGATGACGGTCAATATCGCCAGCAATGTGACAGACCCGAATGCAGGACTCAAGATGTCGGAAGACCGCACCTTGATAAAATGCTATATGGGCGACACAGGGCTTCTCGTCAGCCATGCATTTTCCAAGAACGCCAACGCCACGTGCGACATGCAGTGGAAGATACTGACGGGCAAGCTTGAAGTCAACAAGGGAATGCTTATGGAAAACGTGGTGGCGCAGATGCTGAAGGCCGCCGGACAGGAACTGTTCTATCATTTCAATGCGGCGCAAGATGACCGTGACAGCAGGATGGAGATCGAATTTCTGCTGTCCAAGTCAAAGGTTTCTGCGCGGCACAACATCTATCCTGTTGAAGTCAAGAGCGCCAACGACTATACGACAACGTCAATGGACAAGTTTAGACGGAAATTCGCGTCGGTCGTCGCAAGGCCAATCGTGCTTCATCCAGGGGACGCGGAGTTTTCCGGTGATGTGCTCAAGTTGCCTCTTTACATGGCGATGCTGATTCCAGAAATGGAACCTGTGGGGCCCCGCAAAACCGTTGTAAAACGGCCATTTGAGCGTTAAGTGGCGAAACGGCATGGCAGAGGCAAGGAACGATGGTACGGGTCGGGAACAAGAGCGTAAAGGAGGATTGTAAGTCAATGAAAAATAGAAATAACAGTTGCAAGTCAATAAACGACAGAACGGAAATGATATAATGGTGATAAAAGCAAGGAGCGGAAAATGTTTGAACAGATAGTCGAGGCGCTTAAACAGCGCGGATTTGAGGTAGAGGCAGTGGCGACGAAGCAAGAGGCGCTTGCGCTTGTCATGAAGGAGGCCGAGTCGGCCGCGAGCGTCGGCTGGGGCGGCAGCGAGTCGATCAAGGAGATCGGCGCGCGCGCGCGTCTCGTCGAGAGCGGTAAGGAGATACGCGACCACCAGCTCGTGTGCGACCTCTTCCTTCTTTCTGCAAACGCCCTCACGACCGACGGCCGAATTGTAAACATCGATGGCAACGGCAACCGCGTCGCGGCGTCGATCTGCGGCCCGAAGCGCGTCGTCTACGTGATCGGACGCAACAAGATTGTTGACGGCGGCGTAGACGAGGCGATCGCGCGCATCAGGCGCTGTGCCTGCCCCCCGAACGCGAAGCGGCTTGGCAAGCGCACTCCCTGCGGTCTCGCGGGCGCGTGTGTCGGCGGCGAGGGGTGCGACTCGCCCGACAGGATGTGCAAGGTGACTGCGGTCTTTGACCGCAAGCCCACAGGCGTGTCCACAAAGATAATTCTCGTCGACGAAGACCTCGGCTACTGAGAATTTGGTATAATACTACCCGTCAGGCATGGTGCCTGACAAAACAAAAAGGACAAAAGAAACATGAACTACTTCATTGACTGTCTCACAAAGAAATATGCC
>CADCGZ010000168.1 GCA_902801025.1 uncultured bacterium | reverse complement strand
TGAAGTTGACACGAGTGAACTGTGCGATAACTCACCTCTTTTTTTGGTTTATGATGTTGTATTATACCACAATCAGGCGCGCGGGTGTGATGAAAAATACGCATCTTTAAGCCGCTCCACGGAAACGTGCGTGTAGACCTGCGTCGTCGAGAGCGAAGAGTGCCCGAGCATTTCCTGGACGCTTCTTAAGTCCGCGCCCGCGTCGAGAAGGTGCGTAGCGAAACTATGCCGCAGCTTGTGAGGCGTCAGGTCCGCTGGGAGCCCCGCCTCGGCAAGATACCTCTTCATGCGTCGCTCGACGAGGCGCG
Organism: uncultured bacterium; assembly: GCA_902801025.1. GTDB lineage: Bacteria > Verrucomicrobiota > Kiritimatiellia > RFP12 > UBA1067 > UBA1067. The sequence continues at coordinate 2,372 of CADCGZ010000168.1, read as the reverse complement.
GAGACACCGGCTTTCCGGCGGGCGACGCGAACACTGCGCCGTCCGCGTCCGCGGCAGATGCGCCGCGCAGTCTGCCTAACGCGTCGAGCGCCTTCGGCCCGAGTATGACGAGCCGGTCCTTGGAGCCCTTGCCCGTCACTATCGCGGTGCCGCGCGCGAAGTCCACGTCGCTCCACCTGAGCGGCACGACCTCGCCGATGCGGCAGCCCGTCGAATAGAGCGTCTCGAAGAGGGCCGAGTCGCGCAGGAACTCGCGCTCGCCGATGCGGCCGGCGGCGTAGTCCTTGCCGGGCTGGGCGAGAAACGACTCGACGTCCCCGACCGAAAGCACCTTCGGCAGGGTCTTCGCCTTGCGCGGGCCCCTGAGCGAGGAAAACGGATTGTCCGCCACTGTCCCCTCCCTCTGGAGATGCCTGTAGAACGAACGGAGCGCCGCGAGCTTGCGCCTCACCGTCGTCGCGCGCGCACCGGCAGAGCCGAACGACGCGAGGAACGCCCTCGCCGCCGCGTCGCTCGCTTCGCCCCACGCGAACGGCGGCGCCGCGTCATGACCCCATGCGAACGACGCAAACTGCGCGAGATCGGAGAAATACCCATCCCACGTGTTCTGCGAGACGCCGCGCTCGGCGAGCAAGCTCGCCTTGAAGCGCTGTACGCACGGATCCTCCGCAGTGCGTGGATTAGTCGGAGGGACCATCTATCACCTTGGCCTTCTTGTCGCGGCTCGAAGGGATGTCGTCGAGGCCAAGCGGCCCCGCGACCTCGTCATAGCCGGGGATCTTGTCCTTGTAGGCGACGATGACGCGCCTAAGGGCCATGACCTGCCGCGGCGAAAGCGACCTGCGGCGCTCGTACTGGTCGACGAGCGACTGGACGAACGCCTTGTCGTCGTACGTCTTGCGGCCCTTCTTCGAGGAAGGCCGCCACTCTGTCACCTTGCCGACGAGCGCGATAAGCCGAGGGATGACGGACTCTTCCTCGCGCTGGATCGGAGAGAAGCCGCCTGGGACGAATTCGGAGAGCTTCGCCCTGATCTCGTCGCAGTCCTCTAGCCCCGCGGCGTTTTCGCCGACCGCCTTCACGAGTATCGAGAACTGCTTCTGCGAGAGCCCGCGTCCGCGCTCCGTCTGGTCTCTGAGGCTCTTGAGGAACGGGTTCCTCATGAGCCCTATGATCCTGTCGGCCGTGTCAAAGCACCACTTCACAAGCTCGGCATCCACCGTCTCCGGCTTCTGCGCCTGGGAGCCGGCGAAGCCGTGCTCCCTCAGCGTCGCCTCGCAGTCCGGTATCTGCGGCGCGTACATGAGCGCCATCCGCACGAGGTATTCGAGCTGCTTTGCGGAAAGCGGCTTGCCAGAGTCGAACTGCGCACGCACCGACTCTACGAACGCCTTGTCGTCGTACGTCCGCTTGCCGACTGTCTTCGGCTCCTTCCACTCGCGGACCTGGTCGAGGAGCGAGAAGACGAACTCGAACTTCTCCTTGTCGGGAGCGGGCTCCTTGCAGGATTCTACGGCCTTCATGAACTTCGCGTAGAACGCGCTGAGCATCGCGTTCATCGGCTCGCCGCCCCCCTCGACCTTGTCGAGCTCGGCCTCCATCTTCGCAGTGTACCCGACGCTGAAGAGCGCGTCGAGCTTCTTTACGAGCCAGTCGCACACGAGGATTCCGCGCTCGAGGGGGACGAGCTTCTTCTTCTCGGCCTTCGCGTAGTCGCGCGCCTTCAGCGTCTCGATCGTCGCCGCATACGTCGAAGGGCGCCCGACGCCGTTCTCCTCGAGTGCCTTGATGAGCGACGCCTCGGAATAGTGCGCCGGGCCCTTGGTCTGCTTCTCGTCCGCGAGCCAGCGGACGGCGTCGAGCGTCTCGCCGCCGGAAAGCGGCGGAAGCGCCGCGACCTCGTCAGAGTCCTCGTCGTCCTCACCGTCCGGACGCTTCTTCTTGAGAGAGAGGTTCATGACCTTGAGAAAACCCTCGAAGTCGATCTCGGTCGCGCTCGCCGTAAAGAGGTAGTCATGCGCGAGCGCGGGCTTGCGGGCCGCAAGCGTCACGGTGCGGACGGTCGTCTTCGCGTCGGCCATCTGGCTCGCCACGAAGCGCTTCCACACGAGAGCATAGAGCTTGAGCTCCGCCGCGTCCATGCCGCTCTCGGCGGCGCGGTCGGGGGTAAGCGAGACGTCGGTCGGGCGTATCGCCTCGTGGGCGCCCTGCGCGTCGGCCTTGGACTTGAAGAAATTGGGGCTCTCGGGGTAGAACTCCCCGCCAAAAGTCGAGGTCACGTATTCCTTCGCCGCCGCGCGCGCCTGCTCGGAGACGTTCACGGAGTCGGTTCGCATGTAGGTGATGCGCCCCTGCTCGTAGAGCGACTGCGC
>CADCGZ010000167.1 GCA_902801025.1 uncultured bacterium | reverse complement strand
GTGACGAATTCTTGAGCAGTTCCTTTGCCTTGTCGAGCCGCACGGCCTGGATCTCGTCAAGGATGGAGCGCCCGGCGATCTGGCGGAAACGTATCTCTGCCATGCGCCGCGAGCACTTGAAGGTGGCGACCACTTCGGCGGATGAAATGCCCTCGCATGCGCGTCGCCTGATCAGTTCCATCGCCGAAGTCGCTTCTGGATCGTAGCGGCGGCAGATACGCGTCGAGGCGCGTCGGACGATGCTTGCAGGGCCGAACGTAAGGCGGGTTGCCTGACGATGCTTCCCTCGCGCAATCTCTCCGAGCGTCCGCGCCGCGAGTTCGCCAGCCATCAGGAAGTCAGGTTGGACGCTTGTGAGCGTCGGCATGGTGTGTTCGCAGATGGGTGCAAAATTGTCCACGCCGCAGACTGCGACTTCGCGTGGAATGTCGAATCCTGTCTGGGCGGCGGCAATCAGAACTTCAGACGCGACAACATCGTTGGCGGCGAATATTCCACAAGGTTTGGGAAGCCGTTTGATCCAGCGGCGCAAGGATTTCTGCCAGCCGACGCTTTGTAGCGTGTTACACCCTGCGCCGTCAAATGTCTCGCATGTGAGGCCATTCAAGGCGAGCGCTTCCTTGAATCCGAATTCGCGGTCGTCGCTCCAGAACCGTGGCTGCGGATACGGAACGAACGCAAAGTGCGGATGTCCCGTCACAAGCAGTTCCTTTGCGGCGAGATGCCCAGTGGCAACGGAATCATGGCTGACGCACGAAGCGTTCGCAGGCAACGTGCGCGGATTGCGGTCGAGATAGACGGTCGGCAAGTTGGCAAAGAGGTCTGTCGGAATCTCATGATAGCCGCCGCCGCATTCGAAAATGACGCCGAGCGGATGCCAGAACTCGACAAGTCCCGTGAACACTTTAGGCGAAGGGGCACCATCCATTACCTGTACATGCCAGTCGGCAACGGCGGCATGCCGACGTACGCCCATAATCTTGTCCGGTGCACTCGTCTTCGACGGCGACTGGAAATAGAGTATCGTGTCCATAGTTGCGCTACCGGTGGGAATTGTATCACAGGTGGTCTCGCCACCGCAAGAACGAACTTCGCAAATGGAGATATGCGCAGTTCGTTATAATAACGGACACTCCTTTGAAGACCATATCAGGATTCTGGCGGGCCCGTTCGTCAAATACTGGGCACCCTTGGTATCATGGGAGACATGAACATGTCACGGATGGCAACGAGCGAATACATCGGGGCAAAGCGCCGTGCGTATGCGGGATTGAAACCCGACAGGCGCAGGCGCATCCTCGACGAAGTGTGCGAAACGACGGGCTACTCGCGCAAGCACGCGAACCGGCTGCTGACAGGGAGCCGGAAATTCAAGGAGCGCAAAGGGCGCGGGCCGAAGTACACGGACCGCGACAGGGCGATTCTCATTCGCGTATGGCGCGAGGTGGGATGTCCCTGCACGACCTACTTCCGCGCAAACGTCGACGAATGGCTGCGGGAGTACCGCACCTGCGTCGCGCATGTCCCCGACGACGTGGCAGCCCATCTGCTCGCGATGAGCGCCTCGACGATGGACCGCCTGCTCAAGGGCGTGAAGCGCGACAGGCCGGGGTCCATGCAGCGAAACCGCAGGTCGGGACGCAACGAGGAGCTGCTCAAGGCCATCGCGTGCAGGTCCGGGGAGATCGTCATGGGATGCGGCGTGCCGCCGGGCGATATCCAGACCGACACTGTGGCGCACTGCGGCGGAGACATGGGCGGGAACTTCTGGTGGACGCTCACGGCGACCGACCGCAAGACCCAGTGGACGGAGCTGCAGCCGGTGTGGAACAGGGGCATGTACGCCACGCGCGACGCGCTGGATGCCGCGCTGAGGCGCATCCCGTTCGAGGCCTGGAGCGTCCACCACGACAACGGCAAGGAGTATGTAAGCCACGCCATCGCCGAATGGCGTGGCGTGCGCTGGAAGATGCCGTTCTCAAGGTCGCGCCCATACCAGAAGAACGACAACGCGCATGTCGAGCAGAAAAACGGCTCCGTCGTGCGAACCCTGCTCGGCGAAAGCCGTCTGGACAGACGGGAGCTGGAGCCGGAGCTGCGGCGCCTGTGCGAAGACTATTCGGACTACAGGAACTTCTGCGTCCCCTGCAAGATGCTCGTGGCGAAGATCAAGCGCACGGACGGCAAAGGATTCACATACCGCTATGACAGGCCGCAGACACCATACGCCAGAGCCATCTCAGAACCAGCTGTGCCCGAAGAGGCCAAGGACGCTCTCCGGCGACGCAAGGCGAAGATCAACGGCATCGTGCTCTATCACCGCATCCTGAAAAGGCTGCGCCGGATCAGGCGGCTTCAGGCAACTCTGATAGACACTTCCCCCGACCCCGTCTGCTCGGCCTTGGCGCCTGACGGCGCCACCCCTCCGGGGACGGCCTTCGCTTCCGGGGTCGGGGCAAAACAACGCCACATCCCACCATCTCAACCCCTTAGGAAAGTGTCCAGCTTTTGACGAACGCAATGTACAGGCCTTCAATCAAAGAGTGTCCGTTCTATTTGACGAACTGGATGGAACAGGGGCATGTACGCCACGCGCGACGCGCTGGATGTCGCGCTGAGGCGCATCCCGTTCAAGGCCTGGAGCGTCCACCACGACAACGGCAAGGAGTATGTAAGCCACGCCATCGCCGAA
>CADCGZ010000166.1 GCA_902801025.1 uncultured bacterium | reverse complement strand
GTAGATGTCACACTTAGGCGCGATCTCCTGCCACCACTTGAGGGTAAACGCTTGATCGCGGGCGATTTTCTCGTCCGTGGTCTGTCGTCCTGTGAGATAACTCCAGAACGTCGTCTCGCAGTACACTTTCAGTCTCTTTTTCACTTCTTCCATAGGTTGCTTCCCGTTCAAGGGCATAGTACCCAAAACAAAAGACGCAAGTATTATCACATTTTCGGCCTCAAAAGTCAATACAGATGCGATAAATACAAAATCTGGGTATGCACATGACTCAACCTATCTCAATCTGTAGTAGTGTCAATCCGCGCATGACGCACAACCTATTGTGTTTGGTTGTGTCAACTGCATACCCAGTATACAAAATTTGCGGAATGTTGCCGCTCCAACATATTCCCTCTAATGGAAATGGTATAATACGCGCCGGCAACAGAAAAGAAAGGTTGAGTTCTATGGGAATGAAGAAGATAGCGTTTTTCGACACGAAGCCGTATGACAAGGAGTCGTTCGACAAGCTGAACAACGGGCGGTACGAGATCAAGTATTTCGAGACGCGGCTGACGGCGGCGGCTCTGCCCCTCGCCGACGGATGCGACGCGGCATGCGCGTTCGTGAATGCCGAAATAGACCGTGCCGTGGTCGAAGGGCTTGTGAAGCGTGGCATCAAGGTTCTCGCCATGCGGTGCGCGGGCTACAACAACGTCGATTTCAAGGCGGCGTACGAAGCGGGGCTCACGGTCGTGAGCGAATGGTTCTACGAGGATCGTTCGGACGTTACGCGGCAGAACAAGACGCTGTCGCTTCTCGTGTCGCTCCCCAACGTGATCGTCACCTCGCATCAGGCGTTCCTCACGCACGAGGCGCTTGCCAACATCGCCGAGACGACGCTCGCCAATCTCGACGCCTACTTTGCGGGCGCGCCGCTCGAAAACGAAATCTGCTACCGCTGCCTTGGCACGGGCGGCGCGAAGGGCGGCAACTGTCCGCGTCGCGCCAACGGCCGTTGCCACTGATTAGATAACGCTGGCCACCCGTGTCACATTTAGACTGACAAGGCAATCTACTTTTTACACCTGACCAGATGGGCCCCTTGTATTTGCCGCCGACTTTTGGTAAAATATCGGTGTAAAAATTGACTTGACAAGTCAACATGGATTGCACACATGGAAATCGAAAGAAACTTCTATTTGTCAAAGCTCGTATCCCGAATGGGCGGCGAGCTGGTCAAGGTCATAACCGGCATCCGGCGGTGCGGGAAGAGCTATCTTCTGTTCAATCTCTTCAAGAGGCACCTACTTCAGAACGGAGTAAAGCCCGGCAACATTGTCGAGATCGCACTGGACGAGCGAAAATTCCAGCATCTGCGCGATCCGCTGCTCCTCAGCAGGCACATCAGCGACGCCATCAAGGGGCGCAGGGGCATGAAGTACGTGCTCATAGACGAGATACAGTTTTCCCGCAAGGTTCTCGCTCCGGGCGTGGATCTGAAATCCGTCGCCAAAGAGGACCGGGAATCGTGCTACGTCACCTTTTACGATGTTCTCAACGAATTCCGGAAGATGGAGGACGTCGACGTCTATGTCACAGGGTCGAATTCAAAGATGCTCTCAAGTGACGTCGCGACCGAATTCAGGGGGCGCGGCGATGAAATCCGAGTCCATCCGCTTTCGTTCGCGGAGTACCTCGGCGTCTCCGGGAAAGACAAGCAGGAGGCGCTGGAAGAATACCTCGTATGGGGAGGAATGCCGCTTGTCGCGCTTGAACCTGGTGCCTCCGGCAAAGAGAAAATCCTCAAAGACCTTTTCTCGAGCATCTACATCAAAGACATCGTCGAGCGGCACAGCCTGAAAGACGACGCGATTCTGACCGCAACGCTCGACGTGCTCGCGAGCGCGACGGGCAGTCTGACAAACCCCAACAAGCTTGTCAACACGCTTGATTCGCAGTCCCACCTCAGGACGACGAACCGAACTTTCGGCAAATATCTCAAATACATGGAAGACGCCTTTCTCTTCTCGAAGGCGTCAAGATGGGATGTGCGGGGTAAGAAGCACCTTGAGTTCCCGTGCAAGTTCTACTGCGAGGACCTTGGGCTGCGGAACGCACGCCTCAACTTCCGTGAGATAGAGTTTCCGCATCTGATGGAGAATGCAATATGGAACGAACTTGTCAGGAGAGGGTATGCGGTCGACGTCGGCGTGGTGCAGATCACGACCAGAAAAGGCGGCGAGCGCATAACCAGGAACCATGAGATCGACTTTATCGTGAATTCGGGCTCCCGGAAACTCTACATACAAAGTGCGTTCAGCATGGACGGCAAGAAGCAGGCGGAAAGAGAAACGCTGCCGCTGAAGAAGACAGGGGACTTTTTCGGAAAGATCGTCGTCCGCAGCGGATATATGCGTCCCATGCAGGACGACGACGGGATTATGCACGTCGGCCTCATCCCTTTTCTGCTTGAACCCGAAATACTGTCTGCCGCCCTCGGCTGACATTGGGCGAGACCCTTTTACGATGATCTATTTGGAGAAGCCTATGACAAAAGTCAAAATCACCATCCTCAAGACGACGATCGACAAGGAGTTGGCGACAGAATACGGAATCGACGGGCTGACCGCCTGTCCGATGATGAAGGCCGGCGACGTGTTCTACGCCGACTACGCGAAGCCGCAGGGTTTCTGCGACGAGGCGTGGAAGGCGATCTACCAGTATGTGTTTGCGCTGGCGCACGGCGCGGGCAAGTCGCTCTTCTACTACGGCGACTGGATCAAGAAGCCCGGCGTCGCCATCGTGAGCTGCAACGACGGACTCCGCCCCGTCATCATGAAGCTCGAAGCGACCGACGAGGAATCGAAGATTGACTACCATCCAATTGAAAGGTAACCAAGGGCAAATGACAATCCGAAAATACGAAGAGAATGACATTGACGGCATGATTGCCGTCTGGAACGAGATCGTGGAGGCGGGCGACGCATTCCCGCAGGAGGAACCGTTGACGCACGACACCGGCAAGGAATTCTTCGCGGCGCAGACTTACACGGGCGTCGCAGTGGACGAAGGCGGGAAGGTCGTGGGGCTCTACATCCTCCATCCGAACAATGTCGGACGCTGTGGACACATCTGCAACGCAAGCTATGCCGTCAGCTCGAAATGCCGTGGGCGGCACATCGGTGAGAAACTCGTCCTTGACTGCCTTGCACAGGCGAAGACGCACGGGTTCGGCGTCCTCCAGTTCAACGCCGTGGTTGAAGGCAACATCCACGCGCGGCATCTTTACGAGCGACTTGGCTTCACCCAGCTCGGAACCATTCCGCACGGCTTCCGCATGAAGGACGGCTCCTTCGCCAACATCTGCCCGTACTACAAAGAACTCGCCTGACACCGTCGCATGGCGGCGCGCGCAGGCGAGCGGACTCTATTACTCTCCACCTGGCAAATTGCGCTTCCCGGTGATGCTGTCAAGTTCAATTCGGTAGATGCGTACGGCGGAGAGTCCCCAGCAGGTGTCAA
>CADCGZ010000165.1 GCA_902801025.1 uncultured bacterium | reverse complement strand
CCTTTCCCGCCGCAATGACGCACAGCACCGAAAGCGTGGCCATTCCGATCCAGAAAATCGCAAGATAGTCCAAAGTGTAGCCGTTGCCGAAGGTGACGCCAGCGAGCGACGCCGTGCCGTCCTCGGCGCGGTTGATGAGGTAGCCGGAAATGACGGACTGTATGCCGGCTCCGATGTAGTTGCCCATGCCAGCGATGCCCAAGGCCGCGCCTGCAGCGCATTTCGGCACGTAGTCGATCGCCATGAGCCCGCCCAGGAACGTAAGCAGGATGCCGACTGCAAAGCCGAAGAACACCATCGCCAAGACGTCGACCCACACATGATGGCCCGGCACCAGCATGAAGAGCGAGAGCGCGACGATGTTCAGGACGCCCGCCGAAAGCGCGAGTTCCTTGCGGCTCGACTTGAAGAAGCGGTCGGAGATTATGCCGGACAGCGCAGACGACACGGCGCCGACGACGGAGTTGACGGAGACTATCGTGGCCGCACCCGCCTCGGTATATCCCTTCTTCACCTGGAGGAAGAACATTCCCCAGTCGATGATCGCGTAGCGGCTCGCGGCGAAGAACCCGCCGGCAAGCGCGATGAGCCACACCGCGAGTGTCGAGAGTGCGATTCGCTGCCCGCCCGCCGTGTCTACCTTGGCCTCGACCGCGTCCACAGGCACGGGCGGCAGGCCTTCGTCCTCAGGCGCGTTGCCGAAGAAGAAGAACGCCGCCGCGATGCCGACGAGGCCGAACGACGCCGCGCCCCAGAAGCAGCTCTTCCATGCCCAATCCGGGCCGAAATGCCTGCCGACCCAGACTACGATTCCGGCCGAGACGATGTAGGCGAGGACTTCGCCCAGGTTGTTCGAGCAGCTCCAGATGCCATAGTAGGTACCGCGCTTCTCCTTCGGCCACCAACGCGAAAGCGCCACGACGCAGCACGGCGCACCGGACGCCTGGGCGAAGCCGTTGACGAACCAGATGACCGCAAGCATCAGTGCCGGGAGGTGGAAGCCGACAAGGAGGTTGACGAGCGCGGACACGAAGAGACCGAGCATTATGTATTTCTTGACGTTCACGTGGTCGGCGATGAAGCCATTGACGATCTTGCCGATCGCGTACGCGAAAAGCATCGCCGAGCCAACGTAGCCGATCTCCGTCGGCGTGTAGGCGCCCTGCTCTATCATCCCCTTCTTCGACGCCGAGAAGGCAAGTCGGCACACGTAGAATATGGCGTAGACGAACAGCATCGCCCCAACCTGGCGTATCCTGGCCACAGCATACCTTTTCTCCACCGAAGGTTTGTCCATCTTTTTTATCCTCACTTTATGACCCGCGCCTACACCATCTGCCACGGCCGCCAGCCCAGCGCCGACAGCCATCATTAGTCACCAGCTCATGCGCGTTGGGATGCCCGCCGCGTGCATGGCCGACTTTATGTCTGAAATCGTGTAGTCGCCGGAGTGGGTCATTCCGGCGACTATTGCCGCATCCGCCTTCGCCTTCTCAAAGACCGAGACGAGATGCTCGGGCTTCCCCGCGCCGCCCGAGGCAACGACGGGAACATCTACCGCCTCGGCGATAAGCCGCGTGATGTTGAGCTCGAAGCCCTCGCGCGTTCCGTCGGCGTCTACGGAATTGACGACAATCTCTCCCGCTCCGAGCTCTACCGCCCTCTTCGCCCACTCAACCGCATCCATACCAGTAAACTCGCGGAAGCCCCGTGTCGTGATCTCGTAGCCGCTCGCGGTCTTGTCGCTCTTAACAGGGTCCATGCCGAGGACGATGCACTGTGCGCCAAACGCCTTTGCGCCATCTGCGATGATGTCGGGGTTGCGAACGGCAAGGGAGTTGACGGAGATCTTCTCAGCGCCCGCGAGGATAACTCGTTCCATGTCCTCGACAGAGCTTATGCCGCCGCCGACAGCAAATGGAATCCTTATCGCCTTTGCGACCGCCTCGACCATGCCGATGTCGATCGGACGGCGCTCTGCGCTCGCCGTGATGTCGTAGAAGACAAGCTCGTCCGCGCCACCGTCGGAATACCTAACCGCCATCTCGACTGGATCGCCGAGATCGACGTTGTTCTTGAACTTGACGCCTTTCGTTACGCGCCCGTTGCGGACATCGAGGCAAGGGATAACGCGCTTCGTCAGCATGACAGCCACTCCTTTATGAGTTCGAGGCCGATTCTGCCAGACTTCTCGGGGTGGAACTGGCAGGCCCAGAGCCGCCCCTTCTTGACCATCGACGTAAACTTCACCCCGGCGTATTCAGTGACGCCCACAGTCTCGGGAACGACTTCCGCATAGTAGGAATGGACGAAGTAGAACTCTTTCCCGTCGAGCCCTTCCACTCCGTTCCAGCCGATCTCGGGGACCTTGAACCCGGGAACCGACGGAAAGCGGCGGACGCGGCCCGAAATGATCCCGAGGCAGTCAACGCCGCCGTCTTCCTCGCTGTGGTCGAAAAGGATCTGCATGCCGAGGCAGATGCCGAGGAACGGCTTTGTCGCCGCCGCTTCCTTCACCGGCTCGACGAGCCCGAGCGAACGAAGGTTCTCCATCGCGCTTTTCGCCGCGCCCACGCCAGGGAACACGACGCGGTCTGCCGACGCAATTACCTTCGGGTCGCTCGTCACTACCGTCTCCACGCCAAGCGCGGCAAAGGCAAGCTTCACGCTCGTAAGGTAAGGTTCCCGGCCTTGTAGTCTATTATCGCTGTCATTTGTCTCTAACGCTTTGGTTGATATTTTACCATTTTCCCCGCCCATGCGTCATCTGCAATTTGTCGCGCAGAATCAGAGTGACACATGGAAGCGGCGAAGGAGCCCGAGGACGAAGATGGCGAAGACGACAAGCGGCACAACGTAGGCGCAGTAGAGCCGAAGCCACGAGGGGAAGCGCCTGCCCTCGCCGGCATTGGCCTCTGCGAGGAATTTCTCCCAGCCCCAGCCGTAGCGATGGCAGCAGAAGAACGCGAACGCGAGAGCGCCCAAGGGGAGCAAGATGTCGCTGACAATGAAGTCCTCGAGATCGAGAACGCACGATCCCTCGCCAAACGGCGTAAAAGCCGACCAGACGTTGAACCCGAGGACACACGGAAGCGAGAGAATTACGAGCGCGACGCCGCAGGCGCGACAGGCGCGGCGGCGGCCGAACCCAGTGTAGTCCATGACGCAGGCAACGACGTTCTCGAAGACGGCGAGTACCGTCGTGAGCGCGGCAAAACTCATGAAGAGGAAGAAAAACGACCCCCAGAGCCGCCCGAGCGGCATCGAGTTGAAGACATTCGGGAGCGTCACGAAGACGAGCCCGGGGCCCTGCCCTGGCTCTATGCCGAACGCGAAGCAAGCGGGGATTATTATCAGCCCCGCCGCGATCGCCA
>CADCGZ010000164.1 GCA_902801025.1 uncultured bacterium | reverse complement strand
CGGACTCCGACGGTTGCATTGCCGAGTTTAACGGACTCTCCTTCGGCTACGACTCCGCGCTTCGTCTTGACTCTGTCTCGACTACAAATGGGCAGCTCGCCGCCTTCGCATACGATGCGTTTGGTCGCCGCGTAGTCAGGACATCTGGCGAATTGACGTCTTTCTTCTTCTACGACGGATGGAACCTCGTGCGCGAGTTGCGGATGGCTGGCGGCGAGAATGTCGGCGTCGACGAATACTTCTGGGGGCGCGATGTCTCTTCGTCCCTCGATGGGGCGGGCGGCGTAGGCGGGCTCGTGTGTCTTGTCCGCGATGGCGCGGCGTATGTGCCGCTCTACGACGCGAATGGAAACATAACGGCGTATGTCGATTCGTCGGGCTCGCTCGTTGCCCGCTACGCCTACGATTGCTTTGGCAATGTCATCTCGTCCTCCGGCGAACAGGCGGGCGACTTCCGCTTCGGGTTCTCGACGAAATACCAGGACGAGACGACGGGGCTTCTGCTCTACGAATGCAGGTGCTATTCACCTGTGCTCGGCCGCTGGATGACGCGCGATCCGATTGGGGAGGAAGGCGGCGTCAACTTGTATGCGTTCTGCGAAAACGATCCGCTCGACAACTGCGACTATCTGGGGCTCTCAATGTATCCCCTCAACATGCTGCCAGATCCAAGGACGTGCTGGTTTGCGTTTTCCGTACTGTACTTCAGGGGGAAAATGGAGTGGAATTTTGCGGCAACGCTTCTTGAAGAGTCAGTGTTGGGGATTGATCATACATATCCGGTGATATTCAGGGAGGGCGGCAAAATTGGAAATGCCGTCATCGCGGAAATTCGTGAATCCGCCGAATACAAGAAAGATTTGCGTCGCCTGATAAAATCGCTGCCCGCCGGGATGAGCAGAGTCAACGAATCGACGCCAATAGAGTTCTTGACAGGAGATCTTTTCGCCGCCGCGCATAGTGCGGAAATATCGTATGACGGCTATGTCTGCAGGCCAATTTCCGGTGCAGATCGCGTCGCCCTCAACGTTACTGTGTCGGATACATACGATTTTGAGTGGTGGGGGCTTTCGCACATTAGCGCAAATGACATGGCCAAGTCGTTAGGTGTTGTCGCTGGAGTTGACGTTGCATGTCTTTCCCAGTATCTGGGTTTCATAAAGCCTTTTAAGTGGGAGGTCCATTTCAAGGAGAGCGGGAGGTGGAAACGATGAAGATCAAGCGCTTGGCATCGTCCTTTGTTGAATTGCTGATACGACATCCGTGGCTTCCTGCGGCGGCGTTCCTTGCGCCGTTGCTGCTGGCGCTTGTATCAGGGATTCTGCTTCTTGCGAATGTCAGTGATTCGCCTTATCGTTTTCTGCCGGAATTCCCCGACGAGCTGATCGTGGCACTTAGCAACACGGGCGGTTGGCTTGCTGTTTTTATTGCCCCTGGCTTTGCGGTGGAGATGCTTGTCCTGCCTGTTGTTTTGCTGTTCTTTAGATTCGCGCGCCCGGCAGGCAGACGGATGCTTGCTGCTTCGATTTGCGCACTGCCAATCGGCTTCGTGCTTTACGTTATGATCCTCGTCCTTATTCTCCTTGCCGACATTGGGCATACAGAGATCGCGCGTGAGAATATTGAGCGGAAGAAAGAGGCGGAGCGTTTGGGGAAGAAGACCTACGAGAGAAAGAAAATCCCTCACCTGCGTCGGATGGTGTGGACTTTCGCCGGCGGCCACTATAGAATATCTCGTGAGGGTGGCGACAAGGGCCCAGAACACTACATGCTCGCCGACGAATGGGCGAATTACGACTTTTGGTCGCATCGTTTTGATGGCCGCGTCTTGTTGGATGACGTGGCACGCTGGGATGAAGGCAAGGACCGGCTGTATTTAGAGACGCTTAAGGGCAAGCGCTATGAGCTGGAGTTTGCGACAGGAAAGCTCATAGAGCTAAAGCCAAGGGAAAAAGAGGAGCCAGGGAAATGAAGATTCTTGTGATAGAGGACAACAAGCTGGCGGCCGAGCACGCCGCCTCAGCCGTTGGGATGTGCGGGTTTGAATGCGACTTCGCCCGCAACGGGAGGGAAGGCCTGTCGCTGTTGCTGAAAGGCGACTACGACATTGCGCTTGTGGACATCGAAATGCCCGGACTTGGCGGCCTTGACGTGATACGGACGGCGAGGAATCGCGGTTCCAGGACTTATCTTGCCGTCCTCAGTTCGCATGCGAGCGAGGCGGAGCGCATCGCAGGGCTCAAGATGGGCGCCGACGACTATCTCGTCAAGCCGATATCCATCGACGAGCTTTCGCTGCGTCTGCAGGCGATCGCGCGGCGGCTTGTGCCCGATTCCAAACCCGAGGTGCTGTCGTCGAAGGGGCTTGTCGTCAACATCGACACCCATACGGTGAGGCGCTACGGACAGCCGATAGACCTCTCTCCGCGCGAGATGAAGCTCCTTGTGCTGCTGATGCGCAACAAGGGCAGGTGCCTGTCGTACGACTCCATCGCCGATCACGTATGGGGGCCCATCGACTCCGTCGGCAGCGTAGTTTCCGCGAATGTCAGCCGCCTCCGCAAGAAGCTTGCCGCGAGCGGGGCGGAAGAGGTGATTCACACAGTAAGGGACGTTGGCTATGTCTTCAAGTAGAAAGCTGAGCATACGCCGGATGATCAACGCGGCGGGTGTGCCGCTTCTTCTCGTGGCAATGGCGCTCTCCTCGGGCGTGGCGCTCTGCCTTGGCGCGGGTCTGCTCCTGCGGCGCACCGACGTCGAGGGCTACATGTATGTCATCGCGGAATACGTCTGGGTAACGCTGTGGGTCGTCATGGCGTTTGCGGTCTTTGCC
>CADCGZ010000163.1 GCA_902801025.1 uncultured bacterium | reverse complement strand
GTCGGGGGCGAGCGCGAAGCCCGTGATCGTAAGCGAGGAGAGCGGCGAAACCGTCACCCAGCCGTCCAGCGTCACGTTGCCTTCCGCGTCCACGAGGACGGCGTGCCGCCGCCAGCCGCCCGTGCCGTCGCTCTCCGGTTCGCCGTAGGCATAGTCGCCCGTCGGCAGCCACACGCATACTTCGCCGCCCATTGTGGCGACGAGGTCGTTCGTGCCGTAGGTCGCGGGCAGCCACGGCAGCTCGATCGCCGCACCGGTCGTGAGGTTGGAGACGGCGACCGGCCACACGCGGGCGACGCCGTTCGAGGGCGTTGGCTCCACCGCTCCGACCAACGCCAAGATCGAGCCGCCCGTGATTACGGTCGTACCGCCCGCGCCGTCCTTGCCGGGACCGACGGCCGCGCCGTCGGCGGCGCCGGTGAGCGACACGGTTCCGCCGGAGATGGCGGTTATGCCGCCCGCGCCGTTGTATCCGCCGCCGATGGCCGCGCCGCCGTTCGTCGATATGAGCTTGCCGCCGACAAAGGCGTAGGCGCCGGCAGACTTCACATCCAGCCGGCCACCGGAGATCGTCACCGTTCCGCCCGCGCCGTTGCGTCCGCCGCCGATGCCCGCGGCGTTCGCGCCGCCCGTCGCACTCACCACGCCGCCGTTGATCGTCACCGAGCCGCAAGTCTTGCCGTCGCCGCCACCGATGCCCGCGCCCTGATTGCCGCCGGTCGCGCCCAGCGTGTGTAATGTGTCCGTAGCGTCCGCGTCGATCGTGAGCGAGGCGACGCCGGTCGCGTTGGAGACGACCGTGATCGCGGCGGCGCCTGCGCCCGCCTTCAGCACGGTGTTGCCATCGAGCCTGAGAGCGACGGAGACGCCGGGCGAGACAGTGAACGGCGAAAGCCCGGCGTGGTTACCGGCGAAGACTTCGAGATTCGAGAACGTGACGGCGCAGTCGGACTGCGCGACGACGGCAACGTTCGAGGTGAAGTTCGCGCCGTCCGTGGAGAGGACGAACGGCCCCGCGCCAACGAGCGAGACGGTCGCACCGTCGAAGGTCCATCCCTCGCCGCTCGCATAGGCGATGTCGTCGCCGTTCACCAGAGCGCCAGCGCGGGGACAAGCCGCGCGACCGCGCTACGGCGGAGGAACGGAAGGACGGGGATGGAATGTTTCATGGGAATGTCTCCGACATCTGAACTTCTCTCGTAGTCATATTACCTATTCCCTTCACCAGTCCTGGCGCAGAAGCCAGGCCCGGAAGAACATGCTGGTGAACCGGTATTCACCACGGAACAAATAGACGTACCTGAGTTCGCACAGCCGGATTGCAGCCTTTCGAGCGGACGCCGCATTGCCGATTCCGACCTCGTCGAGAAACGCGCGCGACTGGATCTCGCGCCCGCCCTGCCGCGCGATGCCCACCAGCAGCTTGAACTGCACGGGCGAAAGGCGTTCGCAGAAGCTCTCGAACTTGTCCCCCTCGCGCATGAACACGACCTGCAGCGCGGCCTCGATGTCCTCAGTCCCCACGCTGCCCGCCGTCACGCCCCAGGCCGCCTCGCACAGCTGCTGCACGTCTCCAGGGACATCCGCGACGGTGTTCATGATCGCCGTGAGCGTCTCGTCGGAGACTCGGCGATGCCCGCTTTCGAAACGGGACCGAAGGAACTTCACAAACGAATCCCTGTCGATCTCCCCCACGCAGAGCGTGAGCGCCGACTTGTAGAAGGCGCTGTCAGGGTTGTCGAACAGATCGACCATTTTGTTTCTGACGCTGCCGGTGAACACATACGGGATGTCGCCCTGGAACTGGATCCGGCCACGCATGAGGGCCAGTACGGTCTGCGCGTCGGAAAGGCCGCAGACATCCTGGAATTCGTCGAACACGACGACCGTGCGCCCGCCGGCCGCGACTTTTGCCAGCATGTCGAGCACGTCTTCCACGGCGTACGGGTTCTCCGCCGCGCGCGCGTCGAGTCCAAATCCGAATTCCCCCGTGGAAGGGTCGACCTTCATCACGGGGCGCAGCCTCGGCAGAAGCTTCAGGGCCTTCTCGAAAAGGGACGCCTTTCGCTCCATGTTGCGCACGGCCGAAACGATCCGGCGGCAGACGTCGCCGACGGTCTGGACGTGCAGCAGATCCACGTAGAGCGCGGACGACCGCGTTGATCAGCGACGTCTTGCCCATGCGCCGCTCGCCGTGGACGACGACGTTCTGTCCGGAGCGGATGAACCCGGCGAGCTGCTTCTCTAGCGACGGTCTCGGACAGTAGAAGCTGTCCTCGACCACGCATCCGTACCGGAAAGGGTTGCCGTCTCCAAGTTGTTTTTTCATGGCACCATATTGTATCATACCGTTTGGTTTCATGCAATGCCAATAAGCCGGGAATGGGGGTCAGTAATTAGGGGTCAGGAGTCAGGAGTCAGGGGTTAGGGGTCAGTGCGAAGGAGTCAGTAGTCTGGAGTTGGAGTTCAGAGTTGGAGTTAGGGGGCAGGGTGCGCGTAAGCGGATACACACGACATTCAGCACAAGCGATAGGATATTTGGTACAATATTGGCTAATGCAAACAGAGCGAAAGAGCGAAGAGCTGAATCGGTCGACAGCATTCGACAACAAGCTGCGTCCGACGGACTTCGAAGGGTTTGTCGGGCAGGACAAGGTGCGCGACCGCATGCTGCTCGCGGTCAAGGCCGCGAAGGAGCGCGGCGAGCCGCTCGACCACGTCCTTTTCTCGGGACCGCCCGGCCTCGGAAAGACGACGCTTTCCTATATTCTCGGCGAGGCGATGGGCGTCAACGTCAAGACGACCTCGGGTCCCGTCATCACGAAACCGGGCGACCTCGCGGGGCTTCTCACCTCTCTCGAACCGGGCGACATAGTCTTCATTGACGAAATCCACCGCATGGCGAAGACCGTCGAAGAGTACCTGTACTCCGCGATGGAGGACTACGCGATAGACATCATGATCGACCAGGGGCCGAACGCCCGGTCGGTGCGGCTTGAGCTCCCGCGCTTCACGTTAGTCGGCGCGACGACGCGTATCGGGCTCATCGCAGCTCCCCTTCGCGCACGCTTCGGGTTCGTCAACCGGCTTGATTACTACGACCCCAGCCACCTCGCGGAAATCGTTACGAGGAGCGCGGCGAAAATCGGTGTAGACATCGATGCGGACGGCGCTCTCGAAATCGCGCGGCGCGCGCGTGGCACCCCGCGCATCGCGAACAACCTCCTTAGGCGCGTGCGCGACTACGCCCAGGTCCGGGCCGGCAATTTCATAACGGGCGACGTCGCAAAGGAATCCCTTTCGCTTCTCGAAATCGACCCCCACGGCCTCGACGAGATGGACAGGCGCATCCTCGAAACGGTGTGCATCAAGTTCGGTGGCGGTCCGGTCGGGCTTTCGACCGTCGCCGTCTCGGTCAGCGAGGAGCCGGACACGATCGAGGAGGCGTATGAGCCGTTCCTCATCATGGAGGGGTATCTCGAGAGAACGCCCAAGGGCCGCGTCGCAACGCCGCTCGCGTGGCGCACGCTTGGGCTCGACCCCGCCGCGCGGCAGGGCGAACTTGGAATCTGAAACTGGCCCATGACGCTTTAACTATGGATGCGACGGCGAAGAAACCGAGAAGACTGTGGCGCTGGCTGCTTTGGACTGCCATTGTCGGCACCGTCGCGATTGTGGTTTTTGTCCTCTCGATCCCCTTCCTTCTGACGCACATCCCGATTCCTACGCTTGAATTCGACCTCTCCCCATACCTCAAGGGCAAGGCGACGGAATTCGTCACCTGCAAGAAGGCAACGGCAAACATTAAAATCAAGCGAGACAGGACGGATGGTTTCCGCATCCAAGCCAAAGGCAAGCTGCTCGACTGGCCCTACAGCGCCTCGGCACATGTTCGATTCGGCTTCATCCGCGCAGACGGGAACCTCGCTCTGATGCTCGACGAGACCGACTGGAAGGCCTACGTCGACTTTGGCGCTCGCGCCGCCCGCAACTGGCATTTCACCGCAAACATTCCAGAGACTCACGTCACCCAGGGCGATGCGATTCTTTCGTCGATTCTCTCGAAGGCAATGCCGCCAGCGATCTCCAACCTCGTCTTCTCGGGGAAGTTCAGGCTCGACGCAGGCGGCGACTGCACGCCCAAGCGACCCGTTCCCGCCTGGACGGTGCGCGGCACACTTGCCGACTTCGATGCGGATCTCGAAGTCGGCGGAAAGCCGACGAGCATCGACGGGCTGAAAGTGCGCTTTGGCGCGGACGGCATTGCCGACCACCGTGACATCGCGCCCCTCTTCCCGCGCGCGAACTCAGTTGAGTTCGCCGGCTTCACGCTCTCAAACGTCTTCGCAAGCGTCCGCGCCACGGAGAAGTCGTACCTCGTCACCGAAGCGGGAGCCGACTGCTGCGGCGGGGCACTAAAGCTCTACTCTCTTTTCCTCGACCCGAAGAGCCTGAACCTCGGCGCCACGATCTTCATAGACGGAGTTGACGCGGGCGAGGTGCTTTCATGCATATCGGCCTTCCATGGCAACGCGTCGGGGCGGCTCCACGGCAAGCTGCCGTTCTTCCTGAAGGACGGCAAGACAATCCGCTTCAAAGACGCACACCTCTTTTCGACCCCTGGCGAGACCGGCAACATGCGCATCGTAGACGCCCAGCCGATTCTCGAAAATCTCGCGCTCGCAGGCGTGCCAGAACCCGAGCGCGCCAATCTATCCAAGGTCCTTGCAGACCTTGAATACAGCGTCCTAAAGGTCGAGCTCAAGCGCGGGAAGGACGGCGAGGACTCGTCGCTCGGGTTCAAGATCGAAGGGTCGGCGACGCGCGGGAACACGACAGTCCCCGTAAACCTCGACGTCACCTTCCGCGGAGACATCGATCAGCTTATTAACACCGGAATGAAACTAAGGAGAAAGACAAGATGAAAGCCGAATTCGCCCTTGCCGCGACCGCGGCGCTTTGCATCGCAGGAGGATGCATCCAGGTCAAGACTGAAAGCGAGATCAAGCCCATCCA
>CADCGZ010000162.1 GCA_902801025.1 uncultured bacterium | reverse complement strand
GCCGCTCTTTCGCGGCAAATGTGTCGTGGTTTCGCCCGCACTGTAATCTCGCCGCGCTTGATTTCCGCGCGGCGTTTTCGCTATAATACCCACATCCCGTGAGGCGAACGGCACTTCCCCCAATGGTAGGGGCGGCACTCCGTGCCGACCGCGCGCGGCGCGGGGTCATAGTCCGGAAAACGGAACGGTAGGGGCGCCTCTCCGAGGCGACCGCATCAATCCCGCCGGGCGCTTAATCAATGTAGCATCAACGCTACACGTCGTTCTCGCGAAATACGACCAAACATTTCAATCTGTGAACGGCATGTAAGTGATGATGCGCCCATCTGGGCGCATTGTCTTTTTCGTGCATTCACAGATAAGCCTTTGGTCGGGCTTCGCGAGAGTGCATGGAAGAGATAATGCGCTCTTTTTATGCATGCGAGGCGGTCTCCGCGGCTGATTGCGCAGAAACTGGGAGACGTTTTTCGACAGCATGAATGGTGCCTCTGTTATGTCTATAGCAATAGGCGTGATGGTGTCGGTTGTTGCGTCTTCGTCCATTGAGGCAGGAATGGGAAGCGAAGCTGGGAACGCTAATATATCCCGTCATCTTGGTGTCGTTGGTCGGGTTAACCTTGGGAGTTTCTACACGCCCGCAAAGTATGTGCGGATTGTCTCTGAATGGTTGCTGGCGCATGGAATCGGCAAGGGATGGACAATTGCAGACCTTTCGTGCGGATATGGGGCGTTTTTTGAGCTCTCCGCTGTCGAGGGTCTTCACGAATGCCGCTACATCGGCAATGACATTGACCACGACGCGGTCGAAAAGGCGCGATCGATATTTCACGATGTTCAATGGAACGAAGAAAATGCGCTTCATGAGGTCTCGCGTGCGAAGTATGGGATTCGGGACGACGAGCGTCTTGTGATCGTTGGCAACCCGCCTTATAATGACGTCACCTCGCAGATCAATCAGGATATAAAAACAAACTCGCTGCCGATTGATGTGGACATAAAAACGCGAGATCTTGGCATGTCGTCATTGCTTGCATATGACAAGCTTCGTGCCGAGTATGTCGTAGTGCTTCATCCCTTGTCTTATCTCATAAAGAAATCAAACTTCACGGCGACGCAAGGGTTCTTTCGCAATTATGAACTTCTTGAGCACATCGTGTTTTCCAGTCAGGAGTTTGCCGGTACGTCAAAAACAACAGGATTCCCGGTTGTGGTCGCCATGTACAAAAGGGCAGAAGGGAGCGGTCTGTCGTTTCGCTCGGTCGAACACACATGGTTCAAGACGGTTGAAGGCTCGTTGTTCTCACTTTCTGGCTTTGATTACGTGACAGACGAAATAGACAAATATCCAGGGAAGCGCAGGTACAATCCGGAAATACTGTTTTATACAATGCGAGACATAAACGCATTGCGACGTAGCCGGACATTCATCAAAGAGCGGATTGCGAATGCGATAGACGTAGACCCAGAGAAACTTGCCTACTATTGTTATGTGGACTGCTTCAAGCGATATGCTGACATTCCGTATTACCTCGGGAACTTCAACGTGCCGTTCATCCGTTCAGAGTTTGCGGCTATATCAAACGATGTGATAATGGTGTCAAAGCATTTTCATCCTGAGATATTTGGTGAGACAAAGTCGCCGGGCGAGGAAGTCGAAGCGCGGATAAAGGATTACATCAAGAAAAGCATAAAAGGAAAGGAACACGAAAATGCAGACAGATGAGGCAAAGGTAGTAAACTCTGAGAGTAGACTGTTTGTCAATCTTCCGCTGACAAAACCGACGGGAAAGATCCGTGTCAAGAAACGGAGCTTTTTCGCAGAATACGGTGTGCCAATAGCGCCGAGGCAGGTCCCACTAACACAGAGTGTATATGTTGAATGGCAGATTGGTTATGACCTTCTAAAGAGTGACGAGAACGTTGACAAGACCAGCCTTAGCGAGATGACATTCCGCAACTATAAGGGAGAAACGAAATATGCATACGAATTGAGCGAAATTATCTTGTATGCTCGTCGTCATCGACTTATCGAAGATTCAGACATATCGAAATGTTACTCCGACATAAGGGGAGTGTCGGCTGATCAGACATTCGAAGAGACATCCTCAATCAGCAGGACCAATCCTAGAGAGGTTGTCATAAACGGTATTCCGTTCTACGAAATGAGCGTTTCGTATCCGCTTTTCGTCCATCGGTTTGGCCAATACGAGATATTTGCAGAGATTATGATTCGAGAGAAGCAACGGGCGGTAGGAACACAGGCTATGCTGTATGTGTGTCTTCCTATCACGTCGTTAACCTTCTCACGTCAGCCGTTGGGTCGAACCCTGGATTCCAAAGAGTGCGGTGAGTGGCGTATTGGACGCGAGGAAGCATCTCTTTCACTGGAGCTGTTTCGCGTGTTTGGAATGCTGTCGCCAAAGCACAGGCATGATGTTCTTGCGATTTTGGAAATGATGTTCCCATTCGTTTTACATTGAGTGGATTGAACTAAATCTAATCCACTTGGGAGACAGCGTCCTGCATTTGGCCAATGAGTGATTTGAATTCATCGGTGAATGCTGATGGTTGTTGTGCGATCGCATGCGCGTCATACAAGGACAGCAAGCGTTCAATAAGCGTAAGAAGAAGATATTCGTTCATGGCTAGTGATTGGCTTGGCGGATGAAAAGATTATACCATAGTTTTTGTTGTTGTGTGGTGTCCTTGATCTACGCGGCGGAAGTGCCGCGGACGAGACTTTGCGTAATGTGAGGATATGACTATCGGTTGGATAGCGGCGGGGGTTGCGATTGCGGTCTGGGGCGTGGCGTTCGCCTCGACGCGGGTGCTGCTGGAGGACTTCTCGGCGCTTGAGATCAACATCGCGCGGTTCGCCCTTGCGTGGGTGGCGCTCGCATGCGCGGCAAAAGCGCCGCGGAAGGGCGGGGTGTGCGCGGCTCCTTGGTGGCTGTTCGCGGCGATGGG
>CADCGZ010000161.1 GCA_902801025.1 uncultured bacterium | reverse complement strand
GAATGTCGAGGATATCTTTTTTGTCTGTTACTTCACGATTCTTTCTTCTCATATTCTGCCTCCTGTCCCGTAAGAAAGACGCCGATATTATATCAAAATTGGGAATGTTGTGCGTGGCCAATGAAATCTGCTACCGCTGCCAATGAGTGAAGCCCGGCGTCGCCATCGTGAGCTGCAACGACGGACTCCGCCCCGTCATCATGAAGCTCGAAGCGACCGACGAGGAATCGAAAATCGCCTGCGAGCGGCAATGAGGTAGGATGACTTATGCGATAGGAATAGACTATGCAGATGCGAAACTATTTCCGATTACCCTATCGGCTCCAGATTGTGGGATAATATTCGCCGTTGACACCACAAGAAAGGAGCAACTACAATGAGCAAAGTACTAGATGAAGTTCTGGCGGCAAACGCCGCCTACCAGAAGGATTTTGGGGAGAAAGGAAAACTGCCGATTCCACCCGGGCGGCATTTCGCCATCGTCACGTGCATGGACGCGCGGCTTGACCCGGCCAAGTTCGCCGGTCTCGCGGAGGGAGATGCGCATGTGATACGTAACGCCGGCGGACGGGTGAACGACGAGACGATCCGGTCCCTCATCATTTCCCACAAGCTGCTTGGCACGCAGGAATGGTTCGTGATACACCACAGCGACTGCGGCATGCTGACGTTCACGAACCCCGTGATCCATTCGTTGCTGGACGAAAGCCTGGACACCGCGTCGCTCGGTCCAGATGGATGGTACAACGAGACGAAGAACGGCGGTGCCGACTCCCGCCACATCGACTTCCAGCCCATCTCCGACCTCGCCGAAAGCGTGGTGGAGGACGTGCGCAAGATTCGCGAGAATCCGCTCGTGCCGAAGTACATCCCGATCTACGGCTACATCTACGACGTGAAGACAGGTGCGCTTGTTGAAGTCCCGGCCGCGACCGAGGTCGGCAAGGCCCGGTAAAACCGAAACCGCTTTGCGTGGCATCCCATCCTTCGGTTTCCGGCTGTGAAGGGGAACCGGAAGCCGGAGGATGGATTTAGGAAGAGAAGGCTGCCATGTCGGAACCGAACGCCAGACGCACAACTCATCTCACGCGCGACGCCGCGTGGGAGCTCTTGACGCGTTACAACAAGGACGCGTTCCATCTCCATCATGCCGAGACGGTCGAGAAGACAATGCGATATTTTGCGCGCGAGCTCGGATACGCCGAAGATGAAGACTACTGGGGCATCGTGGGGATGTTGCACGACATCGACTTCGAGCAATGGCCGCAGCAGCACTGCGTCAAGAGCCAGACCCTGCTGAAAGAGCTTGGGGTCGAGGACTCCATCAACCGGGCCGTCGCCTCGCACGGCTACGCCATCGTAAACGACATCGCTCCCGAACACGAGATGGAGAAGATCCTCTATGCCGTGGACGAATTGACGGGGCTTCTCGGTGCCGTCGTGCTGATGTATCCCTCGAAAAGCGCGAAGGACCTGAACCTGAAGAGCGTGAAGAAGAAGTTCAAGGACAAGAAATTCGCCGCCGGCTGCTCGCGCGACGTGATACGGCGCGGGGCGGACCAGCTCGGCTGGACGCTGGACGACCTCATCACGCGCACCATCGCCGCCGTCCAGTCATTCGAAGCATAATCTGAAGGCCATCCACGCCGGACTGCGCGGCAACGTTGTCACGCTCTTTCCCGACCGTGGCGACCGCTACATCAGTAAGGGCCTTTTTCCGGTGGGAGAATGACAGACGAACAAACAGAGCGTTACTATCGACAAATCTTGCTGAAGGAGATCGGCCTCGACGGACAGCGGAGACTGATGGCCGCGAAGGTTCTTGTCGTCGGTGCCGGCGGGCTCGGCTCTCCGGCTGCACTCTATCTCGCCGCCGCGGGCGTCGGACGGCTTGGAATCGTGGATTTCGACGTAGTGGACCGCACCAATCTCCAGCGGCAGATACTTCACACGACGGGCGACATCGGCAGACCAAAGGTGCAGAGCGCCGTGGAGAGGGTAACCGCCCTCAACCCAGACGTAGAGGTCGTGGCGATCCATTCCGTCGTGCACGCCGACAACGTGCGTGAGTTGATCCGCCCCTGGGACTTCATCATCGACGGCACCGACAACGCCGCAGCCAAATATCTCATAAACGACGCCTGCGTCCTTGAGGGAAAACCGTATAGCCATGCAGGAGTCCTGCAATTCCGGGGGCAAACCACGACCTACGTACCTAACCATGCGCCATGTCTCAGGTGCATCTTCCCGTATTCGTCCGAGCATTCTGCGCCATCGTGCGACACGGCAGGCGTGATCGGAGGCGTTTGTGGCGTTATCGGAACACTCCAGGCCATGGAAGCGGTCAAGTACATCGTCGGCGCTGGTGAACTCCTCGCGGGATGCCTCCTTGTCTATGACGCGCTAAAGTCCAGATTTCACGAAGTTCGCCTTCCACCTCCAGGCGGAAGCTGTCCTGTCTGCGGCAAGAATCCGTCCATCACCCAGCCGATCGATCTAGACAACTGCTCACGACGTCTCCTTTTTCGACAGACACACCTCTGACATTCAACAGCAAGGAGCTCTTCGTCGGATGCCATCACGCATTCTGTTGAAATAACCGTTACCTATTGCATTGACATGGAATTTCCAATCATGAACTACGATTTTGACACGATCATTGCCCGGCGCGGGACAGACTGCGAGAAGTGGGATTTGCCCGCCGAGGACGGCGTTTTGCCGCTCTGGGTTGCGGACATGGACTTCCGCGCCGCACCCGCCATCGTCGATGCCCTGTGCCGTCGCGTGGAGGAGGGCGTGTTCGGCTATGCCCTGCCATCGGGCTCGTGGCACGAAAGTCTTGTCCGCTGGCTCAATGTTCGCCATCGCTGGCAGGTTTCGTCGGACACGGTTATAGATGCGATCGGCGTTGTCCCTGCGCTGGCCTCCGTCATTCGTGCCTTTTGCTCGCCAGGCGACAAGGTAATCG
>CADCGZ010000160.1 GCA_902801025.1 uncultured bacterium | reverse complement strand
CCGAACACGGTGTGCGAGGGGCTCGGCAGCTGAAGCGGAGGAGTCACGAGAGAGATGCCCAAGGGCAGCCAAGGCCTCGAGTCTTCGGCCGATGCGGTAAAGACACACGCCATAACGGCGACGGCCATGAGAAGTTTCTTCATTCCAGTGCTCCTTTCGCTTACGCAGTTGGTTTTTATGTTGCTCGTATTATACCAAAATTCTAAGAGTCAGAGATCAGCGAAGGGATTGCAGGTGAATTCTTTTTTCTTCGCGGCGGCGAGCGGCTTGACGCGGACGCGGATGTCGAGCTTGGGCTTGACCGGCGGCGCAGGCGGCGCGTCCACCTTCGGCTTCGCCGCCCTTTGCCGCTCGTAGTCGTCATATCCGCCAGGAAACTGCTTGACGGTTCCATCGCCCTCGAGCGCAAATGTCGAAGTTACGACATTGTTCAAGAACTCGCGGTCGTGGCTCACCAAAAGCAGCGTGCCTGAATAAGCGAGAAGTTGCTCTTCCAAAAGCTCCAGCGTCTCCACATCAAGGTCGTTCGTCGGCTCGTCCATCACAAGCAAATTCGCTGGTTTCAGGAAAAGCTTCGCGAGCATCAGCCGCGCACGCTCGCCGCCGGAAAGCGCCTTGACCGGCGTACGTACGCGCTCAGGCGTGAAGAGGAAATCGGCAAGATAGGAATAGACGTGCTTCCTCACCCCGCCAACCACTACTTCGTCACGGTCGGAGGCGATGTTTTCGCCAACTGTTAGTTCAGGGCGCATCTCGCTGCGAAGCTGGTCGAAGAACGAAAGCTCCACACTCGTGCCGCGCACAACCTCGCCCGACGTAGGCTTGAGACGACCCGTGAGCAAGTTCAAAAGCGTCGTCTTGCCAACGCCGTTCGAGCCGAGAATGCCAATCCTCTCGCCGCGCAACACAGTCGCCGTGAAGTTGGAAATCACAGGGCGCTTAGAGCCGGGATAGGAAAAGGAAACGTTCTTTATCTTGAGGACGCCCATGCCGCCAGGCGCCGCGGTATCAAGCTTGAGCGTCGCGGAACCAACCGCGGCACGCCGCGCCGCGAATTCCTCGCGCAGCTTCATGAGCGCGGCGACTCGCCCTTCGTTGCGCGTAGTCCGCGCCTTTACGCCGCGTCTGATCCACGCTTCCTCTTGCGCGAGCTTCTTTGACTTACGCTCCCAGTAGACCGCTTCGTCTGCCAAAAGCTCGGCCTTGCGCTTGAGGAAAGTCGGATAGTCGCATTCCCAGCCGGAGAGTTCGCCGCGGTCGAGGTCGAATATCTTCGTCGCGACCCGCCGCAGGAAGCGCCTGTCGTGAGTGACGACGACAACGGCCATGTCACGCGAGCGGCGCAACATCGCCTCGAGCCAGTCTATCGTCTCCATGTCGAGATGGTTCGTCGGCTCGTCGAGAAGTAGAAGATCGGGACGCGACAACAGCGCCGCTTCGAGTATACTCTTGCGGCGACGGCCACCGGAAAGTGCGTTGAAGCTGGGATCGTTCGGACGATCTGCCGGAACTTCTTGCGAGACATAGACGATCTTGAGCCCAGGCGCACGGACAATCTCGCCGGAATCTGGCTCGAGATTTCCGGCGATCACCTTAAGCAGAGTCGACTTTCCCTCGCCGTTCCGCCCCGTGAGCGCGGCACGGAGCCCCTTTGAAACAGAAAGCGACACGTGGTCCAAGACGCTCGGCCCGCCGAACGCAAGCGACACATCCTTAAGCGACAGCAGAAAATCGCTCATATCCCCTTCCCCGTCTGCAATTTGCAGTAGCCCATCGCCGCGCCCTTTCGTCAGAACCAGACTGAGAACCAGTTCTCGGGATCGTCCATGCAAGACACTGACCAGAAGTCGGCGACAGGTATCGTCTTCTTCTCCTCGCCTTTTTCAAGCGTCAGATCCCACGCGCCCCAAACGCCGATATTCTTCGTCGTTCTCTTTTGCGGCACAAGCGAAAGCTTCCAGCCGGGCTGCTTGTTAATCGTCTTGAACTCGAAAGTCTCGTCACGCGAAGTCCCGACAAGGCGCCCTTTCGCCAGCACGAGAGGACCGCGCATGATCTCGGCCGCCGCGGTCCTGCGCACGAGCCCCTTCATCTCCGGCGTGTACCAGCACATGAAAGTCTTCGTGAAGCCCTCTTGCCTCTGTGTGTCGAGCTCGGTCACCGTGTCGATGTCCTCGAAATCCGGCGCCTCGGAGTCGATTGCACGCGGCGGCATCTTGAGAACGAGGTTGAACGTCTGTTCGCCAGCCGAGACCGCAAGTTCTACCTTCCCCGCGGCGGGCTTCAGCGCCTTCCCGTCCACGCCAATTGCGCCGGCCCAATACGGCACGCGCAGACGCAGCTTGCCGTCCTTTTCCGCGACCACGCGCAGGCGAAAGGTCTCGGAAACGGGATAGCCGCCGCGCAACTCCATCTTAGCCCCGGGGAGGACGATATCGGCGTCAGAGTAGAGATTCACCTCCCACGCGCCGTCCTTCGCAACATCTGCCACCGTGTCCGCCCAGTCGTAGAACGTGCGGAGCATGTTGTCGGGACAGCACTGGTGCATCGTCATGCCTGTCTGCGCTGGAGCCGTCACGTGGCGCGAACCGTGCGAGCGGATGATGTGCGCACCCCACGCGCCATCTGGTGTGACGCCCGCGAGGAATGCATTGTAGAACGCCTCTTCGATGCAATCGAGGTACTTCGTCTCACCTGTCAGCTTCCAGAGCTCGCGGTTAAGGCGAATCCAGTGCGTGACGTCGCACAGTTCCGTCATGCCGTTCACGTGGCGCCTCGAGTTGAGGAAGTGGTCGAAGTAGCTCGCGCCCCGCATCGGGTTGAGCTCCTCGCGGAAGACATGCCCCCAGAACGCCTCGGTCGCCTCAAGCGCGCGCACGTCGCCGGTGAGGCGGTGATAGGCCGCGACTCCCTCGAAGAAGCTCTGGAGCTCGTAGGCCTTCGCGAGGAACATGGGCTTGTAGAACCACGACATGA
>CADCGZ010000159.1 GCA_902801025.1 uncultured bacterium | reverse complement strand
CGGTGGTTCCGGCTGCGTCTTCTTCTCGCGCTGCACGATGAAGTGCCTCTACTGCCAGAACTCTCCGTGGAGCTGGAAGGGCGGCGGAGAGGACAAGACGATTCCAGAGCTTACCGCGATTTTCCGCGAGCTCGCGGTGAAGGACAAATGCGTCAACTGGAATCTCGTTTCGCCTACGCCGTACTTGCCCTTTATCCGCGAGGCCGTCGCGCCTTTGCTTGCCGAGGGGATACGACTTCCGTTCGTCTGGAACTCGTCGGGCTACGAGCGCGTCGAGACGCTTGAGGAATACAGCGACCTTTGCGACTGGGCGCTTTTCGACCTTCGCTATTCGCGCAACGAGACGGCGCTTGCGGCGAGCGCGGCGCCTAACTACGTCGAGGCGTCGCGCGCGGCGGTCAAATGGGCTTGGAATAGGCGGGGTGCTCTCGCACCAAGCACCAGCTCGGCTTTGCCGAGCGCAAGCACCAAGCACAATCTCATAGTTCGCATCCTTGTGTTGCCGGGGCACGCTGACGAGGCGATTGAGAATCTCGCGTGGCTTGCGACTGAAGTTTCGAACGAAGTCGCCGTTTCAGTTATGGCGCAGTACACGCCTGCTTACAAAGGTCTTGAGACGCCGCCTTTCGACCGTCCTGTCACGAAGGAAGAATACGAGTCCGTCGTCGAGGCGGCTTCCGATTTCGGCTTTGAGAACGGCTGGATTCAGGGCTACGAAGCGAGCGACCCCAAGCTCGCGCTCCTCGGCGAGAACATGCCCCGCGGCCACGGCTCCGTTCAATAGGGAATGGTATAATATGTCTATGGACTTTGGATGCGGAATAGCGGTGGAGGTGAAATATGGTTGATGTTGGCGAGTTGGTGCGTTTTGCGCCGGGCGAAAAGACGCTACGGATGGCGATGGACATTGCCGCCGCGATAGAGCGCTATCGCATCGTCATGGAAGGGCCGGCGGGCGTGCGGCTCAGGAAGCTCAACCATGTCAGGACGATTCGCGGCACGACGGCAATCGAGGGCAATACGCTGACAGAAGACCAGGTGACGGACATCATCGCTGGCAAGCGGGTCGTCGGCTCGAAGCGTGAAATTGATGAAGTGAGGGGGGCGCATGCCGCGTATTCAAAAGTCGAAGCGTTTGATTCGTTGTCGCCTCGGGCGCTTTTGCGGGCGCATGCGCTGATGACGAAGGGCTTGGTCGAAAGTCCTGGCAAGTGGCGCAAATGCAATGTCGGGGTCTTCAACGCCCGTGGCGTGGCGATGCTTCATGCGCCGCCGTGGGACCAGGTTCCGTTTTTGATGAAGGACCTCTTCGGCTGGCTGAAGCGTTCAAAGGACGCTCCGCTGGTGAAGAGCTGCATATTCCATTTTGTCTTCGAGACGATCCATCCGTTTCCCGACGGCAACGGGAGGATGGGGCGACTTTGGCAGACTGTGATACTCGGCCGGTGGAATCCGCTCTTCTATGCCCTGCCGATAGAGAACATGGTATTGTGCCACCAGCGCCGATACTATCAGGCGCTTCATTCGGCCCAGGAGTCGGGCGATGTCCGCGTTTTTGTCGATTTTATGCTCGACATGATTCTTCGGACGTTGAAGGCGAGGGGCGAGTCGCAAGGTGGTAAGAAAAAGGTGGTAAGAAAAGGTGGTAAGAAAACTGTCGACCGGCTATTGGAGTTGATCCGCGGCAATTCGAAAATCACCTTTGCAGAAATGTCTTCCGCGACAGGCATTTCCCGTAGCGCGATTCAGAAGCATATCGAACGGCTCAAGGACGCGCAGCGCCTTCGCCGCGTCGGTCCAGACAAGGGCGGGCATTGGGAGGTGATTGAAAAGACGTGAGGTGG
This sequence comes from uncultured bacterium, assembly GCA_902801025.1. GTDB lineage: Bacteria > Verrucomicrobiota > Kiritimatiellia > RFP12 > UBA1067 > UBA1067. The sequence continues at coordinate 1,142 of CADCGZ010000159.1, read as the reverse complement.
ATCCCATAGCAGAGTGTACAAGGACAAAGGAGAAATGTGCATATGTTAGGTGAAAAGATAACATCAAAGGAGCAGTTGATAAAGGACCTGGCAGACGAATTTGACGGCTGCTTTGATCAGAGTTATCCCGTGGTTGACTTGACCGACCAGATAGTTGCCACCGTGATGGATTCGGCCTATAGCGACCCAGATGTAAACTACTGGCTGCATGGACACGAAGTGGTTTCCATTGAGCCGTTGGACTCGCACGAAAGCTATTCCATTATGGAGCGGTTCGCGTTGTCTCGTCCGGACGGGCAGTCGCAACGGCTCTGTGATGTGTTGTCGAAGAAGCATCCATTCAGGAGGTTTAAAGACGTGGTCAATAATCTTGGAATAGCCGAGGAGTGGTATGCATGGCGAGCTGACGCACTCTTTCGGTACGCCGAAGAATCGCTGGAATACTACGGCATCGACTTCATGGATGGTAGAATTATCTGCACGAACAAGAAGAATGTTCATACGTACCTTTGCGAAGGGTTGGAATGATGGGAAGGTAGCAAGAAAACGGAGGAACAAATGACGGCATTCAAGACTATTGGAACTTCCTGCCCCGACCAGCTGGCGCGGGCGCTGGAGCTGTCAGGAAGAGTCGCCGTCTGAAAAGCGTATGCAGACTCAGACGGGAAGGGAGAATGCATTTAGGCGGCTCGCAAAGTCGAAGTTCCGCTCGCGCTTTCATCTCTCTGCCGACGACCGGCAATACATCGCCGAGAAGGGCATGGAGACGATTCGCCGCCATTGCGAGGACTTCATCCGCACTCGTCTCGCGCTCGCGACACCGCCAAACGACGGCCGGCAAACGCCGATGAGAGGCCACCCCGTATTTCTCGCCCAACACGCCTGTGCCTGTTGTTGCCGCGGCTGCATGGAGAAGTGGTGGAAGGTTCCGAAGGGAACGCCCATCCCGCCCGAGCGCCAGTCGCGCATCGTCGATTTCCTGATGGCCTGGATTGAGAAGGAATGTATTAGGGGTCAGGAGTCAGGGGTCAGGAGTCAGTACGCAGTAGTTGGAGTTTAGAGTTGGAGTTGGAGAGTGGAGTCAGTAGTCAGGGGTCAGTACGCAGGAGTCAGTAGTTGGAGTTTAGAGTTGGAGAGTGGTG
>CADCGZ010000158.1 GCA_902801025.1 uncultured bacterium | reverse complement strand
AAGGGACTCCGCAATTTCCACGGCCCTCGCCGCAGACTCGACAAGCCCGAACACCGACGAGCCGCTGCCGCTCACCGTGGCTCCAAGCACGCCCGCCGTCCTTAGCGACGCAAGCGCATCGGAAATCTCCGGATGCAGGCGACACGCGGGAAGAGCAAGGTCGTTCACGAAAGAAGCGGCAATGCGCCCGAGGTCGCCCGTCTCAAGCGCCGCAAGACACGATTCCGTCGCCGACGTCGCGGCGAGATCACGCGACGTGCAACGCCCATAGACCTCGCGCGTCGAGGTGTTGATACCGGGATTCACGAGCACGAGATCAAGCTGCGGACAGGCGACGCGCTCAACTACTTCGCCGCGACCCTGCATGACGACAGGGCCGCCAAGGACGAGCGCGGGGACATCGCTCCCTACCTGCGCCCCGATTTCGCAAAGCTCCTCGCGCGAGCGCCCGAGCCCCCAGCAGTCGTTGAGAGCGACAAGCGTCGCCGCGGCATCTGCGCTTCCTCCGCCAAGACCCCCTCCCGCGGGAATGCGCTTCGTGACGCGAATCTCGGCGCCACGCGAAGGATCGAGGGCTCGCGCGGCCTTTAGGACAAGGTCGTCGGCATATCCCGTGTCGGACGAAAGAGCCGCCGAAGGCACTATCTCAAGCGTGTCGGATAGCGAGATTGGGACAACAAGTGAACGAAGCGCGTGGTAGCCGTCACCACGCACTCCGAAGACCTCAAGGGTCAGGTTGACCTTCGCGTATGCCTCAGTTGTCATCTTCCTCATCGTCGTCTTCATCGTCGCACGAGTCACCCTCCATGCCGAACATCATGGCCGACATGGCGATGCCGCCGAGGCATTTGCACTCGTCAGCGGAAATGCGGAAGAACATTCGGTGGATATCGTCCTGACGCCACAGCATGGAAGCGCACCCGCCCTTCGTCTCCGTCGCCAACTGGTCTAGAACGGGTTTCATCATCGCGCGCTGCTCTTCGGGCATGGCTGCAAACGACTCTCCGGCGACGGCCTTCAGGGTGGACGACAGAGAGAAGAAGGCAACGGCGTACGGCTTCTTCGATGCCGCCTCGGGAAGCGTGGCGGCAAAGCGCTCGGCAATCGGCCACTGGGGCGTGAAGTCCTTTATGGACATCGAGAGCGCATAGGCCGGCGACTTGGCGGAGAAACGGTTCTTTGACTTGAGGCCCTTAGCGTCCTCGAGGAACTTCTCCATGTCGAACTTTTCAAAAGCGCCCTTGTCGCCCGCCGCCTTGCATATCGCCTTGGCGTCAAGCACCATCTTGAGGTCCCCCTTCTCGGACCTCGTGAGCGTGACAAACTTCACGATGTCGAGCCCGTGCTTCTTCAGAAGGACGATCAATTCAGCCCACTTCGCCTCGGAGAGCTGGCCAGAGCTTCCCGCGTCTTCCGCCTGGACGTCTGCATAGATGGCGTCCTTGCCGGCAAACGCGAATGGACTCTGCCCAAGCGGCTTGAGACCGCACTTGTCGCCTTCGCTGTCCTTGTCGAACTGCATCGTCCCGCGGATGTCGATACCGAGATCGGAGACCTTTATCCCGATCGACAGCGCCTTCGAGTAGCCAAGCGTCTCCACCAAGTCCGGATCGGCGTCCTTGTCTGCCTTTGCAGCCGCCTGAATGGCCTTGAACGCCTTCTCGTCGACCCTGAGGCGCACGACGTCGCCGTTCATCGACTTCGCCGTTGCGGGAATCTCGGCAAGTGCGAGCTTCGCCTGGTCTATCTTGTCGCTCGCGCCGACCCACTTGCCGTCCTCGGAAAACACGACGTATGTCGTCTCGTCGGAATCGTCCTCGTCGAACATGTTGCCCTTCACGACGATAACGCCATTCGTCTCGGACGAGCCCTTGTGCCGCTTGAGGAATTCCTCCTTGGAGACGGAAATCGGATAGAGGACGGCGAACTCGAGAGTGTCGAGCGCATCTCCCGAACTCTTCGCGAACGCCTCGCCGTCAAGAAACACGACATAGGCCATAGGGGTCTTGTCGCGCACCGGGCCGAAGAACTTGAGCGTAGGCGTGTCCGCGACCATGGCGGCCATGCCGGCGGCGGCGAGCGGATTGCCCATGAAGATCCCGAGCTTCGCGATGGCCGCCCCCTGGACGGTGACGTCGGCGACCTGAAGCGCCCCTATGCGCTCCCAGGCGGCGAAAGCGGAGAGCGATACTGCGGCAATTGCGGCTGCTATGAGCTTTTTCATGGGCAGGGTTCCTTTACTTGGAGTTGTTGGACGACAAATCGGCGATGGCGGACGCCACGGAAGCGAAGAGCTTGTCGAGCTTCGCGGCGGGGACGGTCGAAAACGCTATGCGGATGAGCCCCGAAAGGACGATGGTGCCGACGGAATACTTCGCGACGAGATGCCGGCGCACCTTCTCGGCGTCAACGCCGATCGGCTTCACGCACATGAAATAGCCTGAGTTGAACGGCATCACCTCGAAGCGCTTCGCGTATTCGGGGTGCGTCTTGAGTATCAGGCGTATCTGGCGGTAGCGCTTCTTGAGGACGGCGAACTTCTCGCGCTTCTGCGCGGCGTATCGAGGGTCCTCGTAGGCGCGGAGCGCGAGGTGCTGGCCTATCGACGTCACGTTGGATATCCCGGAGCGGACGTTGCCCGCCGCCTTCGCCTCGAACGCCTTGAGCTGGTCGGCCGTCGCGCCCTTGAACGCGAATGTGACGAACCCGACGCGAAGCCCCCACACGTAGTCCTCCTTCGTCGTGCCGTCAAGCTTGACGGCGAGGACGTTGCGGTGGAGATCGGAGAACTCTGCAAAAAGCGACTCGCCGTGGATGCCCTTCTCGTAGACGAGCCCGAAGTACGCGTCGTCGCAGAGAACTACGATCTTCTTGCCCTTGGCGGCGGCGGACCTTACGGCAGAGACGATCCTCTTTGCGTCGGCAAGCGTCGCCGTGTAGCCGGTCGGGTTGTTCGGGAAGTTGAGGATCAGGATCTTCTTGTCGCCGGGGGCGAGAAGCGCCTTCTTCATCGCGTCCGCGTCGAACGCACCCTTCCTGAAGGTGTTGAAGTGGGCGACCCTGCAGCCAACCGCTTCCTTGAAG
>CADCGZ010000157.1 GCA_902801025.1 uncultured bacterium | reverse complement strand
GCTTGATGAAGCCGGACGCGGGTTCAGCTTTCTGCGCGAGGGACCCCTTGACATGCGCATGGATAGGTCGAGCGGCCTGAGTGCCGCCGACATCGTGAATTTCGAGAGCGCGGAGAGGTTGGAAGAGATCTTCCGCGAATTTGGAGAGGTGCCGAACGCGCGGCGGATCGCGCGGGCGATCGTTGCGGAACGGAAACCTAGGCCGTTCCGCACGACGATCGACCTCGCGGACTTCGTCGAGAGAGTCGTAGGGCGAAGGGGCGCACATCATCCTGCGACACGCGTCTTCCAGGCGCTTCGGATGGAGGTCAATGACGAGATGGGAGAGCTTGAGCGTGCGCTCGAAGGTGGGCTCGAGCTCTTGAAGAGCGGAGGGCGCTTTGCGGTCATAACGTTCGAGTCGCTGACGGACCGGATCGTGAAGCGGTTCTTCGCGAGACACGTTGGCAGGATGGTTTCGCTGCAGCAGGGCGGCGAGCGTTGGGAAGGCGAAGAGCCCAGGATGAGGGCGGTGACCGGAAAGGCGGTCGTCGCGGCGAAGGAGGAATCGGATTTAAACCCGCGGTCGCGGAGCGCGAAGCTCCGGGCCGCAGAAAAGGAGTAGTTCGACGATGAGAAGAAATCGCAAGATGCCCAAGAAGATGTCTGTGATGGCCGGCCGCTCGGTGCAGCTCGGCGCCTTGATCATCACGGGCTTCGCGATGGTCATTCTCAACATGCTTGCCTCGTCGAGCTGCAAGCAGCTAGAAAAGACGATAGGTGAAAAGAAGAACCAGCTGGAGAGTCTCGAGGACTCCCACAAGCGCGAAAGCGCGAACTGGGAGAAGATGCTGACCCCTGCGAATCTCGAGCGGGCGCTGCTCAAGCACGGGCTCGCGATGAAGTATCCGAAGACCGAGCAGGTCGTGCGCATGGACCCGGCGGGGCATCCGTATCCAGGCCAGCGTTCGGTGGCGATGGCCGCCCAGCGCAACAAGATCGCGGAGTCGGCGAAGTACACGGCGCCGGTCGCGAACCCAGCAAGGCGCAAAACCGCGACCCGTACGCGCAGGTAATCCGATGCGCGGCGAGAACTGGCGTTTCTGGTTTCCTGTAGTCCTGCTTCTCCTTTTCGCAGGATACTCGTCCCAGAAGCTCGTCAGGGCGCACATCAATCCAGATGTCGACGATATCGACTATACGTTCGAGCGTGACCTGCCGGGCTGCCGCGGGTCCATATACGGCTCGCTCGGCAAGTCCTATCCGCTTGCGAAGTCCGTACCGCTGTGGGAATACCGCCTCGACCCCGTTGCGCTCACGAATTGCGTCGTAAAGCCGAAGGGCGCGCCGCCGCGCACTCGCGGGGAGATTTCCGACACGATAGCCGAGGCCCTTGGCCTTGACCGCGTGAAGGTGCGCAAGATGGTGTACAACACGGCGAACCGCTACCAGTTCCTCGCAATGTCGTCCGATCCGGTGGCGCACAAGACGCTGTGCGACTCCCGTCTCGTCGCCGGCGTGAAAATCGAGGATACGCAGGTCAGGCAGTATCTTCAGGGGCGCCTACTGTCTCACGTCCTCGGCTCGGTGAACGCCGAAAGCGTCGGTTCTGCGGGGATAGAACTTCGCTATAACCGCGAGCTCACCGGCGTCCCCGGCAAGATACGCGGCATGAAGGACGCGCGGCGCCACGAGATATACGACAGGCGCATCGAGACGATAGCGCCTTTGCCGGGCGCGGACATATACCTGACCATAGACCACAATGTCCAGTACGAAGTCGAATCGGCGCTCAAGTGGGGGCTTGAGGAATTCGGCGCGGCTTCGGGGTGGTGCGTCGTGATGGATCCCGCGACGGGCGCGATACTCGCACTCGCCTCGCGCCCAGATTTCGACCCTCTCGCCTTTGGCCGCGCCTCCGACGCGGCGAAGGTGAACCGTGTGACGAACTTCACTTACGAGCCAGGTTCCGTCATGAAGGTCATTACCGTCGCCGGCGCCATAGACATGGGGCTTGTCCGCGCGGACACGAAGTATACCACAAACAGGAACGACGAGCGTTACTATCGGCTTCCCGGCGACGGCAGCCATGTCTGGGAGCCGATGATGACAGTTGGCGACGCTGTAGTCCATTCCTCGAACATCGTCGTCGGCAAGATTGGCAGCGACATGGGGCCAAAGAACCTCTGGACGTACATGGTGCGCTTCGGCTTCGGCGCGAAGACAGGCATCGAGCTCCCCGGTGAGGAGTTCGGCATCCTTCCCCCCTGGCAGAAGTGGGACAAGGTGAAGTGGTCGCGCGCGCCGATCGGGCAGGGCGTGTCGGTGACGGCGATTCAGCTCTGTTCCGCCTATCAGGCCATAGCGAACAACGGCCTCAGGATGAAGCCGTACATCGTCGAGAAGATCCTGAACCACAAGGGCGAGGAAGTGTACAGGCATACGCCGACTCCGGCGGGCCGCCCCATAAAGGAGTCTACCGCCCGCGAGATGAGGAAGATCATGCTTGGCGTCGCATCGCCCGCTGGAACTGCGAGAAGGGCGGCAATTCGCGGCTATTCCGTCGCGGGCAAGACGGGCACTGCGCAGAAGGTGGTCAACGGCCATTATTCGGATTCGCTTTTCCGCGCGACGTTCTGCGGCATGGTTCCCGCGTCCGATCCGAAGCTTGTCATCCTCGTTACGCTTGACTTCGACGAGAAGCGCAAGTTTCACCAGGGCGGCAATTCTTCAGGCCCTGTGTTCAGGCGCATAGCGACGGGGCTTCTTCGCTATCTCATGATTCCGCCGGACAGGCCCGAGGAACTTTCCGATTTTGACGATGACGATGAATACGACCGGATCATGGAGGAGCGCGCGCAAAAAATAGGCAACGCGGAACAGTGATATTTGGTATAATACCCAACCAACGCGACTGTAGCTCAATTGGATAGAGCGTTGGCCTCCGAAGCCGAAGGTTGCTGGTTCGATCCCAGTCAGTCGCACCACCTTCCCCCAATTCTTTTCTAATCTATCGCCGCGCCGTTTCAATGTATAGCGGTGGCGCGTCCGCGGAGGGGCGAGTTTCGGCTTAGGGTGGCGACATCGATTTTGCGGCCTTTTACATTTTGCCCGTGCCGTCAAGCCTCTCGGCAAAATGGCGGCGCGTCAAAATCGGGTCGCTTCCGTCTTTTTCGTCGTCGCTTCGCATGCCGCCGAAACACCCCCACCGCTCCCGCGCATGGCTCCTTCACACGCGTCGCCTTGACCCGACCTTCCGCTGCGGCGCGTTTTTCTTCGTAGCATCTGCGCTCGCCGACGTTCCGTCGACTCGCTTAGCCTTGTCCGTCAGCCGCGCGCTGTTTTGAGGGATTTGTGATATAATACAGTGCATGATGAAACTGCGCGAGAGATTGTTGAAGAGTGCGATCTGTCTTGTTGCCGCTGTGGTGGTGATGCCGACTATGGCTGATGACACCGCGTTTGCGTTGGATCAGGAGCGCCTTTCGCTGGATCTGGTGCTTCCTGATGCGGCGGGAGCGTTCCCAACCAATGCAAACCCATATTGGGAGAAAGTCTCGCGCGCCGAGTTTACGAATGTCCTGGAGCGCATCTCAAAAATGACGCGACTCAAGGATCTCTCGCTCGGGGTTCATGCAGAAAGCAAAGTCCCGCTCGATTTGTCCTTCCTTTCGTATCAGACAAACATGACGGAACTCCGTCTCGGCGGCAATTTGCATATTGGCTCTTTCCGCAAGATTGCGCACCTGCCGCTGGAGCGGTTGGATGGCTGCTACTACTCTGATTCGAGCGTCTCGCTCGCCGACGAGGACAGTCTCGGCTTGCTGAAATCGCTAAAATTCTTAAGGACGTGGAAAGACTTTCGGGCAATAGAAAAACTACCGACCAGTCTTGTTTCGCTCGATATGTCGCATTCCCCAGAAGGTGATTACTGTGGATGTTTTACGAATCTCGTCAATCTTGAAGAACTGGAGATGGACACCATATTTCGAAAGGATCAATACATCGACGAAGATGACATTCGTGCCATGAAGAAGCTGAAACGCCTTGTCCTTAATGGCGGGTACGAATTGGGTAATCTTGGTGTGCTCCGCGAGTGCAAGTCGCTTGAAAACCTTGAGATTGCATTTTGCGAGTTTCGTCCGCTTGACCTGTCTGTTCTCAATGGACTTCCGATTAAGGAGTTGAAACTCACGTCATGTCTTGTGCATGAGGTAAAGGGGCTTGAGAAGTGCCCGTTGAAGAAGATAAGCATCGACTTTTGCCCGATTGCTTCGCTTGACGACTTCGGCCTTTTCCCGAACGTCCGCATTGTCGAGCTTCGGCGTACAGGCATAAGGTCTGCGGATCGCGATGCCGTCCTTCGTCATTTCCCGCGCATTTGGTCGCTGCTCTATGGAGATTTGATTGAGGGCTTTTGCGATGGAGACAGGTGCAATGAAGTTGTCTGCTTTGGTCCGACAAACATCGTCTTTGCTGCAGGTGGCGACAAGTCGAAGGGGTTGTCCTTCATGGGGTTTGACATGGATAGTTCGATTGTCTATGACAAAGAACTGTGTTCTCTCTGTGAAGTTATCGGCATGTCGGATTGCGTGTGGGTCTCACACTGCGAAATCGCCGTTGGACTTGGGCGGCCGTTCCATGGGTTCACGACCGTCAAGCTTATAGGCTGTGGTGAGGTTGAGCGAATCGGTGACGAGACGTACGATGGACCGGTTGACAGTCTGGAGTTCTTGCGAGAGGATGACGGGGTGGTGTTTGACTTTCCGTCAGAGAAGAAATGGGCGGTGGAGATTGCGGCTGAAATGGAAAGAGTCTATGGGGCTACATTCTGCTGGGATGACAATGATGAG
>CADCGZ010000156.1 GCA_902801025.1 uncultured bacterium | reverse complement strand
TTCCTCGCGGACGGATGGCACCTCCCGTTCACGACGCACGAGTGCCGCGAAGAAGGGAAGTACAAGGGCATGGAGTTCGAGGACGCGCAGGGCGAGTTCGCGAAGGCCGAGGCCACCGTCGCTGCGTGGGAGGCCGGCGAGAAGAAGGCGTCCATCGAAGACGAGGAAACGGGCGAGATTGCCGAGGAATGGGATATAGACGAGGCCGCATACAATGCCGCGAAGGAGTTCGAGGAGCCAGATCCTGGTCAGTTCGGCGTATGGGTCCCCGGTCTCGGTGCGCTCATCACGGAAGCCCTCGATCGCGCACATGTGAACGATACGGTGAAGAGCCTTGTCGTAGACGGCGCGTGGGGAGGTGTCGCCACGGTTCTCGGATTCGTTCCGGTGATCTTCATCGTGTTCCTCTTCCTCGCGTTCCTCGAGGACTGCGGCTACATGGCGCGCGTCGCGTTCATCATGGACAGGCTCCTGCGCCGCTTCGGCCTATCCGGAAAGTCGTTCATCCCGATGCTCGTCGGCAAGGGCTGCGGCGTGCCGGCCGTGATGGCGGCGCGGGCCATCGAGAACGAGCGGGCGCGCCGCATGACGGTGATTCTCGCGACGTTCGTCCCGTGCGGCGCGAAGACTGTCATCATCGCGATGTTCGCGGCGCTCTTCTTCCGCGAGCAGTGGTACGTCGCCGCGATGATGGACGTCGTCGGAATCGCGATCATCATCCTCGGCGGCATCGCGCTCAAGAAGACGAGGTTCTTCGCGGGCGAGGCGTCGTCGTTCGTCCTCGAGCTCCCCGCGTACCACATGCCGACGGTATCGGGCGTGTGGCACCACACGTGGAACCGTCTCAAGGGCTACATCCTCAAGGCGGGCCTCGTGATATTCCCCGCGTGCGTGTTCCTCTGGTTCATCATGCACTTCGACTGGTCGCTGAACCTGCTCGCCGACGAGGAGATCGAGAAGTCGATTCTGCACGATCTCGGCAGCTGGATCGCATGGTTGTTCGAGCCGCTCGGCTTCGGCTCGTGGCAGGGCGCGGCGGCGTCCGTCTCCGCTGAGATCGCGAAGGAGCAGGCGACTGCGACGCTGAAGCTCGTCACCGTCGGAATGGATGGCGTCTCCAGCGGTGCGCACATCCAGAACTTCTTTGCGGCGATCAGCGCCTTCCCGAAGCTTGCGGCGCTCTCGTTCATGGTGTTCAACCTGTTCGTGCCGCCGTGCATGGTGGCGATCGCGGTCACGTTCCGCGAGATGGGTTCGCAGAAGTGGGGATGGTTCGCAATCGGCTTCCAGCTTTTCGTCGGGTATGTCCTCGCGCTCAGCGTGTACAGGCGAAAGGGGAGCGGGAAATGAACTACGAGTCAATCATAGTTGTATCCGTTGTCTTGATTCTTGCAGCGCTTGCCGCCTGGCGGGTCGCAAAGAAGGGTGCGCCGTGCGAATGCGGCGGTTCGCGCAAGGTCTGCTCGCACAAGGGCGGCCGCTCCTGCTGCGACTGTTGCGGAGACTGACATCCAAAACTTGATTTGCGGATTAAGGTTATTATGCCGTTTAAGTTAGACCAAGCTAAATAGATTAGATAGAACAAACATAAACTGTACACACAAACTCAAGAAAGGAAACAAGAATGAACATCAGAAAAACGGTGTGCGCTGCGGCAGTCTTCGGATGTGTCGCGGCAGCTACGGCGGCGGACGAAGTCGCCGAAGCAGAGAAGGGTGAGGTCGAGGAGACGCCGATAGTCTCCGCCGAGTTCGGCCTCCAGCTCGACTCGAAGTACATGACATACGGCGTTGTAGACGGCAAGGATCCGATCCTCACGCCGAGTGCGCAGCTCACGTTCTTCGACTGGGCGTACGTCGGAGTCGAGTCGATCTTCGACCTCACCAAGGGCAACGGAAAGCGTGGCGACTACGGCAACCGTGCCTGCAAATGGACAACCCTTGACGCCATCGTCGGGCTTTCGCACGAGTTCGAGCTGACTGATGGAATTGGGCTTTCGGTCGACTTCAACTACATCTACGAGTACCTTCGCCGCCACCGCTACCACAACACGAGCGGAGAGGACAAGGACATGGGCGACACGCAGTACCTCAACCTTGAACTCGGATTGACGGGGTTCTGGCTCGAGCCGACGCTCGGGATCGAGCGCGACCTGATGGCCGACGACGGCACGTATGTAAACCTCGAGCTTGCCCACACCTTTGCGCTCATCGGTGACGACGACGATCCTACGCTCACGTTCACGCCGTCCATCGGGCAGGGCTTCGGCGACAAGCATCGTACGCGCGGGTACGAGCTATCGGCTGACCACGGCGGAGTGATGGACACTACGATCAAGGGCGAGTTCGAGTGGGCGGTCTGCGACCATGTCGCGCTCACGGCCTACATCGCCTACAGCGACTACTGGTTCGACTCGAAGCTCCGCGATGGCGCGCGTGCCTACAACGGCGCGTGGGGCTCGAGCTGCGACCATTCGTGGAACTTCTACGGCGGGATGGGCGTCACCGTGTCGTTCTGACGGCGTCTGGTTCGGCGGGCTTGGCGTAGTGGTGGTGGACGCTTCCGTTGTTGCGCCCGACGCGGTGGGATCCGCTCCTGTAGCAGCCTTCGTGGCGGCGACCGGCATTCTCGGACTTGCATCCGGCGAACAGAAATCCGGCGGCGAATAGCGAAACAATCAAAATCCTGGACATGTGATTCTCCTTTGCGTGATCGTCAGATGTGAGTCATGGCCTTTTCGACGAGGCGCTTGCCGAGGGCGCGGGCCCGCGTTGAAGAACATCGCGAATGGCTTGTTGTCTATCATTTTGTTTTTCCCTTCCCTTCAAATCCTTTTGCCGAGATCGAAGGCGGCCTTCATGAACTTCGTCTTCTTCACGGCGCCGGGTTCGTAGACGCCTCCGGCCTTGAGGAAGCCCTTGATCTTCGCGCCCTCGAAGCAGTCGACGAAACCCTGGAGCGGCGCCTTCACGAGATCCCAGTCCATGTTCTCCGCCATCGTCGCGACGAGATAGTACGGCTTTCCGTTCGGTTCCGGCCACTTCGCGACGCAGCGGTCGAAGAGCGCCTTGAGCTGGCCGGAGATCGAGAAGTAGTAGACGGGCGTACCGAACACGACGGCGTCCGCCTTGCATATCTTCTCGACGATTGCGTTGGCGTCGTCCTGGATCACGCACTTTCCGAGTTTCTGGCACGCATAGCAGCCGGTGCAGAACCCGATCTTCATGTCCTTGAGCCGGATGACCTCGGCCTTGTTGCCCGCGGCCTTGACGCCTTTCGCGACTTCCTGGCAGAGCGTGTGGGAGTTGGAATTTGGACGGAACGACGCCGAAATGATCAGCACGTTCTTGGTTTTCTTAATTGTCTTCTTGGTGGGCATGACTACATCTCCTTTGGGTTTTAGAATCGGTGCGCCGCCGCGCATTGCCCTAATATTATATCATTTCCCTGACACGCAGGGGAACTTTAGCTCCGCGAGGCCGTACTACTTTGAAGAGCATTTGTGATGCCCCATGCTGACTGGGCGGACCAGATTGTAGGCTATCATTGCGGCGAGGAACGCGGCTGACGCCCAGTGGACGGCGGAAAGCGAATGGCCCGCGGCGGCGATCGCGGAAGTCGCGGGAAGCGCATTCGGGACAAGGTTGATCGCAATGCCGCAGAGAATCGCGCCGATGACGATCACGGCGACGTACGCGGCGGCGGCCTTGCGCCCGACAAGCGCGGCGACGGTCGTGAGCGACATCGCGTTCATCGCAGGGCCTACCATCAGGAAGACGAATGCCGCGCCGGGCGAGACGCCCTTTGCGACAAGCGACGCGGCAATCGGAATGGACGCCGTCGAGCAGACGTACATCGGGAAACCCACGAGCGCCATAACAGGCATTGCGATCCAGTCGCTGCCGTGGAACGCGTCCGCGAAGAAGTTGTCCGGAACAAGCACCGTGACAAGCGCCGAAACCGCAAGTCCGGCAGCAAGAGGCTTCGCGACGGACCCGAGAAGCCGCCTGTACGCCTGCCAGAATATCGCCTTGATCCCGCGCTGCCCCGCGGCCGATTCCTCGACGGCGACGGTAGACGCGTCCTCTCCGCCGACAGCGGAGACCACCGCTCCGCCTACGACGCCCGTAAGCGCGGCGGCGATCGGACGCGCGACGGCGAAGACGGGTCCGAGCAGGGCATAGGTCGCGAGGATCGAATCGATGCCCGTCTGCGGCGTGGAGATGAGAAGGGCGGCGGTCGGGCCTTTCCCCGCACCGTGCTTGCGAAGCCCGGCCGCAATCGGCAGCACGCCGCACGAACAGATTGGAAGAGGTATGCCGATCGCGACGGCGCGGAGAATGCCGCGGAAGCCGGAGCTTCCGCCCATCATGCGATTAACCCAGCTGCGCGGGATCCATACGGCGATGATTCCCGCCATCAGGAATCCGAACACAAGCCACGGCGCCATCATGGCGAACACGTGCACAAACGCAATCAATATCTCTTTCATTTT
>CADCGZ010000155.1 GCA_902801025.1 uncultured bacterium | reverse complement strand
TGGAAAAGCACTTGGCCGTTACCAGGCGTAATGCGCGAACGCCTTGTTGGCCTGCGCCATCTTGTGCACGTCGTCGCGCTTCTTGATGACGTTGCCCTGGCCCTGGAACGCGTCGATGATCTCGGCTGCGACTGCGGCGGGCATGCCCATGCCGTGGCGCGCGCCGGCAAACTGCGTCGTCCAGCGGAGGGCGAGCGAGAGCTGGCGGTTCGCGGCGATCGGCACAGGAACCGGGTAGGTCGTGCCGCCAACACGGCGGGTCTTGACCTCGACCTGCGGCTTCATGTTGTCAATCGCGGCGGAAACGACCTCGAGCGGATCCTCGAACTGCTTCTCGTCCTTGACGAACTTGGAGGGATCCTCCTTCATCTTCTCGGCGACCTTCTCGATCGCGCCGTAGACGATCTTCTCGGCGACGGTCTTCTTGCCGTCCTTCATGATGACGCGGATCATGTGCGCGACGAGCTCCGAATTGTACTTCGGGTCGAGGACGACGCGCTTGACAATTGTCTTACCTCTGCGGCTCATGTCTTACTTCTCCTCTTTCTTCTGGCGCTTCATGCCGTACTTCGAACGGCTGCGGTTGCGACCTGCGACGCCGAGGGAGTCGAGCTTGCCGCGGACAATGTGGTAGCGGACGCCAGGAAGGTCCTTCACACGGCCTCCGCGCACGAGGTCGTAAGGCGCACACGGGCGACCTTGCGGAGGGCGGAGTTAGGCTTCTTGGGGGTCATCGTCTTGACGACGAGACAGACGCCGCGGCGCTGGGGGCACGCCTTGAGCGCCGGCGACTTTGAATGCGTCGCGAGGGGTGTGCGCCCCTTGCGGATCAACTGGTTGATTGTCGGCATTTATCGTTTTTCCTTGTGCTTTTCCAAAGTGGTTGTATAGTATATCATTAATTATGGGGGTCTTGCAAGGGGTCAAAGAGGCCTTTTCACACTTGCCACTCCTCGTGCTTTTCCTTCTGCTCGACGGGTTTCGAGTAGACGTTGGACTCGTCGGGCGGCGGATCCTTGGGGTCGAGCGCATGCTCGAACTTGGGAAGTTCGCGCTCGGGCGCGTCCATCTTGAGGATTGCGGGCTTGCCGTCGCCCGTGACGGCATTCGCGCCGACCATCGCGGCGGCAGCGGCCTTTTCCTCTTCGCCAGCGGCCTCGCGAGCGTCGACCTCGGCCTTCGCCTCGGCGTCGACTTCGCCAAGCTTGGTATGGCGCGCGGGAACCGGCTTCATCAGCGGATCGTCCGGACCGATGACGGTGCACTTGAGCGGCTCGTTGATGTACTCCTCGATCTCGGGGATCTGGCAGCTCTCGTACTCGTCAGCGAAGGAAATCGCGATGCCGGTCGAACCGGCGCGGCCCGTGCGACCGATGCGGTGGACGTAGTCCTCGGCCTCGTAGGGGAAGTCGAAGTTGACGACGTACTCAAGCCCCTTCACGTCGATGCCGCGGCCAGCGACGTCGGTCGCCACGACAACCTTGACCTCGCCGTCGCGGAACGCATCGAGCACCTTGAGGCGCTTGTTCTGGTTCACGTCGCCGGAGAGCATCTCGACGGACACCCCGCGAACGCGGAGCGAGTCGTAGACGTCCTCGGTCGTGGACTTGCGGTTGCAGAAGACGATCGTCCTCGCCTCCGGATGGAGCGCGATGTGGTTGAAGAGGACGGTGAACTTGTCCTTCGCCTGGATGACGTAGACAACCTGCTTCACCGTGTCGGTCGCGTTCGTCTCGGACTCGACCTCGGCCTTGTAGGGCGCTTCCATCCAGTTCATCGCGAGGCGCATCACGGTGTCGTTCAACGTCGCGGAATAGAGCATCGTCGTGCGCTTCTGTTTCGGCGGCAGGTAGCTCATTATGCGCCTGACGTCGGGAATGAAGCCCATGTCGAGCATGCGGTCGGCCTCGTCGATGACGAGCGTGTCGACGTGCGAAAGGTCGATGACGCGCGACTTCACGAAGTCGAGGAGGCGGCCCGGCGTCGCAACGAGAAGGTCGACGGGAGCCGACTTGACCTCGTGGCGCTGGCGGTCGTAGTCCATGCCGCCGTAAACTGCGAGAGACCTAAGCCCCGTGTACTTGCCGATCGCGTCGGCGTCCTTGCAGATCTGTATGACGAGTTCGCGCGTCGGCGCGATGACGAGCGCGCGCGGGGCGCCGCCCTCTTTCGCGCGGTTTTCTGGCGTGCGGAGATAGCGAGTCAAGATCGCGACGAGAAACGCGGCTGTCTTGCCGGAACCTGTCTGCGCCTTGCCGGCGATATTCTTCCCGGCGAGCGCCTGCTCAAGCGAGAGCGCCTGAATCTCGGTGCAGTACTTGAAGCCGAGGTCTGCGATGCCGTGCATCACCTCGGACGGAAGGTCGAAATCGTGGAAACGCTTCTTGCCCTCGACGGGCTCGACGGCGAAGCTCGCGGGATCCCACTTCGCGTGGGCCTCCTGACGCGCCTTCAGTTCTTCGGCGGAGATCTCGCCGCCAGGGCGCATCTCGTTCGCGGCGGTATTCACGGGGGCGGGGCCGCGCCTTCCGCGCCCTCCACGCTGCCCGCGCGAAC
Organism: uncultured bacterium; assembly: GCA_902801025.1. Taxonomy (GTDB): domain Bacteria; phylum Verrucomicrobiota; class Kiritimatiellia; order RFP12; family UBA1067; genus UBA1067. The sequence continues at coordinate 1,286 of CADCGZ010000155.1, read as the reverse complement.
CCTGTCCGCCATCTCTGCGCTGTGGACGGTCGCCGCGCTGGTCGCCGCCCTTCTGGGGCTGACCCTGCTGCTGGCGCTGCTTCTGCTGCCCTTGCTGCTGCTTCTGCCTCTGCTGCTGGCCGCCGTTCTGCTGTTGCTGGCCGTTGCCGCCCTTGCCGCGCCCACGTCCGCCGCGGCGGCGTTTCTTCTTCGCACCGTCCTGCGACTCGGCCGACTTCTTGCCGGTCAGCGCCTGCGCAATTTTCTTCAGAAATCCAAATGCCATGTCTAAAACTGACAGCGAGAACGGCGGCAGACACGCCGCCGTTCCCGCCTCCAGCGGTTGTACGATTAGCGCTTGGAGAACTGGAAGCGCTTGCGGGCACCGGGCTGACCGGGCTTTTTGCGCTCCTTCATGCGGCTGTCGCGAGTCATGCAGCCGGCCTTCTTGAGAGCCGCGCGGGTAGTCTCGTCGGCAGCGACGAGCGCACGGGCGAGGCCGTGGCGGATCGCGCCGGCCTGGCCGGAAATGCCGCCGCCCTTCGCAAACGCGACGACGTCGACCTTCTCCATGTCGTAACCGGAGATTGCGACGGGCTGCTTCAGGTAGTCACGGAGCGCCTCAGAGGGGATGTACTCCTCGATCGCGACGCCGTTGACCGTCCAGACGCCCTTGCCTTCAACGAGATTCACGCGGGCGGTCGCCGTCTTGCGGCGGCCAGTTCCGGCGGAGATAGCTTTCTTAGTGGCCATTTCTTAAATTCCTTCCCTTAGAGCTTGATCTCGACGGGCTTCTGGGCCGCGAGCGTCCCCTTGTCGGCTTCGGCCGCGAAGACTTTGAGACGAGTCATCATCTTGCGGGCGATGTTGTTCTTCGGGAGCATGCCCCAGACCGCTTCCTTGACCATGCGGTCGGGATGCTTCGCGCGCATCTCGGCGGCGGTGAACTCCTTGAGACCGTCCCTGTAGCCGCTGTAGCGCTGGTAGGTCTTCTGCTCCTCCTTCTTGCCCGTGAGCTTCACGAGCGCGGCGTTCGTGACGATCACGAAGGCGCCTGCGTCGACGGAAGGATCAAACGTGGGGAGATCCTTCGCGCGGAGCTTGTTTGCGACGACGACTGCGAGTCGGCCAACTGGCACGTCCTTCGCGTCGATGATGAACCAGGCGCGCTTGTCGCCAGGGTTCGGAGCACGATAGCTCTTCTGCATCTTCTTTTTTCTTTCCTTTTTGCGGATTTGTGCCCGTTTCCCAGGGTTTTGTCCGCGGTTTACAAGGCGAAACCGGTTAGCCCCCGATCCCGCATAGGA
>CADCGZ010000154.1 GCA_902801025.1 uncultured bacterium | reverse complement strand
AGTCCGTCGTAGGACGTTCCCTTGAAATCCGGCGGATTGAACATGCCGTCATTCCCAAGCAAGTTGGTCACCTTGTTCCTGACTTGGTACGTCATGGTGATCGTAACGTCCCCGTTGTCGGCGATTTCGAGGTTGTAGCCGTCGCCGGGAAGGCGGTCGGCGGCAACAACGACCGTTCCTTTTTCGCCGAGGCTCGTGCGCGGCACGCCCCTCAGATTGCTGTTCTCCCCGCCGTGGTTGACGAGATGGTCGATCACCCCGTAGAGCCCATCTGCCTGTCCGCAGACAAACGACACGAGCTGCCTCATCTTCTTGTGCCTGTTGTCGAACGTCTTCTCGAGAAACTCCGCATAGCCTTTCTGCGCCGGGTAGTCCTTTTCGCTGGTCTTGATTAGCTGGGGGTACGGTGTGCCAAGCTGCGCATTGGGGATGTTCCGTCCGTCGATCGTAACGTATCCGGTTCTGTATTCGCGCAGGGACTGGATCATCAACCCGGTGGAAAGGCCGCGCAAATTCGTCGGATCGGCGATCTTGAGGCATCCATCGAAATCGTCGGCGAGCTTCTTCTTGAGGGTGTTCTTGACGGTCGCGACATCCTCTTCCGTATCGAGCCTGAACCCGGCTTCGAGCGCGCCGAGGACCTCGGGGTTGGCCTGCAAATGCTTGACGACCATCTCCGGACGCGGCGTCTTCGCCTTGCCGAAGTCGAACGGATCGTTGAGCTGCTCGGCGAAGAACGACGTCTCGAAGCGGTCTATGAGGCGGTTGAGCATCTTCTCCGCCTTCGCCCCCTTGCCGAATGTCTGCTCGACAAGCGCCTTGAGGGCGGCCTTCTGGTCGTTGTTGAAGCGAAGCGCCGAATCGCCGTACTTTTCGAGTCTGTCGCAGAGTTTGTTGATGTTGTCGAAGCGGTCGAACGGATTCGCTCTGATGATGCCTTCGAGATTGTCCATAATCGCCGGCGGAATCACGACCTGCCTGCCGGAGTTCATCCCGGCCGTGTGCGCCGCGCCGAGAAGCCTAGACCTGGCGGAAGCCGCCATGTCTTTCGCAAGGGCTTCCTTGTAGGTGTCGTAGAGTTCGTCGCAGTCTTCGCCGAGCGACTTGACGAGGCCGAAGACTTGGTCGCGGAACTCGGCGATCGCCGGATTCGACTTCGCGGCCTCTCTCAGCGGGTCCATGATCGAATCCCTCACGATGTCCGACAGTCCGCCGACTTTCTTGTTCATGAACAGCTGTTGGCATATCTTCTGCCTGTCCGTCAGCTCGTTGGTGGAAAGCTTGCCCTCAAGAGCGGTCATGTTGCCGGCGAGATCGTTCATGGCCTTGCGCAGCTCGTCGAGGGTGTCGTCGGGAAGATTCGCGGCCTTGCGCAGCTCCTCCGCATCGTTGAGGATGTTCCTGAACTTGAACGCGAGGTTCTCGGCGATCTTGGCGAGCTGGGATGTCATCGCCTGTCCTGGGAAGTTCTTGGCGAGGGTCTTGTTCCGCGTGTCGTTGTTGGCGATCTCGCGGCGGACGTTGAAGTCCTTGGCGAACGAAGCGGCGTCCTTCATGTAGAGCGAGCCCGCGTTCATCGTGCGGTTTGCGGCGGATCCCTTCGTGATAACCTGATTAAAGGCATCCTCAAGCGATATTCTCAACCCCTGTGAGCACAGGTTGGCCGCAGTGTTGAGCTTTCCAAAGTCAAGGCGCGTGTATCCGGCGGCGAATGCCTTGTTCGCCAGCTCTCCGTCCGGGTCGTGCTTGTTGTCGAACACGTTTTCGCGCTCGAGGTTCGCTATTGCGTCCCTCACCGCAATGATCCGGCGCGCTGTGAGGGGCTTGCCGCACCCGTAGTCCTTCATCAGCATCGCGGTCCTGACGCTCTCGGGGATGTTCTTCTCGCCGCCGAACATGTCGGCGACGCACTTTTTGAAAATATCGCGCACCGCGTTGTTGTCGTTGCGTGCGCCCTTCCAGCGGAAAATGCTCAGCGACACCCAGTCGAACCTGCTGGACGTCTTGATCTTGCGCTCCTCGAGCGTGGTGCCTCCGCCCTTCTCTATGTCGCCCTTCGACGCAACAAATCTGCTGAACTGCTCGTTTACTGCGTTTATCATGGCTCTGTTCCTTTTAGAGTTTTTCAGATGTAATTATTCGCCCTGTATACACTCAGAAACGCAAAAGGTTACAATTCAATAACCTTATGTCGTACTGTACTTCTGTTTAACTATCAAAACAGCCAAATTATAGCATATTTTCACGCTTTATGCCTATACAAATGCAATTACATAGAAGGGTCCTTTCTGACGACGCTTCCCGCGTCGACAGATGTATCATACCACATTTCGGCGAAAGAAAAATGAATTGAATATGAATTCGTTCAGGGGGCCGCCGACAGGCGGAGGGCCGGCAAAGGAGGTCAAAATGTGGGTGGCGGCAGGGCCGATGTCAAGAAAGTACTGAAAAATCAGGCTTTCGCAGGGCCTGTCCCCGAGGCTTTATCATAAACTCCCGCTACTGTGGTAATTTACTGTGGTAACCATGTCTGACCCTGTAGTCTCCTAGGGGAACGCCACGTCGCTGCACTTGTCGCACTTGCCGCCAGCAAAATACACGCAAGATTCCCTTTTCTTAGATGACGTCAGAGCAGTGCATAGCCTACTTCCATAGCCTTAAGGCAGAATGTATGCGTCGCGCCAGACGGCAGGGACACAACCGTATCCTGCGGTGAGGAATGAAGATTGACCGCGAAAACTCCCGTCTTGCCATCCTTCAAGCGATATGCGGTAACGAACACGTTTTTATTCGACGATTCGGCAACAGGCTTCGCGTCTAGTTCAGCGACCAGCCGACCGGCCATTTCGGCTTGTTGAAAGAACAACGCCACCCATGTCGCCCCAAACTGCGAAACCAGCCCCTCGCCGCACTTCCATCTGCACCCGTAGACGCTCGTGCCGTCTTCGGAGAGGAGCGTCGCCCTTGCGTCCGGCGGAAGCGAATCAAACCGCACTTTCGGCTTGAGTCCGTATACGCGAACGCCGTCCGCCACGCAGACGGGATGGCGCAGCACGTCCACCTCATCGGGCACGGATTCCGGCACACCCACGGCATTCGCCAATATCGTGCACGGCTTGCCGTCATGGTCGATGCGCGGGAAGTCCGGCGCGACAAGCAACTTGCCGCCAGCAAGAACGAAGTCCGCGATTTTGCGCTGCGTCTCCGCGCTCATCGACGTGACTCCGACCAGCACGAGCGGTTTCGTGCGGTCGAATCCCCTGTCTAACAAGACGTACTGCGGATGGTACGGCGTCTGCATGAGCGAGTAGAACATGCCCTTGTCCTGAAACTTCTTGTCCGTCGGCGCACAGTCCGCCGCGTTAGGCCATTCAATACCTATCTGCACGGAAGAGGCGCGTGTCGCGTCGAGAAGTTCGGGATGGCTCTTCACGAACGCCCCGAATGTCTTCAGCGATTCGTAGGTGGAGTTGAGCGTTCCGTCGGCGTGGACAGGTGCGCTGTAGTCGTAGACGTCGGCCATGCTTCCCGTGCTGGGGAAATTCGGTCCGCCCGTGAAGACGTAGTAGTTGATGCCTTTCAGTCCGGCCGCGAGATTTGCCATGTGGCAGGCGAGCAAGTCCTCCTTCAATATCGGCGCGAAGTCGCCTATCGTCCCGCATTGGATTTCGAACCCTACTGGAGGATAGCCGTAGCTCCGCATCATGTCGCAGGCGTAGATTGCGCGGAAGAAGTAGTCGGACGTAGGGCTTTCCGTGAACTGGTTCAGCGAATAGTAGTGGTCGTAGCCCAGCAGAAATCCGTCCGTGCCGAGCTTGCGGACGCACGGCTCGTAGTAGGCGGCCATCGCGGCGCATCCCGCGTTGTGGCAGTATGGACCCGGTATGCCGTCTTCCGCCAGCCATCGGCGAAGCGTCACAAGATAATCAGCAGCATCCTCTAAGTACGGTCTCGTCTTCGGCGCATCAGACCACACATGGATGCCTGTAAGCTCATTGTCCAGCTGCACAAGCACTACAGGACCGCCGTTCACGGAAAGGTGCGGACGCAGCACACCCGCCACCGCCTTGAAATATCGCCGCGCCTTTTCAAGAAAGACGGGGTGATTGTATTCCACCGCGCCGGATGCGAGCGGAGTACCGTCTTTTTTCTTGAACGCGATCTCCGGGTGCCCTTCCACCAACCAGCGCGGCAACCCCGCGTAGACCAGCTCTGAATACTGGTATGGACCGGGCCGCACAATCGCCATCAAGCCCTCCTCCTTCACAACGCGAAGGAATTCGCCGAGGTCGCGTTCCGGTCTGTCGCCGAAGAGGATCTTGCCTTCCTCCGGTTCGTGGATGCACCACGGAATGTAGGTTGCGACGCAGTTACCGCCGACATCCTTGAGAAGCCTCAGCCTGCGGCGCCATTCGTCTTTCGGCACGCGGAAATAGTGGAACTCGCCGGATATGAGAAATGTCCGCGTCCCGTCCACCGTCAGGCTCAAGCCGTCGTAGCCGAGCGTCGCAGCAGATACCGTCATCACCGTGACAGCGCACGATATCGACGCCATGACAGCAACCTGCAATTTGCCTATTCTATTCATTCCACACCTCCCATCCAAAACGAGTAGGGGTCAAAAGGGTCAGAGCTTATTGATACAGTTCTATTGATACAGTAACTCATGCTAGCTTTTACTCCTGCCTCTACGCGACGCATCAGCGCAACCGCGCGGTCCTTCTCCTCGTCGTCAAGGAAGAACACGCCCGGTGCGCAAGCCGGCTGACAAGGTGATAGCACCTGTTCTGCTCGACAACCCTGTTCTTTCTCATGTGGGCATTATACCAAAAACCCGGCTACTGTATCAATTTTACTGTATCAATGAGCTCTGACCCTTCATTCTCCTGGAAAATCAGGCTTTCGCGGGGTCTTGTCCCCGAGGCTTTATCATAAACTCCCGCTACTGTGGTAATCTACTGTGGCAACCATGTCTGACCCTGTAGTCTCTGTAGTCTCCACGAGAAGTAAAGACGCTACTGTGTCACTCTTACTATGTCACTTGACCCTGTAGCCCCCACTTAGCCGTGCAAGCCAGATGCCAAGGGCGACTTCATGAGACGGCCTGACGAGTTGCTGACGCCAGCCCATCGTACCGGTGTAGACAACGCGCCTAAACTCCCTCGCTACCATCGCCTTGAACTTTCTGCCAATGACTATTGGCGCTTCAAGGGTGAAGAACTTTGCCGTCTTCTTGTCTGAAAGGACTTCTGCCTCAATCAATTTGGAAAACTCTTTCTCGGCCTCGGCCACGACCTTT
>CADCGZ010000153.1 GCA_902801025.1 uncultured bacterium | reverse complement strand
ATCGGCTTCCGTGACGGTCTTCTTCACGAGGACGATGTTGCCGCCAGCGCGCTTGAGCACGGCGCCGCTTGTCGCGCCCGAGAGCGTGATCCGGCCCGTGAAGTCCGCGATGGCATCCGATCCCGTGTCTACGAGGATGGGCGTCGCGCCGGTGGTGAACGTGTCGAGCACGGTCACGTTGATGTGTGCGGTGGGGTCGATGCTCCAGTTCGCGGCATACACGCCGTTGCCCTCGCCTGCGGAGACGTTGAGCGTCGCGCCTGGGCCGAGCGTCAGGCTTTCCGTGACGAGCGGAATGTAGTTGCCGCTGGTTGCGACGCTCGGGATCGTGAGCGTGGCGTTGTTCGACACGATCACGCTGCTAAACGCGCGCGCCCCGTCCCAGTCGTACTTGCCAGTACCCTTGGTGGGCTTTAGCTCCATCGTGCCGCCGCCCATGACGGTGAGCGAGGCGGCGTCCTTCACGCCGAGCGAGAGCTTGACGGTGCGCGTGACGGAGGGGTCGTTCCAGTCGCGCGTGTCGACCGTGATGTCGCCCGTCGCGAAAGGATAGACCTCGCGGCCGCCCATGTCGTCCATGTCCGCCGTGGGCCGGATCGTCGTGGGCCCCTCGATGCGGAAGTAGCGGTTGGGGCCGCTCCCCGTGTTGTAGAACGGGTAGGCGGAAGAGAATACGACCGTCGACGCCTTGAGGACGGATTCCGCCGATCCGGACGTGTGCCGAAGCGTACCGACCCAGGCACGCTCACCGAGGTCAAGCAGGCAGCTGTTGTTGACCTCAGCGGAAAAGAACGTGCCGGAGGATTCGGCAACGAGTCGGGAGAATGCCGCCAAGGACGCCGCGCCGCCTGCGCAGACGGCGTCATTGACGAGGATGGCGCCGCCCGTGAGCGAAAGGGTCGTGCATTCGTCGATGCTCGGCGCGCAGTTGAACTGCAGCGTGCCGCCTGAGACCGTCAGCGTCGATCCGTCCGCGAACTCGGCGTAGCCGTCGCGGCAGATGTACGTGCCGCCCGCGACCGTCAGCGAGCTGTAGGGGGAAAACCTGCTGCGCTTGTTCGACGACTGGCCGCCGTTCTGGACATACGCAAGGCAGCGGTCGTAGAACGGCACGGCGTCGTCATCCGTGCGAAGGACGGAGTAGATCGAGGCGCTTCCGCCGTCGATCTGCACGACGTTGCGGTTCCTGTAGGTGAGATAGATGAGGTTCACGCTGCCGGCCGTCATCGACATCTTCGCTCCGCGTCCGACCAGGTCGATCGCGTAGGTGGAGACCATGGACGAGGCATTCGCGAGGACGAGCTCGCCGTCCACCGAGATGTGTCCATGGTCGATGTTGGGCCCGTTGTAGTCGAACGCGACAGTCGCGCCGTCAAGCACGAGGCGGCGGTTCGCGCCGATCCGGTGCGCGGCCACGCTCGTCTCGTTCGAGATCAGGCCCGAGCCGCCGAGTGTCACGGATTTCACCCCGTCTCCCGCACGCGCGGTCACCTGAAGCGCGCCGATGAGATGCGTGCCGCTCACGCTGATGGTGTAGTCGGCGCCCGTGTCCGGCAGCACCGCACATTCCGACGCCGTGGGGGCGTGTCCAAGCGACCAGTTGGCACCCGTGGCCCAGGCACCGCCTGACGCCCCCTGCCAGACGTTCTCCGTCGCCGCCCATGCGTTGCCGCAAAGCACCGCCAGGACACCGGCGGAAAAGCACGCCGTCAGGCGTGTGGTCAACCTCAAACAATCTGCACAGATTCGCATGGCTAGTCTCCTTGTGGAAAACTAGCGGATATTATAAGATTTGCGCGTGCGCGCGTCATGTCCCCATTTCGGGGGACACGATCTTGACCCAGATGAAATCGAGCCTGCCGCAGTCCGAGACCTTAAGCATGTCCCCGTCCAAGGACGCCTCGCCACGCCCTCCAATCACAACCGCCTTCCGTCCGCATGCCTTGATCAGACCGGAAAGAGGCAGAGTGTACTCATCGCGGTCGTCCAGCTCTCTGAAGAGAAGCACAGTGCCCTCCGTCCCGTCGCGAGACGCCGTCACAAACCCCGTCCAGGAAACACCGTCCGGCCTCGCCCCCACTGGATAGACGTAGCCAGCGTGGACGGCATCGCGCTCCTGCTTCCAGCGCGCGATCAGCGGCCTCCACGCCGAGACCGTCTCCGACGAGAGATTCTGTATCTCGAACCATCCGAGAGGAGACGAAAGCATCGAGATGGCGAATATCGCGTCGCGCGGCCAGCGCGCAGGGGCGAGCCTGTCGCCCTCTGGATACAGCTCCGGCATCCTCTCCGGGTTCAGAACCTCCATCCTCAGACGCGCCGGATCGACAACATGCGCCAGGCTCCACAAGTTTCTCAAGGTGAAGTGCGGCCACCAAAGGCGAGTCTCTTTCTTCCGAATGTATCTGTTCTCCACGAATACAGGCCCGATCCTCGGGAACCCGAAATACCCCGGACGCACGCCCGCCGTCACATCGAGGTCCACCGTAATCCGCCCGCCCGACTCGTCCATCAGACGGTCCATGAGCATCGCCTGGCGCGAAAGCGCAAGGGGCGTTGGCGTCTTCATCGAGTCGAGTTTGAAGTAGTCGACGCCCAGCGTGCGGTGCAGCTTGAGAAGCAGATCCGCGTCCTTCCCCCAGTTGGCCGCGTCGTTCGACGAGTCGGGCCCGAACCACAGCCCGAACTTCATGCCCTTGGAGCGTGCCTTCTCTATGACCGGCTTGAGCCCGTTCGGGAAGCGCACTGGATCGACGTCCCAGAATCCCTCGACGTCCCACCACGATCCCCAGCGTCCCTTTTCCCCCTTGGCGAGCGCCGCCGAATTGGCCGACCTGCCCTTCTGCCATCCGTCGTCGATCTGTATCACGTCCACGCCAAGCTCCGCGCCCGCCTCCACCTCGCGCATGAGGAACTGCTCGTTGATGCACGCGTCGCGGTTTCCGTCGCCCCAGGTGTTTGAGAGAAAGAGCCCGTCGCGCCCGGCCGCATACGGCCTGAAGCGCCGGTGGAAGTCCGTCGCAGCGCGCACGCGCCCCGGCCTGCCGCCGCTGTAGCGCAGCTTGACGCACGGATAGGAATTTGAAAGGACTGCTATCTTCCCGTGCACCGGGTCCACGCGGTAGTCGGGCGACTTGTCGGCCCTTGCATGAGGCAGAGGCGCCTGGCGGAAGAACGCGACGCCATCCCCGCCAAGAGCGTCCTCCACGAACAGCGCCGGCGCGGACACCTCAAACGGCTTCTCGCAGCGCGCGAGAAGGTACTCCCGCTCGAAGTACAGCTCGTTGTGCCTGTCGGTGTCGTCCATGAGCTGGAC
>CADCGZ010000152.1 GCA_902801025.1 uncultured bacterium | reverse complement strand
AATTTGCGCCACTATCCGGTGTCGCCAATAGTGGTGACTCCCGCGCAAATGATTGCTATCATAGAAGAGCGTTTCTCGCAGTCATAGTCTTGCGCCGCTATGAAGGGAGCGTTCAAATTCCTGTGGCGGGTGGTGGCGAGCGTGTGGATGCCGCCGGTGGCGCTGGTTGGCATTGTGCTGGCCATATTTGTTGAAGATGTGTTGTGGTCTAAGTATCCTGCACTGCTGGTGCGGTGTATGCTTGCCTGCGAGTGGATTGTGTCGAAGCACCTTGGGTTCATTTTAATTCTTGTTTCGGCAATTTCCGCTGTTCTCTTTTTCTGCGACCTTGCGCGGAAGAAATGGCGGCGCGCTCTGGCGCGGGTCGGACTGTTTGCAGTTGGATTTGCAACGATGTGGTGGATTGGAGACTGTTACATTCACAATTTTCGCGGCCATCAGGTCTCGGCAATCGAGATTTGCGTCGCGGGCAAGGATACCGCAAAGATTGGGGAAAAGTCCTTCTCGCCCGACGAGCTTTTCAAGATTCTTCGCTTGGTTCATCTGAAAACTCGTGCTGACAGCGCTGTCTTCGTCATTGGCGAGGATATCGGCGTTCAGGATTTCTGGATCAATTTCCTCAAATGGTGCAACGCGGCAAGCATATGGCATTTGGCGTTCAGAACGACTGATGGTGAGTGGCCTTTTTTTTATATGGACACTTCATCCTGTGTTTGTAGCAGAATCAGAATGGATCTCAAAATCGCTGCGGTTCGGATAAGAGAAGGTGGCGTCCTTTCGTTCGAGGACAATTATCGAGATGATTGTGGATTGGATGATGTAGACGGGAATGGTGTCGCCTGTAACCTTTTTGATGACAGCGAGTCTTCCGTTTTCGGCGATGGCGTGTCGGCACGGTATGACGCTGCGGCTGTCGTGGTTGATTCGGGTTGCACGGATTGCAGGCTCTCGTTTTTCGCCGCCTGTGTCAGACGCTTGAACGAAGCCGGGTTCCGCACTGTGTATTTATTTACATATGAGCGACAGTAGGCGTAATCCTGCCGTTCTAGATAAGAAGTCAAAGTCAAGCTAATCAGATGGGTTGTCATAAAACAATATGAAGGTGTCGCGGGAGGTTGTGGGCGCGGAAAGCGTGGTTGTCGTCACCAGGCCGGTGCAGCTTCCAGGATGCTTTCTCCTTGTCTGGCTCTTGGTCTGGTCGCCGGGGGTTGTGCTCGCGGCGCATCACTTTTTGACGGCGGAGACCATTAAAAGTTCAGGAATACTGTCTGGCTTGCCGGGATGGTTGCAGGCCACGATAGTCATGACGATGCTTTTGTCCATTTGGTGCCTTGCCGTATGGGGAGTCCTTCTCTCGTTCTTCGGCAAGAGAGAGATTCGGCTTGGGGCGAAGTGGGGCGAGTGCTTCACCGGCGTCGGACGGCTTGGATGCAAGAAGCGTTTCCGCATCGAGCCGGGATCGAAGCTCCTCATCGAGAAGCGTTTTGTAGAATACACAGAACGTCCGAGTGGCACGGTCTATTGCTTGGTGCTGCGAAACTATGTCGAAAAGGACCTGCACCTGCTTGATACCTTTGACTATGGCGAATGCAAGGACTTGCAGGATGCGCTCGTTGGGGCGAACAGCGACCTTGAGGCCGTGTTGTTCCCTCCTGACTACACCGAGGAGACGCCGCATTTCACCTTCAAGGGCAAGATAAAGGCGCCGCGGAATCGTCAACAAATCCCGAAGAATCGGCCCCGCGAATAATCGCGTTTCCCCATGCCAAGTCACCAAGATATGCGTGGTTGATTTCAGCGTGGCGGTTTCGCTATAATATGTCCCAAAGCCGTTGAGGATGGGGAACTGCCGCTGCAGTTCTATAGGAATGGTGCGGTGGGTAGTTCAAAACAGGATTGTGAAGTGACACGGAAAGAAAAATGGAAGCGAGCCATACCGATGGCGCTGGTGTGTGCGGCGACATTCGTTGCTGCATTCGTGCAAATCGTCTGTGTTATTACCTTCGTGAACGACGATACGTGCAGAAATTTTGCGAACTCGGTCTGCTGCGTTTGGCTTTTCGTCTCCGTGTTGCCGTTGCTGGTCGTCCTGTGCGGCAGGTGGTATGCGACGGCGATCGCCTACATTCTCGCACTTGGCGCGTTCTGCGCATATACTGCGCTTGATGCCTACACCTGGGAGGCGCCAGAGGGTGAAAGAAACGGGGTGCATGTCTTTTGCGACGGATTCGGGAAGGAATCGATGTATGACGGCGAGGACAACGACCTGGTGAATAGCTTTCGCACTTTTAAGGAGTCGTTTATAAAGACGGCCGACAACAAGGAGATATCAGACGCGCTGTTGGCAATTGCAAAAATTCCGGAAAGCGAACGCAAAAAGCGAGGCGACAGTCTTTTGCGGCATGTGGACACGCCAGACCCGCTTGCCCCGATGCTGAAACCACTCAGGCATCTGCGGATCAAGGACGGCTGGATGCTGGACTGTCTTGTAGAAGGCAGCGCCGACAGCGCCGCATGGGTCAAGTTCTGCATGAGAAGGGGTGACGAGACGACCGATGTCGAGTATGTCCTCGACGGAACGCCCGAAAGCGCATGGGAGCGCGTGTTGATGGATTTCGCGGAGTCACAGTTCTTCCTTGTCTGGCATGCCGGTGCAGCAGGGAAGTGTATTGTGACCTCTGCCAAAAGGTTTAAGTATGAGGCCGCCACGCTGGAGGGCGGCGCAAAGGCTTGGAACACCTTTTCTCCGTTGACGCGATTGCGGTTGCGGAGGAAAGACCTTAGACCATCAGTATCGGTTGAAGGCGGGGTGGCAACAGTTTCGTTCTGCATGTTCAGTTCGTTTCAGGGTTTGATTCGTAGTTGTTGCAAGGTAGACCTCAAGACGGGCGAGATAAAGAGCGAAGATTTCGAAATACTTGCGCCATATCATTGCGGTGTCATTTTCTGAACAGCTGGGGACAGAACCCACGGAACCGCTGTAAAACGCCTGTTTGCGGGTTGGTGTTGGCTCGCGAGTGAAAACTGTGCGGCAATGCAGGTTAAAGATATGGTATAATTTCCAACGTGGTAGTTCGCTATAAAGCTGTTGTTGCCGGTTGTGCGGCATTGTTGTGCGGCGTGGCGCTCGCGCATTTCCCGATTTATGTGAGCCCAGAGTCCGACGACGGACTTCTAAGCGTTCGCTGGACGCCTGTTCAGGTTGGGATTTGCTCGTGTCGTCCGGTCCAGCTCTTCCCCGGTGACGCCGACGTGTACGGCGTTGCGGCGGGCTTGTTGAACCTGAACCAGAAATCGGCGGTCGCTTCTTTGGCACCGTTTAACGCGGTCGCGAAC
>CADCGZ010000151.1 GCA_902801025.1 uncultured bacterium | reverse complement strand
ACCTTGTATATTGTTCAGCGACAAAGTTCCAGCCCAGTCCGACGATGTTAACCAACCTGTTGAATCTGATGAAGGAATTGTGTTGTCAGGATAGACAACCGTGCCGCGCCCTTTAATGACCGGAACGTACGACGCATCCGTCAATGTCACTTTGTCATTAGCCGAACCAAGCGTCAAACCGTCCGCGGAGCCAGGCACACCGGAAATGGAACCGTCAAAAGTAATGGTGTGGCCATTCAACTCGGCATCAAGATTAATCGTCGCACCGGCCTCCGTCGAAACATAGGCGGAGCCGAAAGTCGTAACGCCAGCGTTAATAGTAGATGCGTTGATTGTCTCTCCGTTGGCGACAGCGAACTTGGCCATATACGAATGGGCTGGAAGATCTGAAGCTACCATAGGCAAGGACGAGGAAGAAAGATAGATCGCCACTTTCTTAAGCTTCAGACCCGGCATGTTGGTAAACGAGCCGGAAGAGCCAAATGCTCCTCCGATGCCAAGCTTTGTGACATCGCCGCCCTTGAGCCCGATACCGCTCGTTCCGCCGTACAGGACCTTTGCCACGCCGTTATCAAGGACATACAAATGTGTTCCCTTCGTAGCAGCGTCCTCGCCCTTATTGTATATCGCCAGAAATGTCTGCTCTCCCGAAAGAGTAAACGTATTGGAAGAGTCATCTGCAGTTGTCCACGCGCCATCCACCCAGATTCCGGTGGCGTAAAATCCGCCGGAGCCATTCGACTTCAACGCTGCACCAACAAGACCATTGTTCGAACTGTTGCCAAGCGTAAAGAGTATCTGGTTCGCCGCAAGTGTGACACCCGTAAAATCAACCGTGAAAACAACCGCGACATAACCAGCTGCGCTGAACGAAAAGCCGTCGACAGTCGTCTGCGACGACGGGAAATTCTCCACCCAGCAAACATTAGGAACCACACGTGTAAGCGTAAGCTTGAGCTTGCTGACATCATAATAGCCGTCGGTGCCCCCTGCAATGGATTGTCCGACTGTCCCCGAAATATACTTGGCACCTGTCTTTGTGACCTTTACGTTGGCACCATCTTGTGTAAACGTAAGTAGCACACCCTTGACATTCGTATCATGCTGAACCTGCGCCTGACAAGTGATTGTGCCAGATGCTTCTGATGTACGATCAAAATTATTGAACGTCATAGCATTGCCAGCAACAGCACCAGCCCAGTCGCCACCCATAACGCCGGAAAGAGTATCAGCCGTCACTTGGCTCAATGTTGCACCCTTGAACGCAAGCGTCGCAGTCGTCGGAACGGTTACGCCAGTCTCCTCCAGCGAAGCCGCTGCCCATCCTGTCGACGCGAGGCCGAGGCCAAGTGCGAGCACGAGGAGGCGCGTCGCGCCCTGTGTCAGTTTTTTCATTGTCTTTCTCATTTCTTTTCCCCCTTGGTTGTTAAATGGTTGGATGGTGGCTGGTCGTTAAATCCGTCACGATGCAAAGCGCGGCGCGAGCGGCTGAAGCGAACTGAGCCGCATGCCTATCTTGCGAGCGAACTCAGCAGCCCTTTTCGCAATTAGCACAGGATCGTAGTTTGCCTCTTTGTTTATTTTGTCGCGTATCCTGTGAACCTCAGCCACATACGGATCGTCATCTTCATATTTATACATATCAGACATACTGCACCTCCAATGCCTTTTCAGGCGTAAGTATCTTGGGACATTCATAGCCCGCCAATGCGATGACGGACGCAGTCTTTGGCAACGTTGCAAGATTGGCCATGTGACGACAGTTGTATGTCAGTAGAATGTCCATCCCGTATACGGCCGCCGTCGCAATGTGGAAAGCATCAGTAACTTCCTTTTCTGGAACAGCATGTGTTCGTAGCAGTTCCATGGCCAAGGAACGAACCCTCGGATCATCCGCAAAAAGCGAATCGTGCCTTGATATCTCTGCCACCCTCAACGAAACTTGATCAGGATCTCCAGAAGAAGCCTCTTCAGCCACATAGTCCGAAACATAAATATCACAGAGCGGCGCACACTCCTCCCACCACTTCCGGGTATATGCCTGCTTTACGGCGTGGTCGGGATTGGTGGACGGCTTTGCGACCAACCAGCTCCAAAACGTCGTCTCGCAATAGACTTTGAGCCGGTCGCCCATTACGCCGCCTCCTTCCCGCCGAAGGAAAAACCAACGAGAGACAATGCGGCAGCAAGGCGCGTTGCGCCCTGTGTCAGTTTTTTCATTGTTTTCCTCATTTCTTTTCCCCCTTTTGAAGTCTGGCGTTAAGTGCACAATGCACCCTACAACCCATCCCCCAGCGTTCGCATTATACCAAATGATCTGGGAAAGCGCAATTGGCAAGCTCGATGGATTTTGTCATCATGCGCGGGATATGGAACGGACCCTTGAAGAGATTGCCCTTCGCCGGCTGTGCGACCGTGCCATCGCGGTGGAGATAGCCGTACCACTCGCCGTATTTCTTGTCGGGCATGCGCTTATATGTCCATTCACGCATCTTTTTGTGCCAATTCAGCCACTTATTGTTCTTTGTGAGGTTCCAGGCGTACTGCGTCGCTATAAGAGTCTCGCACTGCGGCCACCAGAACTTCATGTCCTGCTCGTAGCACTGCGGCGGGAAGTTTTTGCAGTCGCGGAAGCTGATGATGCCGCCATACTTCTTGTCCCATCCCCACGCGAGCGACCAGTCGAGAATCGTCAGCGCGAGCTTCAGGAGGTCCTTGTCGCCCGATTTCTCTGCAACTTCCATAAGGAACCAGCTCGTCTCGATGGCGTGGCCGGGGTTGATCGTGCGGCCAATCATCGTGTCGATGAACTCGCCGTTCGGCCCGACCGTTTCGAGAAGCGCCTTGAACTCGGGATGGACGAAGTTGTCCTTGAGGAGCCGTATCGACTCGGCTATCTGCTCGTCGAGGATCGGGTCGTCGCAGACGTCCTTTAGCCGGAGCGCGACATTGATGAGGATCATCGTGAGGGAATGGCCCTGCGCCTCGAATGTCGGCTCGAATTTCGCAGGCATCATCTTCGGGTCGGCCATGAACTTCTTGATGCGCTTGAAGAGCGCGAGCGCCTTTTTCGCGTACTCCTTCGAGCCAGTCGCCTTGGCGTATTCGCTCATGGCGATGGCCGCGAAGCACTCGCTGAAGACGTAGCGGCGCATCCGGAGAGGCGTGCCGTCTGCCTTGAGCGAGAAGTAGGCGCGCCCGCGCTTGTCGAAGAGATGCGCTTCGATGAAGTCGAGGGTCGAAGTCGAGGGTCGACTTCGCCGCCGCGAGGTACTTCTTGTCCTTCTTGACGGCGTTGTAGGCGTAGGAGCAGGTGAACGCGAAGCGCCCCTGGAACCAGCCGCTCTTCGTAGAGTCCATCAGCTTGCCGTCGCGGTCGACGCAAGTGTAGACGCCGCCGTTCTTGCGGTCCCAGCCGTACTTCAGCCAGAAAGGCATGATGTCGGTCGTGAGGTCTGTGCGGCACTTCGCCGCCCAGTTCTTCCAGTATGTCTTCGCATCCATCGCTATTCCCCGTTGTTTCAAATGACTTTTTGTTAAGCCGTGTAGAACATGTAGATCGTGTAGAAATTTCTGCATGTTCTACATGGTTAATCGCTCAGCGATAGCCGATCTTCTTGAGGCGCTTGACGCAGTCGGCTTTCTGCTTGTCTGTGAGCGAGATGTTCGGGAGCCGCACTCCGCCCATATCAAGCCCCCACACGGCCATCATGGCCTTGCCGCCCGCGACGCCGCCATACTGCACGAGGATGTCGACGATGTCGCAGACCTTCTTCATGCCGGCCGTTACCTTCTTGAGATCGCCCTTCTTGACGGCGTCCCAGATCTTGTAGTAGATTCCAGCCGAGTAGTTGTAGGTCGAGCCGATCGCGCTCTTCGCGCCGAGCGCAACCGCGCCAGCGAACCACTCGTCGATACCCCAGGTGATGTCGTACTTGCCGCCGAGGCACTTGATGCAGCGCTGGAACATGTAGAGGTCGGGGTAGTTGAACTTGATACCGGCGAGGTTCTTGATCTTGCCGTCGGCAGCGAGGAGGAATTTCTCCATGTCGAAGTTGACGCCGCTCATGCCGGTGTGGTAGTAGTAGAATGGGAGCTTCTTCGAGGTCTTGAGCGCCTCCTTCAAGTAGGCGACGAGCGCGTCGATGGAGCCGGGCTTGAAGAAGTTCGGCGGGACGATCGACGTCGCGTCCATTCCGCACTTCACGGCATACGCGCCGAGTTCCTGCACCTCGGGGAGCGCAAGTGCGCCGATGTGCGCGATGAGGAAGAGCTTGCCCTTCGCGGCCTTGACCCACGCGTCGAAGACCTGCTTGCGCTCCTCGACGGAGCAGCAAATGCCCTCGCCTGTCGTGCCGGAGACGTAGACGCCCGTCACCTTCTGCTTGATAAGCGTCTCGGCCTGTTTCTTGACAAGCGCGAGATTGACGCTGCCGTCTGCGTTGAACGGCGTATGAGCCGCCGCGATGAGTCCTTCGAGTTTCTTCATGAGTTCTCCTTTATGGAAGTTTGACGGGAAACTTGTTTTAAGTCCGCGCACATTATACCAAAATCCATTCACTCTATGTAATATAAATCCGCACCCATTTTTGATCCGCTGCCAATCCGAACCCCGTTCAGCCCGCCGAATTTTACTCCGATCAGCAGGGCTCTCGCTACCGCTCCGCAGAATTTCATTTGCTTCGCGCCCATCATTCGTCTCTCGCTGAATGATAGAGATCGTCTTTAAGCTGGAGGAAGTATCCTCCAGACCTCCTCACTGCCGCGACAGAGTGGTTGCCGTGCCTTCAAAACCTGCCGAAGGCAGCCCCAAAAGACAATCCAACGCACTGAATCGCCGTTGAGACATCGCGAAGCAGCGGAGCGGTAGCGAGAGCCCTAACGATCGGAGTTTCTTCTTGCAAGGAGAAAACGTCCATTTCACTTACGAAAATGCGTTTACCATTTATTCATCTGGTCGGGATTGATTTTTGGGGCAAAATTGAATATAATTCCCCGCATGAAACGACGCGCTGCGCTTATGGCAATCGCAATGACGGCTTCTTGCGGATGCCGCCTCCTTGAAACCGGTTACGGAGACGACAACATTGTTGTTCGCTCGTCCGCGGACGCCATCTCCGCCACGACCGGCGCGGCAAAGTCGACGGTTGCCTGGGCGGGGGCGAAAGTGATGTCCTTCGGGGACGATCTCGACGAGGACAGGCAAAAACTCTTCATCTCGATAGGCGAACACGCCGCTGCCGCCTACCGAGGCCATCCTGCCCTTCCCGAGGGCTACCGCCCGCTTTCGCCAGAGGAGTTCGAGAAACTTTCGCTCCCCTCGCAACTCTATAGCTACGAGCCCGAGACGGGGTTTGTCGAAGACGCAGAAGGCGCGGGCTTCGGCGTGCGGCTCTCCCACGCCGAGAAGGAAGACACGGCTGTCGTCGCCTTCAGGGGATCAAACGCGCCCGGTGAGGACGAACACTGGATGCAGGACTGGGTTGTCGACGCCCAGCAAGGCGGTGGCGGAACGCCGAAGCAGTATCTGCATGGCGCGGAAATACTCTCCGCCGTCAGACGTGCGTTCCCGGACGCCAAGCTCGTCGTCGCAGGCCACTCCCTCGGCGGCGGAATTGCCGCGTATTCGACGATCAACCTGCCGAGCCCAGGCGACATTCTCTGCGCCACCTACAATGCGGCAGGGATTTCAAGCATAACGTTGCTCTCCCTTCCGAAAGACGTCACAACAGAAGCGGCAAAGCGCATTTCCAACATCCGCAGCAAAGGCGACCCAGTCTCCGCAATTCCCGGAACGCAGCTTGTCGGCGAGATTTACGAAGTGGACAACCTCCGTTTCGCAAACCACGCCATCGACGGGCTACTCATAGACATGCGCCGCCGCGCGGAGGGCCGCAGAGCTGGCTGGCTCCGCGACCTCTTTGACGATTAATGTTTTAACGTCTTTAGCGTCAGCCCAGCGAGGTCTTTGCCCTTCTCGCGAAGGACGAACGACGCGATGTAGGCAACGGCGACGCAGACGACAAGTCCGATTCCACCCAATAGGAACGGATGGAACTTGAGCCCGAAGACATCGCAGTGGAGTATCTCGCAGCTGAAGCAGACGAAGTAATTCGCCGCAAGTCCCAAGACCGCCGCGAGGCCCTTGATGCGCGGCATGAAGACGCCCATGAAGAAGAGCCCCGTCAAGCCCGCCGTCAGCATCGCAATATACTTGTTGAAGTTGTCGAACAAGGCGCTCGACTCCATCCTCGCAAGCGTCAAGGCCGCCATAATGCCGATGATGCCGACGACATACGTGCAAACCTGGCCGCACCTGATCTGCGCCTTGCCGGAGATTCCAGGATTGAAGCGCTTCACGAAGTCGGTTACGACGGCGGTCGACGCCGAGGAGAGGTTCGCCGAAAGCGTGGATATCGTCGCCGCGAATACTGCCGCGATCACGAGCCCCGCGAGCCACGGCGGCATTTCAGTCGCCATGAAGATCGGCAGAACCGAGTCGCCCTTCGGCATCGTGACGTCCATCGCCTCTGGGTGAGTGTGGTAGAACGCGAAGAGCGCCATGCCGATTCCGTAGAAGACGACCTGCGCG
>CADCGZ010000150.1 GCA_902801025.1 uncultured bacterium | reverse complement strand
TTACTTGACCTCGACTTCGGCGCCGGCCTTCTTGAGCTGCTCGGCGATCTTCTCGGCCTCGTCCTTCGCGATGGCTTCCTTGACCTTCTTGGGAGCGCCGTCGACCATGTCCTTGGCGTCCTTGAGGCCGAGACCCGTAATCGCGCGGATCTCCTTGATGACCGCGATCTTGTTGGCACCGGCGGCCTTGAGGATGACGTCGAACTCCGTCTTCTCCTCAGCGGCGGCAGCACCACCAGCGGCGGGACCGGCGACGGCCACGGCAGCGGCGGCGCTCACGCCCCACGCTTCTTCGAGGGCCTTCACGAGGTCGTTGATTTCGAGAACGGTCTTGCCCGACAGTTCCTTGATGATTTCTTCGTTAGTCATTGTCTTGTTTCCTTTGTTTTACTTGTCAACCCTGGCCGTTTTTCATGCCAGGGAAATTTTGTTTACTGTGCAGCGGCCTCGGCGGCGGGCGCCTCGGCTGCAGGTGCGGCATCTCCGCCCTTCTTGGCCTTCTCGGAGAGGACGCGCGCGAGACGAGTCGCAGGCTCCTTGAGGAGCATGAGAAGCGTCGCACGGAGCTGATCCTTGCCGGGAACCTTGGAGAGGGCTTCGACCATCGCGGCGTCAACGATCTTGTTGTCGTAGTCAGCGCCCTTTACGGACGCCTTGCCGCCGGAGTCCTTGACGAACTCCATGATGGCCTTCGCAACGGCCGTAGGCTCGCCGTGGCCGGTGACGACCGCGGAGTTGCCCTTGAACATCGCGTTGACCTCTTCGCTCCACCCCTTCTCCTTGGCAACCTTGCCGAGGAAGGTGTTCTTCACGACGAGAAGACGGCTGTCGAGCGCGCGGAGGGCCTTGCGGAGCTTCGCGAACTGCGCGACGGTAACGCCGCCGTGGTCGATGATGAAGCAGTAGTCAGAGTCCTTTACGCGGGCGATGACTTCGTCGAGGATTGCAATCTTTTCGATTCTCATTTTAGTCACCCTCCTTATTCGGCATCACCGACGACCTGAACCGGAACGCCGATGCCCATGGTCGAGGAAATGCTCATCGACTTGATGAACACGCCCTTGACCGTGGCCGGCTTCGCGGCCTGAACGGCGGCGACGATGGCCTTGATGTTCTGAACGAGCTTGTCGGCGTCAAACGAGCGCTTGCCCGCGACGACGGCCATGTTGCCCGTCTTGTCCATGCGGAAATCGACCTTGCCGCCCTTCGCCTCCTTGACCGCCGTCGCCGTGTCGTCGGTGACGGTGCCGGTCTTGGGGTTGGGCATGAGGCCGCGGGGACCGAGGATGCGGGCGCACTTGCGGACTTCCTTCATCGCCTCGACGGTCGCGATCGCGACGTCGAAATCGCACCAGCCCTCCTTCGTGACCTTCTCGATGAGGTCGGCGAGGCCAACGTAGTCGGCACCGGCCTGGCGCGCCTCTTCGGCGTGGTCGCCGCCGGCGAACACCGCGACCTTGACGGTCTTGCCCGAGCCATTGGGGAGCTTGACGGTGCCGCGCACCGCCGTGTCGCCCTTGGTGAGCTCCTTGCCGAGATGGAAGTAGACGTCAACCGTCTCGTCGAACTTCGCGCCGGCGTTGTCCTTGACGAACTTGACCGCCTCTTCGAGAGTGACCTCCTTCTTGGGGGCCTTCTTCAGCGCGTTGAAATACCTCTTTCCATGCTTGCTCATTCGACCACCTCGATTCCCATGTTGCGAGCCGTGCCGGCGATCATCTTGATTGCCTGCTCGGGATCGTCGGTGTTGAGGTCAGCCTTCTTCATCTCAACGATCTTGAGAAGCTGGGCCTTGGTGACCTTGCCGACCTTGTTCTTGTTGGGAACGCCGCTGCCCTTGGCGAGACCGGCCTCCTTCTTGAGGAGCACCGACGCCGGCGGCGACTTGAACTGCAGCGAGAAGCTGCGGTCCTGGTAGACCGTGATGATCACGGGGATTACGAGCCCTGAGTCCTTGGCCGTCTTGGCGTTGAACTCCTTGCAGAACTGCATGATGTTGACACCAGCAGAACCGAGGGCCGGGCCCACGGGCGGCGCGGGATTCGCGGCGCCGGCGGGAATCTGGAGCTTGACGACTCCAGTTACTTTCTTGGCCATTTGCCTTTTCCTTCTTTCGTGCGGCTCCTCCCGAGGATCCCTCCCGGTGGTGGTTGCCTTTTAAGGCAACCCTTTCGGACCGCAAAACCTGTCTACTACTTAAGCGGCTCGAGAGTGTCCTCGATCGGAACCTTCTCGACCTGCCAGTATTCGACGTCGACAGGGACCTTCCGGCCGAAGACTGCTACTTCGACCTTGAGCTTGCCCTTGTCGGGATCAACCATTGACACCTGGCCCGTCAAGCCCATGAACGCGCCATCGTTTATCTTCACCGTCTCGTCGACGCTGAAATCCACTTTTGGACGCTCGGCCATCGCGCCTGCCGAAGGACGGTCGAGGAGAATGGAATCAACCTCGCTCTGCTTCAGCGGCTGCGGCCTGTCCCCGCCGACAAACCCGATCACGCCGGGTGTCTCGCGGAGGAACTGCCACGTCCTTTCGAAAATCGCCTTCTTCCCGTTTTCGTCAAGCCCCTTCGCCTCGTCGTAGAGCGCGAGCTCTGCGAGCACGTATCCCGGGAAGAACTTCTTCGTGATCGTGCGCTTCTTGCCGTCCTTCTTCTCGGTGACGCGCTCGGTCGGGATCACACACCGGCCGATGAACTCTTCCATACGCTCGAGCTTGACCCGGGCCTCGATCGACTTCTGGGCCTTGTTCTCCTGGCCGGTGAGCGTGTGAAGCACAAACCACTGCTTGACCATCTTCTTATCCCTTCAGTCCCTCGTTCCAGTCTCAGACAATCGCTCACGCTCCGGCGTGGACGATCTTGATGAACCCTTCGATCAGCTTGTCGCAGACGAGCGTCGTCGCCGCGAGGATGAAGATGAATGAAATGACGACAAGCGTCGACTCCCAAAGCTCGGTCTTGCCGGGCCATGTCACGCGCTTGGCTTCGGCCGACACGCCGCTCAGATATTCCTGCGTCTTCTTGAAAAAGCTCATCTTCCTTTTCCTCGTTCCGTTGGCAGGGTAGGAGGGAATCGAACCCCCATAGGCGGTTTTGGAGACCGCTGCACTGCCATTGTGCTACTACCCTATGGTTTGAGACTTACTTCGTCTCTTTGTGGGTCGTGCGCTTGCGGCAGTGCGGGCAGAACTTCACCTTCTCCAGACGCTCCGTCATCGTCTTCTTGTTGCGGGTCGTCGTGTAGTTGCGGTTCTTGCACTCACCACAGGCCAAAATAGCGAGCTCTCGCATTTCTTGATACCTCCGCCCTGTTGGAGATAGAGCCCGGCCGGCCACTTCCGGCCGGGCATCTCACAGGACTTCTCTTCTTTATTACTTGATGACGCTCGAAACCNNNGCCGGGCATGACCATCTCGACGCCGTCGGGGAGCTGAATGTCGCCCGTCACGTCCGTCGTGCGGATGTAGAACTGGGGACGATAGCCCTTCATGAACGCGGTGTGGCGGCCACCCTCTTCCTTGGTAAGGACGTAGACCTGGCCCTTGAACTCGGTGTGCGGGGTGATGGAACCCGGCTTCGCGAGAACCTGGCCGCGGGCAACCTCTTCCTTCTTCGTACCACGGAGAAGCGTACCGATGTTGTCGCCGGCCTGGCCCTGGTCCAGAAGCTTGCGGAACATCTCGACGCCCGTGACGGCGGTCTTGGCCGTCGGCTTGAGACCGACGATCTCGACTTCGTCGCCGACCTTGACGACACCGCGCTCGACGCGGCCGGTGACGACCGTGCCACGGCCTTCGATCGAGAAGATGTCCTCGATAGGCATGAGGAACGGCTTGTCAAGCTCGCGCTGGGGCTCGGGGATGTAGGTGTCGAGGGCGTTCATGAGCTCGTCGATGCACTTGCACGCCGGGTCGTCCTTCGAGGCCGCCTGGGTGGCCGGATAGGCCGCGCCGCGGATCACGGGAGCGTTGTCGCCGTCGTAGTCGTACTTGGAAAGGAGCTCGCGGACTTCCATCTCGACGAGGTCGAGCATCTCGGCGTCCTCGACGAGGTCGCACTTGTTGAGGAAGACGACGATCTTCGGCACGCCGACCTGGCGGGCGAGAAGGACGTGCTCGCGCGTCTGGGGCATCGGGCCGTCGACGGCGGAGACGACGAGGATGGCGCCGTCCATCTGGGCCGCGCCGGTAATCATGTTCTTGACGTAGTCAGCGTGTCCGGGGCAGTCGACGTGCGCATAGTGACGGTTCTCCGTCGCGTACTCGACGTGGGAGGAGGCGATCGTGAGAATCTTGGTCGCGTCGCGGCGGCCAGCGGACTCGGACGCCTTGGCGACCTGGTCGTACTTGATCTCCTCGCAGAGGCCCTTGAGAGCCTGGAC
>CADCGZ010000149.1 GCA_902801025.1 uncultured bacterium | reverse complement strand
TCGCCGACGAGCGTGCAGCCGTGCTTGAGGAGGTAGGCGGCGTCCTTGCCGTCGAGCTCGTTCTGGCGGGCGCACGGGAAGGCGGCGTCGATCTTGTCGACGAGTTGCCAGCTGTTCTTCTTCGCGACGAACTGGACGCCCTTTGCCTTGATCTCGCTGAGCTCTCCGCGCTTGACGGTCTTGAGGTTCTTGACGGCGGCGAGGAGATCTGGCGTGATGCCGTCCTTGACGACGATCGAGCCGGAGCGGTCGGAAAGCGTGAGCACCTTCGCGCCGAGCTGCATGAGCTTCTCGGCCGCGTAGGTCGCGACGTTGCCCGAGCCGGAAATGACGCAGCGCTTACCTTCAAAGGTCTGGCCGCGCTTGGCGAGCATGTTCTCGGCGAAGTAGACATCGCCGTAGCCGGTCGCCTCGGGACGGATAAGCGAACCGCCGAAGGAGAGTCCCTTGCCGGTGAGAACGCCCGTCCACTCGTTGGCGAGGCGCTTGTACTGGCCGAAGAGGTAGCCGATTTCGCGGCCGCCGACGTTCATGTCGCCGGCGGGGACGTCGGTATCGGGGCCGATGTGGCGGAAGAGCTCGGTCATGAAGCTCTGGCAGAAGCGCATCACCTCGGCGTCGCTGCAGCGCTTGCCGGGCGTGTGGGGGCTCTGCTTCGGGTTGAAGTCCGAGCCGCCCTTGCCGCCGCCCATCGGGAGCGTGGTGAGCGAGTTCTTGAAGACCTGCTCGAAAGCGAGGAACTTGAGGACGGAGAGATTGACCGAGGGGTCGAAGCGAAGACCGCCTTTGTAGGGGCCGATCGCGCTGTTCTGCTGGATGCGGTAGCCGCGGTTGACGCGGACCTTGCCCGTGTCGTCCACCCACGGAACGCGGAATATAACAACGCGTTCAGGCTCGACGATGCGCTCGAGAATCGCGTTCTGTTCATACTGCGGATTCGCCTTGAGGACCGGGTCGAGCGTGAGGAGCACTTCCTCGGCGGCCTGGATGAACTCGGGTTCGTTCGCGTTCTTCGCCTTGAGGTTCTTCAAGACGCTGTCAACGTATTTGCTCATGTTAACCTTCGTTGTTTGTTGTTGTTTTGGTACGAGACCTTTCAGAATATTATAGCAAAAATCATGCCACTTGGCTTGCAAGGGGCATTTTTGCGCAATTTGTTACAAATATTGTAATTTGTTGATTTTGCAATTACAAAAATTGTTACATTGCGTAGTTTCTTTTACATGATATTTCCAATGGCACGGTAATTGCTTCATTTGATATAATATGCGCCAACACACGATGAGCGAGATTGAGGATAGATTAACGTCCGAAATGGCCGTCCTGCGCGAAATCGCCTCTGCGGTTGCGCGGGAGCGCGACGTTCGCAAGCTTCTTGAAAACGTCCTTGGCATCCTTGAGCGAAGCATGGGTATGCTTCGCGGAACGTTTACGCTTCTTGAAGGTGATGAACTTAGGATCGTCGCCTCGACTCGTGCGCTCAATGCCGAGGAACGCGCGCTTGGCCGATACCACGTCGGCGAGGGTATCACGGGGCTTGTCGCCAAGACCGGCAAGGCCGAGGTCGTCTTAGATGTTCGCAAGGACCGCCGCTTTTTGAACCGCACGCAATCGCGCGGCCCTGACGAGGCACTTTCGTTTGTCTGCGTTCCCCTGATCCATCGCGGGCAGATCATCGGCACGATTTCTGCAGACCGCGCGATGTCGGGCCAGACCAGCGCCCTGGCGCATGACGTCGAGCTTCTTGAGATCATCGCGAACCTCGTCGCGGAGGCGGCGTTTGTCTGCCGCGAGGAGGATCGCGAGAAGGAGGCGCTCGTCAACGAGAACCGCCGTCTTCGCGGGATGATTTCCGAAGAGACTCCTGGTCGCATCATCGGCAGCTGCCCTGCGATGCGCGCCGTCTACGAGCAGATACGCCAGGTTGCACCGAGCGGCGCGACAGTGCTGATACGCGGCGAGAGCGGCACGGGCAAGGAACTTGTCGCGCAGGCGATACAGAGTCTTTCGCCGCGCAAGGACAAGCCGTTTGTCGTGCTGAACTGTGCGGCGCTTCCCGAGGCGCTTGTCGAGTCCGAGCTTTTTGGTCATGAGAAGGGCGCGTTCACCGATGCGCGCGAGCGGCGGATTGGCCGCGCCGAGGCCGCGAACGGCGGCACGCTCTTCCTCGACGAGATCGGCGACCTCTCGATACCGGTACAGGTGAAGCTTCTTCGCTTTCTCCAGGAGCGCACGTTCTCGCGCGTCGGCTCGAACGAGATATTGCAGAGCGATGTCCGATTCATCGCGGCGACGAGCCGCGATCTCGAGGAGCTGATGGCAAAGAAGCTTTTCCGCGAGGACCTCTACTATCGTCTCTCGGTATTTCCGATTGTGTTGCCGCGTCTCGCGGATCGCGCTGACGACATCGTTCTTCTCACGCAGCATTTCCTCACGAAGATGAGCGTGAAGTACGAAAAGAGCGTCTCGCAGATTTCCGTTCCCGCGCTCAATGCGCTGAAGGCGTATTCGTGGCCGGGCAACGTGCGCGAACTCGAGAACTGCATCGAGCGCGCGGTGCTTACGACGCGCGACGACTGCATCCACAGCTACAATCTTCCCGCGACCGTCCAGACCGAGGAGTTCAGCGAAGATCCTTTCGGAGGCGGCAATCCGTCGCTTACGCTTGACGAGCAGATTGCCGCTTTCGAGCGGCGGATACTCGAGGATGCGCTGAAGCGGCATGGAGGCAACCACTCCGCAGCAGCACGCGAGCTTGGGCTTTCGCCGCGCATGATGAGTTATCGTCTCGCGCGTTCCGGCTCTTCCGCATTCAAGGGCGGCAAGAAGTAGAGGCGGTTCGCTCGTTGTCGGCGTCCGGAAGCTCCTCCTCGCGGAACCTCGGCGAATACGCCGTATCCGCTCGCTCGGACTTCCGCTCCACCGCCAACTTCGCTCTCCAACTCTAACTCTAAACTCCAACTTTCTCTGCGCACCCTGCGTCTTTGCGTCTCTGCGTTAAATAAATTGCTATGCTTGTCGGCTCGCTCGTTGTCGGCGTCCGGAAGCTCCTCCTCGCGGAACCTCGGCGAATACGCCGTATCCATTCGCTCGGACTTTCGCTCCGCCGCCAACTCAAATTCCCTCTGCGCACTCTGCGACTTTGCGTCTCTGCGTTAAAATAAATTGCAATTTTGCACTGAAATATCATCTTTTTTGCTTGCTAAAACACTTTTTTGAAAAAAGTTCATTTTCCCCCTTGCGCGTGCAAGCGCGCTTTGGTAAACTATTCACCCGTTCGCCCCGAAAGGGGCTGACAATCGATCTTTGAAAGTTGGCGCTTGAGAAAACAGCAAATGCTTGTGCAATACATACATAAGCTCAAATTCTTTTTCTGAGAGTTTGATTCTGGCTCAGAACGAACGCTGGTAGCGTGGATTAGGCATGCAAGTCGAACGGGATCCGGGA
>CADCGZ010000148.1 GCA_902801025.1 uncultured bacterium | reverse complement strand
AGTGGTAATGGTGAAAAGATTAGAATCGTGGCTTTGCGGTTTTGGTTATAATTAGACTTCTGTTTTGGATAGTTTTGTGGCCGTCAAATATGGTAAAATATACATACCTTATAAAAGGTAACAAGTAAGGAGATCGTGCATGAAAATCCGCAAATCGTTTATGTTTGCCCTGACCGTCGCGGCGGCAATGCTTGTTGCGACCGATACCGTTGAGGCAGCTACGACTCCCGCGCCCGACGTTTTGCATCCAGTCGATGCGTCGTCGTCCGCCGGCTCGGTCGTCGATCAGTCGGACTACCTTGCAAACTATCCTGCGGACAACGCATTCGATGGCGTCAAGGAAAACTCCAGCCGCTGGCTTGCGAGAAAAGGCGACCACATGTATTTCGTTTACCGGTTCAACGCGGCCACGAAGGTGAACGCCATCCGCATTTGCATACCCGGCAACAACTATCAGGCCGAGCGTGCCCCAAAGGATTGGAAATTCTATGGCTCGGAAGACAACGTCAATTGGCAAGAGTTGGACTCGCGCTCTGGCCAGACCGGCTGGAAGGCAAACGAGGAGCGCCTGTTCGATTTCAACAACGGCACGGCCTATCAATATTACAAGTTCGACTGCACGGCCAACAATGGCAATGCCGACTACATGATGCTCTGGGAAATTGAATTCTTGGCTTCGGACGTTTCCCTGACGGATCTCACGACCGATGATTCTGGCATCGTTTCGTCCTCCTCTTCGACACATGCGGACTACCCGGCATTGAAGGCGTTTGACGGGAATCGGGTTGACACCACCGGTCGCTGGCTTGCAAGCAAGGCCGCCAGCATGAACCTTGTTTACAAGTTCAACACCGCCACCGCCGTGAATGCGATCCGCATCTGGAACTATAATGACTACTCCGCCGACCAGCGCGCTCCGAAGGCATGGACCTTCTCCGGCTCCGACGATGGGGAAAGTTGGGATCTCCTCGACGAGCAGACGGACGAAACCGGCTGGTCGGCCACCGGCGAAGCCCGCTTCTACCAATTCAACAACAAAGCGGCCTACAAGTATTACAAATTCGACTGCACGGAACTCTGCGATGCCAGTGCGACTTATCTCCAAATCTGGGAGATTGAATTCTACTTCGTCCAGCAGGACGGCCCGTCCATTGGCGACGTCTCCCTCGCTCGCACCGGTGCGGCGACTTACGCCGTTGCGGCCGAAATTGAAATGAACGGGGCCGACACGGTTTCCTGGATCGCGGAAGACGTGACTTCCGCGCCTTTGACAAATTCCTTTGCGACCGCCGTTGCCGAAGGATCAACCGCCAATGGCGCCGTTTCCGGCCTTGCGGCGGACAAGACGTGGAAGATTTCCGTCTTCGCCGAAAATGCCGCCGGTTCCGCCAAGAAGGAGGCTGGCGTGATTTACACCGGCGAGTTGGCGCTTGGGGCGACGACGGATGCCAATGAATACGGTCTCTCCGCCGGCGGAGTCGTGGTTTCGCGCGCAAATGCCGATCCGTGGCCGCTGACGGTGAACTACACGATTGCGACCGACGCGTCCGGCGTCGCCGCCGGGGCGGCAGAGGGAACGACGTGGGTCGCTCCGGCTGCCGTCACGATTCCGGAAGGTTCCGCCAGCGCAGTTCTCCCCGTGGTGCCGCTCATGGACGGCAACGTCACTGCCGATGTCGCAATCACGGTTGCCCTTGCCGCCGGGAACTATGAAATCCCCGCAGTGAATTCGGCAAACCTCACGCTTGTCAATCTCGTCGTGCCGGAAGGCAAGAAGACATGGGTCGCAGCGGCGGACGGCAACGCATCGAACGGGGCCAATTGGCTTCCGTCAGGCGCGCCGACGGCTTCCGACGACATTCTCTTCGACGGCAACTTCTCCAATGCGCAGTGTACCTGGGACGCCGCCGCGACGCACACCGTCGCCTCGTGGACGCAGGCCGCCAGCTACAATGGAATGGTCACGTTCCCGATTACCTATGTGGGCGCGGACGTGGACGCGGGCTTCAACCTCTTCACCGTGACGGGTGATGTTGAACTGCAGCACGGCCACTGGGTCCACCCCGTCCAGGGCGACTCTTCGAAGACGGAGACTGAGCCCGTCGAGCGCTACCGCCTCAACGTCTATGTCGGCGGGGACTTTGCGATTTCGAACGGGGTCAACATTTCCGCGCAGGGTCGCGGACGCGGGTTCTGGGTTTACAACACAACCCAGGGCTGGTTCAAGCGCGGCGTTTACGCAGGCTACGTCATCACAACCACAAATGACATGTATGCGACGGAAACGGACCCGCTGTTCAAGCCCTTTGGCTCGATTCTGGCTCCGGTCCACACCGGCAAGGGAATCACGGTGACAACCGACAACAACGCGAAAGCCTCGGATGGACATGGCGGCGGCGCAATCACAATTACCGTCGAGGGAGACTTCGTGAACGATGGCGCTATCCTTGCCAAGGGGCAGAACGCCAACGCCTACACGGCGGGATCCGGCGGCTCTATCTTCGTCACGGCCGACAACATTCTCGGCTCGGGAACCTACGAGGCGAACGCAACGGCCACGACCGGTTCCGGATCGCAGTCTGCGGCCTCCGGCGGCCGCGTCTCGCTCGTCGCGACAGGCTTGAATTCTGCCTCGGCCTCAACCGCCACGGCCAACGGCGTCCGCTCGCCTGACATCTGGCAAGTTTCCAACGACCCATACTGGCAGGGGGCTGCCGGAACGGTCTGGCTCCAGTCCGAAAATGAATCGACACTCATAGTCCGCAACATCGTTGAACATTGGAGCAACAACACGCCCAACCAACTTGGCCCCTATGTCCGCGCCTATACGCCGATTCCGGCAGATGACGACGCCGCGGCTTTCAAGACGGCGACGGCTGAAGCGACCCTCTACGCCGCCAGCAACGCCCGCATCCGCCTCGAAGCCAATGTCCAGTTCGCCTTGCTGAAGGTCCGCACGGAAACGGCGTCGCTCGCGCACATCGACTTGCACGGCAAGACGCTCCGCGTTGATTCCGTTGTCGATTCCAGCGACAATGATATTATCTCGAAGAGGGGCACCTACACCCTCGCCGACGCCACTACCAATGGCTGGGCATGGTTCGAGGATTCCGTCGGCGGCGGGAAGCTTGTTGTCGGTCAGTGCAGCTTTATCATCCTCGTCCGATAGGGAACAAATAAAATGAACGGAAAAATCCTTTTCTTCGCGGTGGTTGCCGTCGCGATCGGTATTGTTCGTGCCGATTCCGCCGCCATCGCGCCCAAGTGCCTGTATTCGACGGGCGAGGCGAATTCCGGCGTAGAACTCGTGCCCGAAAACGCGAACGTGCGCGTGACATTCGAAGGCGGCGTGGGCGTGGCGAAGTTCGCGCCGTCGGAGGCGCAGTATCCATGCTTCGACCTGCGTCCGGCGGGCGGCACCTGGGACCTTTCGCCCTGGGGCCACGTCGAAACTGAAGTGTGCAACACTTCG
>CADCGZ010000147.1 GCA_902801025.1 uncultured bacterium | reverse complement strand
CGGCATCGGCTATGGCACCGAAACCTTCGCGGTTTGGGAGGGCGTGCCAACTGTTGTCGCGGGATCGGAATATTTCTATTATGATCCCTCTATGAGTGCCACAGGCGAGGAAACCGATTACTTCTGGAGCGATGGCGAGGGCAATAAAGCTTCGTTTTCGATTGCTCCTGGTCAGGCAATCGTTGTCAACTGTGCAGAAGGTCTCACCTTTAACACTTCGGGAGAGGTGCCGAAAGGACCGGTGACATTCACAACAGTTGCAGAAAACAACTTTACTGGTAATCCGTTCCCTCAGGCTATTGACATTCAAGCTATTAAAACGGCATCGGCTATGGCACCGAAACCTTCGCGGTTTGGGAGGGCGTGCCAACTGTTGTCGCGGGATCGGAATATTTCTATTATGATCCCTCTATGAGTGCTACAGGCGAGGAAACCGATTACTTCTGGAGCGATGGCGAGGGTAATAAGGCCACATTTAGCATTGTCCCCAATCAGGGTGTTGTAATTAACTGCGCCGAGGGTTTGGAAGTCACGATAAATCCTCCTTACTCACTCTAATGCAATTTTGTAGGCGGCAGAGGGTCGCTTGCTAGAAACAAAAAGGAACATAACACATGAAAAAACTACTCATTGGCGTGGCCGTTGCTATGATAGCAGCTGTCACTCACGCTGCAGCTGTTGGCTGGAACCTTGCAGGTGCGGCAAACTACAAGGGCGATGCTTATTCGTTCTTCGTAATCGGTCAAAATGGTACTGAGTCGATTGCAACGATTACCGCGCTTCTTGATGCGGGTAATTCGGTCGATTCGTATGCGTTTGGATCGGGAACGATAGCGAATAATGGCGTTGGTTCCATGACGGGAACAGCGTCTGGGAAGACACTTGACGCAGGAACATATGAAGCATTCTTCGTCCTGTTTGATTCGGCGACACCAGCTTCTGGGAGTGCGAAGTATGTTGTAGTCTCGGGCGCATCGACCTTGACAAAGGAAGTTGCAGCTACTTCAGCTGCAGTAACCTTTACTTCTGGCAATCAGGCGACCTTCCTGAACAACACCGACAACTGGAAGTCCTACGGTGCGGTGCCTGAGCCGACGAGCGGGCTTCTCATGCTCCTCGGTGTTGCGGGTCTTGCGCTCCGCCGCAAGCGCGCGTAAGGAAGAGTTGAAAGGTTGAAAAGTTGAAAAGCCAAGTAGGCTTTCGGCAATCGACTAAGCAACAGGAAAGCCCGTCCGCAATGCGCGGGCGGGCTTTTAAAATCACAACCAAACAAGGAGCGGTTGACGGCGGAACATAATTATGGGATAATAGTCGTCGAGGTGTGAAAATGGGCGTTCAGGCAGTCATATATCAAGATGAAAGCGGCGCGTATTGCGCGGAGGTTCCGGCGTTCCCGGGGTGTCACTCCTGCGGCGACACCTACGAGGAGGCGCTTGCGAACATTCGCGAGGCCGCGCAGCTTTGGCTTGACTGCGTGAACGAGGAAGTTCGTGATGCGCCGCAGGGTGCGCATCTGCAGCGAGTGACATTGTGAAGGCGCTGACCGCCAGGCAGATGATCGAGCTTCTGGAGGCACGCGGCTGGTATGAATCGCGCCAGAGCGGCAGTCACAAGATATTCAAGAACTGGAACGATCCGTTCAAGCACACGGTGGTTCCATTTCACAAGGGGAAGACCCTTCCTCCCGGCACGCAGCGCGCGATCATGCGCGACGCCGGCATAACACCAGACGAGCTATAACCATTGTTTCCGCCGCTCGGCAAGAAAGGAGCGGCAATGGCATGGAACGGCAGTGGCGGCGCGGCGGATTCGCCGCGCAGTGGAGAGAGTCGGAGCGCGGCGGGGTGCGGGGCGAAGCCCCGTCCTGTTGCGTCCGCCCGGGCGAAGGGCCCGCTTCGCGGCGCTCTCGCCGCGCTCGTGGTCGTTGTCGGCGCGGGGCTCGCTTGGTGGCTCGTCTCGCGGCTGGCATCGACGGAACCCGCGCCCGAACCCGCGCCCGGCAAGCCCGCCGCAGTCCCGAAGCCCACAGCCCCGAAGCCCGCCAAGGCAGGTACGACGAACGCACCGGCCAAGGCGGAGAAGCCGGCGAAGCCCGAGCCGCCGCCGTTTCAGAAGCGACCGGGCGCGATGCAATTGCCCGACGGCAAGGTGCTGACCTTCCCCGCGCCCAAGGAGGGAGAGATTCGCAAGGTGTACGCCTACGGGCATATGTACGAATGCGACCACCTTGGCAACTTCAAGGACGTCACGCCCCGAAAACTCTTCCACACGGCGTTCGAGGGAAACTTCCTCGCTCTCGCGGTCGAGGGAAAGACGTTCATCCCAGCATTCTTGACCGGGCTTGATCCGAAGGAGGTCAGGGCGATGCTGGAGAAGAACTACCAGCCTATCGGTGACGAGACGGAAGAGGAGATGGCGCAGCTCAAGGCATACGACGACATGCGTTGCGCCGCCTTGCAGTACATGGAGGAAGGCGGCTCGTTCGACGATTTCGTGATGGACTTCGCCAACTACGAGAAGAAGAGCCGCGAGACTAACGCCATGTGCCTCCGCGAAGTCATGACGCTCTGCAAGGAGGGCAAGATTCAGGAAGCGAAGGAGATGGCGGAAGCGGCCACGAAGCTCATGGAGCAGAAAGGTCTGAGACCGTTCAAGCTCCCGCCTCACGTGAAAGCGGCGTTCGAGAGCATGTGAGGGAAGATGGAAAAGTGTTTAGACACATAATTTACAGGATTTACAGAATTAAGAGTGACGAGGGAAATCCTGTCAATCATGTGAATCCTGTCTAACAAAAACGAGAAAGACAAACGAAATGAAAAAACTTCTTACAGCAGTTATCATGGCGGCGGCGATGGCGTCGTTTGCCGAGGAATACGTAAGCCCGGTGACGGGGCAGACGTTCGATCCGAACGGGAAGTACACCCTTGAGCAGATCAAAGCCCGCGACGAGCGTGTCCTCAAGAAGACCGGCGGGTTCATCCATCAGGATGCCGAGGGTCCGCAGACGTTGCTCGTGGATGCCCGCCAGAAGCCCACGCTGACGCTCGACGAGGTGGCGAGGGTGTACAAGCTCGCAACGCACCTGGAGGCGCAGGTGGCCAAGGAGGTGCGCGGGGACGCGAGACCGCTGGCGTTCGCAAAGAAGATGCTCGCTGAGCGCAAGCCGCTGATGCTCATCGCCATCATAGAAGGTTCCGATGACCTGCCCGCCCTGTCTGTCTATCCCGAAGAGCGCATCGGCATCGTCAACGCCGACAAGCTCAAGGGCGGAGACGATCCCTCCCTGCCGGAGATGCGCGTCTCGAAAGAGGTCTGGCGAGCCATCGGATTCGTCGGCGGACTCGGCTTCTCGCCGGCGGAGAACGACATCATGCAGCCCATCTACACAATCAAGGAACTGGATGCGAACCGCTATCCGTTCATCCAGCCGATGAACATGGCTCGGATGCAGGGTATGTGGAAGCGCTTTGGCGTCAAGAAGGAGCGCCGCATTCCCTACCGCGTCGCCGTCCAGGAAGGCTGGGCCGCACAGCCCACCAACGACTACCAGAAGGCGATCTGGGACGAGGTCAGGGCGCTGCCGGAGAAGCCGATGAAGATCGAGTTTGATCCGAAGAAGGGTCGGTAACTTCTACAGAAGGGTCAGACCCTTCTGTAGAAGCTTGTGCAATGAAATACACCTACGCCTACAAGGACAGCGAGGGGAAGCGGCACGAGGCGTCGATGGATGCCGAGAGCCGCGAAGCCGTCTTTGAGGCGTTGCGTAAAAAAGGGATCAGGCCGATCAAGGTTATAGCCGAAGACGG
>CADCGZ010000146.1 GCA_902801025.1 uncultured bacterium | reverse complement strand
CGTCGGCGGACTCGGCTTCTCGCCGGAGGAGAACGACATCATGCAGCCGTTCTACACAATAAAGGAGATTGACGACAGCCGCTATCCGTTCATCCAGCCGATGAACATGGCGCGGATGCAGAAGATGTGGAAGCGTTTTGGCGTGAAGAAGGAGCGCCGCATCCCCTACCGCGTCGCCGTCCAGGAAGGCTGGGCCGCACAGCCCACCAACGACTACCAGAAGGCCGTGTGGGACGAGGTCCATGCCGTGCCGACCGAGCCCATCAAGATCAAGCCCGAGGAAAAGAAGACGGAGAGGTGACAGCTTCTACAGAAGTGGGCGGGCTTTCTGGGTTGAGGCGATGAGAATGCGGCAGGGAGAGACGAGGACTTCACTTCCACGCCGGAGGGCGGTGGATTGTTCTGCCGTTCGCAAGCATCACCGTTTCGGGGAGCTGGCACTTTGCAGGCAAGTCGCTGGGAATGCTCTTGTAGTAGGTCGCATGATACATGAGGTCGGAAGGCCTGTCGATGCGAGGATTAAAGACAAGCACGTTTTTTTTCAGTTCAAATCTGACTATGTCGACAGGGGCGATGTAGTCGGAGTCTCCGCTCACGAGGACAAATGCGTCGGCTTCGTTCCTGAACGCGTCCGACAGCAACGCAGACGTAAGATTGACGTCGGAGCGTTTTTCCTCGAACTTCATGACGCGAGCCATCCCGTTGCGGGAGTCCTTGCATTCCCTGCATTTTGCAAAGACATGCGGCAGCCATATCTTGTTGCGGTTGTAGTATCCCTCGACAATCTGGACGCGGGAATCCGCAGAAATCGCCTGCAGATACGCGTTTTGCCGCGCTACCGCTGCTTCGTCTGGAGGATACGGCCTTGCCCTCGCGGTGAAGAACTTGACGCGAAAAATTTCGTGGTCGCTGCGGAGCAGTGCCTTGACAAACGCAACAGGATCAAGCCACTTGGACTCGGGGTTCTTTTGAAGAAGTCCGTAGTAGAGATTGTATCCATCAATGTATGCGATTGTTCTCTTCATTACTGCTTCCATATACTGCAAGGGTCCCGAACCTTTCGGCTCGAGACCCTGCCCCGCATCGCCAGAGGCTCACGGTCGGTTAGCAACCCATCAAGGGGTTCGTTGATATTGTATCAAATCCCCGCTGCTGCGTAAAGGGGGCGGCGAAAAATCTTAAAAAAATCATTGCGATGAAATACACCTACGCATACAAGACGAGCGACGGGGCGCGGCACGAGGCGGCGATGGAGGCCGGGAGCCGCGACGCCGTGTTCGCGGATCTGCGGGCGCGTGGGATAAAGGCGATCAAGGTCGTCGCCGCCGACGGGTCTAAGGCTAATGGCGAGGTGAGGGGCGTCAGGGGGCGCGTCGTGGCCGTCATCGTTGTTCTCGCCGCGGCGCTTGTCGGCGGCGTCGCCTACTTCCAGGGAACGCGCACTGGCGCGGCGCTCGCGGCGAATCCCGCGGCGGTTTCGCCGCGCCACCAGATATACGGCGATCCGGCGATCATGGAGGGGCTCGAGCGCGGCGACTTCGCGGCTGTTCTGCCGCGTGTCGGCGACCAGATGCTCGCGGTCTTTGCGCAGCCGGGGAAGCTGATGTGCGCCAAGGGCGCGAATCCGCGGCTCCTGGACGCGACGATGGAAGCGGCGTTCGCGGCCTATGCGAAGGACGAGCTTTCCGCCGAGCACGACATCGCGATTGACTCGGGCGAGGCGAGGGAGCTGAGGGAACTCAAGCAGATCGTCAACGGCATCCGCGAGGAGATGCGCTACTATCTCGCCAACGGCAACGGTACGCCGCGCTCCTTCTGGCGGCGGCTCAACGAGCGCACGGCGCAGGAGATGCAGATTTACGAGCGCACCCGCCGCGAACTGGAAAAGGAAACTTCCGAAGAGGTCTGGGAGCAGAAGAACGATGCATTACGGCGGCTGGGCCTGCGCACAATTGCCAATCCAAGCGAGTAGTTCACCGGTATCGTGCGGCAACCCTAGTTTACTTTTAGTCGCTGCCGTACATTGCTTTTGATCTGCAACCTAATTGACTTTTGCGCATATATTTGGTACATTATGACTCGTTTCCGTTTCCCATAATGGAGAAGAGACATGATAAAACGATGGCAGGAGAGCGGCGTGCTGTCCACTTTGAAATGCCGGCGGGCGGTCAACCTTGCCGGTGCGCGGCAATGCGGGAAGACGACTTTGGCGATGTCGCTGCCGTTGTCTTCGTCCCGGCACTTCACGCTTGACGATGCCAAGATCGCGGAAGTCGCAAGGAACGATCCGTCCGGCTTTGTGAACCGTGCAGCGGGCGAGACGCTCATCATAGACGAGATACAGAAGATTCCGGAACTACTCAACAGCATAAAGATCAATGTCGACCGCAGCGATGAACGCGGCCAATATTTGTTCACGGGAAGCGCGAACCTGCATTTCGTGAAAGCGGTCACGGATTCGCTTGCGGGCAGGGTCGGTAGAGTGCGGCTGCGGACGCTTTCGCTCGGGGAGATCAACGGCGCCAGCCCCGATTTCCTCGCCGCCGCGTTCGAGAGGCGGTTTCCGTCCAGAGTCGCCGGATGCGACAAACGCGCGGCGATAAGCCTCGCCACGCGTGGCGGATACCCCGAGACTGTCGGAATGGACGTGCGCGAGCGCCGCGGCTGGTTCGCCGCATATCTGAACGACCTGCTCATGAAGGACGTGCGAGACATCACGGAGATACGCAAGCTCGACACTTTGCGCGACATCGCCGAATGGCTGCTGGCGCACTCGTCCAAGTTCTTCGAGACAAGCGAACTCGCGGCCAAGACCGGCGTGAGCAAAGCCACGGTAGAGAACTACATCTCCACGCTCAAGGCGATGTTCCTTTTCGACGAGGTCCGCCCCTGGAGCAAGAGCGACTACGGGCGCATCGGGAAAAGGAGCAAGTTTTTCGCGTCCGATTCGGCGCTTGTCGCCAACATCCTCGGGTGGACGGATGAATCGATCTACATGGACGGCGACATGAGCGGGAAACTGATCGAGACATGGGTGTACCAGAACCTCGCAAGCCTTGCCGATCTCGACATGGACTACGAGATTTCACACTACCGCGATTCCTTGAAGCGGGAGATAGATTTCATCGTCGAGCGCTCGGACGGTGCGATGCTCGGAATCGAAGTGAAGTCGGGTTCCTCATTCGGTGCGGAGGACTTCAAGCACCTGAAATGGTTTGCAAAGAATCTTGCGAAGGGCGAGTTTACCGGCATCGTCCTCTACGCCGGAGAAGACACGCTGCGCTTTGGAGAGGGCTTCTACGCCGTGCCGCTCGCCGCGCTTGGCGCGTAGGAGGGTTTCAGGATTAGATGCCGCGTCGCTATTCCAATGGCACGAGTCTGATGCCGAGGTTGCGGAGCTGGTCGTTGCGACCTTCCCAAAGCGCGATGAAGTCATCCTGAGACATCGTTTTCCGGGCGTGGTCGATTTCTGCCTTGGCGCGTTCATAGATTGCT
>CADCGZ010000145.1 GCA_902801025.1 uncultured bacterium | reverse complement strand
GAGATGTACGACTGCGTGCGCCTGGGCGGCTTCGGCACGTCCGTCACGCCCGTCTCGCAGTTCTACGCGCAGCAGGCGATCCAGAACGTCATGTTCGGCAAGTTCAAGAAGTTCGCGCCTGGCTATGCCAAGATGGTGCTCGGCTACTTCGGCAAGACGCCCGTTCCGCCGGATCCCGAAATCGTCAAGAAGGCGAGCGAGTTCATGGCGTCTAGCGACCTCAACAAGGCCTACAGCGAGCCCACCACGAAGACGGTGCTCGAGATGAATGACGCCGACCCCAAGAAGGGCGGCGCGGTTGCGAAGAAGATGCTCGAGGACGCTGGGCTTCCCGTCACCGACGAGAACATCTTCATCGCCGCGTCCTGCAAGGAGAAGGGCATCCTCTTCCTCAAGGACCCCTCGAAGGCCCCGATGGGCTGCCGCTTCGCGGAAGAGGCCAAGCCCGCCGCCAAGGGCGGCGCGGTCACGGTCACGATCAACGGCAAGGCCTACGGCGTCGAGATCAAGGGCGATGGCAAGGCGGTCGTCAACGGCAAGCC
Source organism: uncultured bacterium (assembly GCA_902801025.1). Classification (GTDB taxonomy): domain Bacteria; phylum Verrucomicrobiota; class Kiritimatiellia; order RFP12; family UBA1067; genus UBA1067. Next base: position 3,925 of record CADCGZ010000145.1, on the reverse strand, counting down.
GGTCGACTTCAAGGCCGAGGCGGGCCTCAAGGCCGCCGCGCCTGCAGCAGCCGCGCCCGCGGGCGGGCAGGAAGTCAAGGCTCCTGTTCCCGGAACGATTCTCCGCGTCACCGCGTCGAGCGGCACGAAGGTCTCGAAGGGCGACGAAATCCTCGTCATGGACGTCATGAAGATGGAAACGCCCGTCACCGCTCCGTGCGACGGCACGATCACCGTAGTCGTCAACGCGACCGACAAGGTTGCGACCGGCGATGTGCTCGCTACGATCGGGTAATGCCGATCGCGGCAGGGATTAGTGGTCAGGGGTCAGTAATCAAATAGGGTTTACAGGACATGAAAAAGATTTTGATGGCAATGCTCGTTGCGGCTGGCTCGCCAAGGTGAAGAACCTTCCCGCCGAAACCGGTATCGCCGGCTTCATGAAGAAGGAAGCGCCCGCCTACATCACCGGCAACTACGCCGAGGCCGACAGAATCGACGCGAAGGCGATGGCTGGCAAGGATCCTCACGACCCGAACAGCGGCTACAAGACGCCAAACGGCTACTATGACGCGAAGGGCAAGTGGATCGGCGGCTACTTCGATGACCTTGGCACGTTTGTCAAGGGTCACGAAGTCAAGACGCTCTTCGGCATGCCCTATGGCGTCGGACAGCTTATCATGATTCCGCTCTGCCTCATCATGATGTATCTTGCGATCGTGAAGGGCTTTGAGCCGCTGCTCCTCCTCCCGATTGGCTTCGGCGGACTTCTCGCCAACTGCCCGCTCGCGGGCGTGACTGCTCCCGCGATGATGCACGACGGCGTAATATCGGTGCTGTCTTCCGGTATCCCTGTGATGGCCGGCGGAATCGTCGAGCCCGGCGGGTTCCTCCACTACTTCTTCAAGTTCGGCATCGACACGGGCGTCTTCCCGATCATGATCTTCATGGGCGTCGGCGCGATGACCGACTTTGGCCCACTGATCGCCAACCCCAAGATGGCGCTCCTCGGCGGTGCCGCGCAGTTCGGCATCTTCTTCGCGCTCTTCGGTGCGCTCGGTCTCGCGGCCGTCTTTGGCGCTGACTTCTTCGGCGGCGTCGCCCCCGTGAAGGCGGCGGCTTCGATCGGCATCATCGGCGGCGCCGACGGCCCGACGGCGATTTGGCTCACGAGCCGCCTCGCGCCAGACCTACTCGGTGCAATCGCGGTCGCGGCATACTCCTACATGGCGCTCGTCCCGATCATCCAGCCGCCGATCATGAACGCTCTCACGACGAAGGCCGAGCGCGCCATCAAGATGCCGCCGCTTCGCCCCGTGACGAAGATCGAGAAGGTCTGCTTCCCGCTCATCGTGCTGCTCCTTTGCGCGTTCCTCCTCAAGGACGCCGTGCCGCTCATCGGTGCGCTCATGCTCGGCAACCTCGCGAAGGAAGTTGGGCCGTCGGTTGCCCGTATCGCCGACACGATGTCCAACGCGCTCATCAACATCGTGACGATTATGCTGGGGCTCTCCGTTGGCTCGAAGCTCGCGTGCGAGAAGTTCCTCTCCGGAACGACCCTCGGCATCCTCGCGCTCGGCCTCGTCGCTTTCTGCGTCGGCACGGCTGCGGGTGTCATCATGGCGAAGATCATGAACCTCTTCTCGAAGGAGAAGGTGAATCCTCTCATCGGTTCTGCCGGCGTCTCGGCCGTTCCGATGGCCGCCCGCGTCTCCAACAAGGTTTCGCTCCAGAACGATCCGACGAATTTCATCCTCATGCAGGCGATGGGTCCGAACGTTTCGGGCGTAATCGGCTCTGCCGTCGTCGCAGGCGTTCTCTACACGCTCTGCCGCTAAATGTCCTGGTCGCGCGAACGGGTTTCAGTCGCCGCGTACTTCGCGGTTCTTGGGCTCGTCTGCGCGACCTGGGGGTCGTCGATAGACGACATGAAGCTGCTCCTCGGGCTGAATGACGCCCAGCAGGGGTGGCTTCTTCTTTCGGGGCCCGTCGGCAACCTCGTCAGCTTCACGTTCGCGAGCGCGCTTGTGACGCGGCTCGGCAGCCGCCGCAGCCTTGTCCTCGCGACCTCGGCCTACCTCTGCGCGGCGCTTGGCGTCGCGGCGTGCTTCTTCTTCCGCGCGCCCGTTCCGTTCTGGTGCGTGGCGATCGCCACTCTTGGCGGAACCGGCAACATCTTCAACATCTCCGTGAACACCCAGGGCGGCCTCGTCGAGAAGAAGTCGGGTCGCACAATCATGAACTCGTTCCATGCGATGTTCAGCATGCTGTGTCTCACTGGCGGGCTGCTTGCGCTTTTCGCCACGGCGTTCGGCGTTCCCGTGGAATATCGGTTTTTCGCCGTTCTCGTCGTCGCTGTCGTAGCGCACCTGGTGTTCTTCTCCCAGTTGCCGAAGGAAAACGACGTCGCGAAGAAGGAGAAGGGCGAGGGCTTTCGCCGTCCCGACATGCCGCTTTTCCTCATCGGCGTCGCGGCGCTTGTCATCATGGGCTGCGAGGGATCGATCAGCGACTGGGTTGGCGTGTTCTACCGTGACTCGCTGAACGCCGTGGATGGGCGCGTCAAGTGGGGCTTCTGCGCCGTTTCCGCGACGATGACGCTTGGGCGCCTCGTTACGGACCGTTTCGTGAACCGCTTTGGCCCCGTTCGCGTCCTGCGTGTCTACAGTGCGCTTGTAGCGGTTGGACTCGGTATCGCGCTTTCGTCGCCGTTCACCGGGCTTTCAGGGCTTCCGCTTCATGTCCTCGCGACGGCTGGGTATGCAATCGCGGGCTACGGAATCTCCGCGCTTGTGCCGATTCTCTACTCGAAGGCCAACCGCACGAAGTCGATGCCGGCGGGCTCTGCGATAACTTTCGTCGGCTCGATGGGCTTCCTCGGCTATTTCGTGTGGCCGCCGATGATCGGCCATATCGCGCATGCGACGTGTCTTTCGCTTGCACTCGGCGTCTTTGCCGTGCTTATCCTTGTCTGCCTCTTCCTCCGCATTGACAACGACTGACCTTCGGTCGCCGCGAGCGTTGAACTTTTCTATCCGCGCTTGCCGCGGATTTGGTATAATATCCTCCCGATTGCGAACTATTTCATTTTGAAAGGCAGTTGGTTATGAAACGCACAGACGTCGACAAGGTTTTGATCATCGGCTCGGGCCCCATTGTCATTGGCCAGGCATGTGAATTTGACTATTCCGGCACACAGGCGTGCAAGGCGCTGAGGGCTTGCGGATACAAGGTCGTCCTCGTGAACTCGAACCCCGCGACGATTATGACGGACCCCGTTATGGCGGACGCGACCTACATCGAGCCGCTGAACGAGGCGCGTCTCGAGCAGATCATCGAGAAGGAGAGGCCCGATGCCATTTTGCCGAACCTCGGCGGGCAGACGGGCCTCAACCTTTCAATGGAGCTTGCGAAGAAGGGCATCCTCGACAAATACGGCGTTAAGGTTATCGGCGTCAACCTCGACGCAATCGAACGCGGCGAGGACCGCGAGGTCTTCAAGGCGACGATGCAGAAGCTCGGCATAGAGACGCCGCGTTCCGGCATCGTCCACTCGGTCGAGGAGGCGGTCAAGCTCGTCGAGGAGCAGATCGGCTATCCTGTCGTCGTCCGTCCCGCCTACACGATGGGCGGCGCCGGCGGCGGCTTCTGTTACAATGTCGAGGAGCTGAGGACGATCTGCGCCCGCGGCCTCGACGCCTCGCTCACCCACCAGTGCCTTATCGAGGAGTCGATTCTCAACTGGGAGGAGCTCGAGGTCGAAGTCGTGCGCGACGCGAAGAACCAGATGATCGCCGTCTGCTTCATCGAGAACATCGACGCTGTCGGCGTCCATACTGGCGACAGTTACTGCGCGGCTCCCTTCCTCACGATCGACAAGAAGCTCGAGGAGCGTCTCCGCCGCGATGCGTTCAAGATTGTCGAGTCCATCGGCGTCATCGGCGGC
>CADCGZ010000144.1 GCA_902801025.1 uncultured bacterium | reverse complement strand
GATGGCGTAGATCTTGTACATGTCGCGTATCTCGATAAGATGGGCCATGGGCTATTTCTTCGGCTCCGGCGCGGTTCCCTTGTTCTGGTTGCGCTTCGGGAACTTCGGCATAAAGGGATTCGTCGAGTCCTTGTCGTCCATGGCGGCCATATTCGCCGTCTGATAGCCGACGACCGCCTCGCGGCCCTCAAGCGCATCCACGCCCTCGCAGACGATGGACGTAAACGAATCGTCCGTAACGCCTTCTTCAACACGGATATACTCCAGCGGATCGCCCTCCTTCTGCGGAGCAAGCCAGATCTTGCGCCCGCGCGGAATCTCGCCGGCGATGCGGTCGCGATCCTCGTCCTTCGGGCGGAATCTGAACGCCGCCGCCGCAACGGCAAGCACATTCTCGGCGCGCGCAGTCTCAATCGAGAGCGTCGCAGTCATACCGGGGAAAAGCTTCTGGTCTGGATTCTCGGCCTCGACGATCACGGGGAACGTCACGACGTTGCTCGTCGTCGTCGACGCCTTCCTAATCTGCTTCACCTTACCTTTGAATCTCGTGCGGTACGCGTCTACGGTGAACGTGACATCCTGGCCAACCTGAATGCCACCGATGTCGGCCTCTGGGATGTCGGCCGCGACCCATATCGTGTCGAGGTCTTCTGCAATTGTGAGGACAGGAACGGCGTTCATCGACGAGACGACCGTTTCGCCCTCCTCTACCTTGCGGTCGATCACGATGCCGTCTACGGGAGAGACAATCGTGCAGTAGTCTAGGTCGGCTTTCGCCTTGCTGACGGAGGCCTCGGACTGCTCGACCGAGGCGTTGGCGCTGTTCAAACTTGCTTTCGCGCTTTCGAGCCCGGCCTTTGCGCGCTCAAGCGCCTCCTCGGCGCTGTCGAGGTCGGCGACTGGCGCCACCTTCTTCTCCACAAGCGCCTTCTTGCGGTCGTATGTCTTCTGCGCGAGGGCGAGCTCGGCCTCGGACGAGCGGACGGCCGCTTCGCGAACGGCGACGTTCGCCTTGTTCACATGCAACTGCGCGACAGCGCTTTTGTAGTTCGCGTCATAGACCTGCGGGTCGATGAGCGCGACTACCTGCCCGTTGGTCACGACATCGTTGTAGTCGACGTAGAGCTTTATGAGCTTGCCGTTGACCTGCGCCCCCACGGGAATCCCCTTCGAGGAATTGCGCGGCGTGACGGAGCCCGTCGCAGAGACCGTGCGGACGATGTCCGTGCGCGCTATGGGGGCGGTGCGGTAGGACGGCGCCTTGCGGCTCGGGACGAGCGACTTGCCTTCGCCGCATCCCGCGACGAGCGCAAGGCAACCAAGCAGCAACGCGGCGCAAGCCGCCTTATTTTTCGTCTTCACTGATCGTCTCCTCCGTGTATTCGGGCCAGCGGCCCACAACCCTGAAAAGCTTTGCCTCGGCAATCTGGCCGCGGTAGAACGCGCGCACGCGGTCGCCGAGCGACGAGGCGTAGCCCGACACGGCGGCGGTGAATTCGATACGGCTCACGTCGCCGACCAGATACTGCTCGCGCACCGTGTCGAGGTTCTCCCTGCCGCTCCTGACGCTCGAGCGGGCGGCCGCAAGCGCCTCAATGGCATTGTCGCGCTCGGCGACGGCGAGCTCTATCTCACGCGAGAGTTCGAGCTCGGCGGAGTCTACGCCGTGCGCGGCGGAATCGAGCGCAATCGTCGCGCGCTCGACGGCGGCGGTCTTGCGCCAACCCGTGAAGAGCGACATCGCGCCGTTCACGCCCCAGCGCCAATACCAGAGGGGATCGGCCCAATTTAGCGCAATGCTGGCGCTAAGAGTCGGATATAGGTTTGCCACCGCCGCGTCGACCTCGTGCGACGCGGCCCTCAGGTGAGCACGGGCGGACTGCACCAACGGCGCGTTCGTGCACGCGGCACCATAGAGTTCCGAAGCGCCAGCGGAAGTATCCGCGAGCGAACGATAGAGCTGCGAAAGGCCGACGTCGCGCGAACCGAGAACCGTCCTGAAATCACCCGACGCGGCATCCACCCCGAGCGCCGCCATAAGTTCGGCACCGGCGGTCACGACGTCGTTCGACGCCGCGACGACGTTCTGCACGGCCTTTGCGAGGTCGAGCTTCGCCTTGAGGACGTCGAGTTCCTTTGCCTCGCCATGCTCCTTCCTGAGTTCCGCCTGTTCGAGATGCTCGGCATACTCGGCCTTGTTCGTAAGCGCAACTTCATAAAGCGCCTCGTTCCTGAGGAGCGCGAAATACGAGATCGCCACTTCCTCGAATACGGAATATCCAGTGCTGATGAGCGTCGATTCGGCGGCAATGACTTCTTCAGAGAGTGCGCGCGCCTCCGCGGCATTACGGCCAAAGTCGTAGATGAGAATATCCAAAGAGAGCGACCCCGAGGCGGAACCGTCTGTCTTCCCATGTAGTCTGTGACCTGGCTCCGAGGACTCCGAGCGGCCAATAGATGCCGCGGCATCCAGCGCACCCCAGGGAGTCGACGAGAGAAGCGGCGCATCTGCCGCGACTTGCCTGAGGGCTATGCGCGCATCCTCTACCGCGAGACGCGCACGGACCATCGAGGGACGGTTTGCGAGCGCAAAGTCGACGAGTTGTGCGAGATTGCACCCCTTGAGATCAACCTTCTCGGCTCGGGTTTCAACCCCCATGCCACGGTCGGCATACGCCTTCTGGGCGCTTCGCGCCTCACGAACGGCATGATATGTGCCGCATCCTGCAAAAACGGCGGCGAGTGCAAGTGCCTGGAAAATCCGTATCGTGCTCATTGGTGGTATTTTACCAAAATCACGCGCCCCCGCCAATACAGGCACTACGGGTCAGGCCAAATGGTGCTTGGAAAACTCGCAGCCGCAATAGGACTGGCGATAGAGCCCGAGTTCCTTAGCGCGCGCAACGGAGAGCTTGAAGCCCTCGCGCTTCTTGAAGTCCTCGGGAAGAAAGGCCGTGCCGCCCTTCTCCGCAACCTCGCGCCCCGCGGCAAACACCATCTCGCTCGGCTTGTGCGGCGAGACGGTAAGCGAAGTGGTGAACGAGTCGAACCCGTGCGCGGCCGCCCATTCCGCCGCCTTGCCGAGATTGTAGCGGAAGCACCTCGCGCACCTCTCGCCCTTCTCCGGCGCGTCCTCAAAGCCCTTCGCGACCTTCTCAAGCCAGTCGGCGTGGTCGTAGGGAAGCGACGCGAACGCAACGCCGTCGTGAGCGGCGAGCCGTTCGGCCTCCGCGCGCCTATGCTCGAATTCCTCGGCAGTGTCGATGTTGGAGTTGGCGAAAAGCATCGTCACTTCCCGCCCCGCGTCCTTCAACCGCGGCACGCACGCGCTCGCGCACGGCCCGCAGCAGACATGGAGCACCGTCTGCTTTCCACTCGTCTTATTTTCCTCTCGCACCATTCCCATACCGATATATTTACAGACCTTGATATTGCGGGCGGCGAACCACTCGCCAAGCAACTTTCTCGATTCAGGCACAAGACTAGCGTCACCGTAGAACCCCTTCCAGCGCAAACCCTGGAGATGCTGGACCGCCGTGCGTGCAACAAGCACGTCGCCCTTCCACCAGTCAATGCCCGGGTGGCCGCAGCACATGCAACTGCCGTTTTGGCCTTTGTCCTCGAACTTGAACAACGCATTGAAGTCGGCGATCTCCTTCGGATCCGTCAGGGCGAGAAGAACAGGGTCGCGCTCCGGCTTAGTGCAGCATCCAAACCCGCCGTCGCGGATCACGACGCGATCTGCGCCTGCGATCGCCGACTGGAAACGCTCCGTCTCCGAGAACAGTGGAATCACTACTGGATAGGGACTTGCCGAATCCGGTTCATAGTAGCTGAAAAGGTCCAACTTCTCCCAGCGAGAAAGAAGATCTTCTTTCGTCGGAACCTTCTTATCCTTCAATTCCAGAGTCATCTTCTTGAGGCGAGGCAGCGGACAGATGTCCGCGAGGGATGATAGCGGACAGTCCCAAACGGTCAACGATTCAATCGGACAGCTCTCCAGTCCGCGTATCTCACGGCTTGGACACCGGATCAAGGTTAGCTCTTTCAACGGGACTCGCCCCAACATGGCGACATCCATCAGATTCGTACAGTCATTTAAGACGAGATCAACAGAGAGATGTGAATTCGTCAGCGTCGCCAATGTGTCGAGCGGACGGGCCGGACTAGCGATGTCGTCAATCGAAAGGATCATGGAGACTGTTTTCCGAGACTTCTGCTCGCGCAGCACGGCGACTATGTTCGCAAAGTCCTGATAGGATATCTGATGTTTGTTTGTCTGGGATCGCACATCGGCAAGACTGTAGTCCACGTCAATCCTTCTGCTGTCAAAGTCGATGTCACCCAGAGAAAACGACTTCTGCCCGCTCGACCCGAAATCATCACCCCATTCGTCTTCATCCTCGTCATCGTCCTCATCTTCTTCATCGATGCAAGATGCGTTTTGGGGGAATTGTGGGCGACTGCGCGCAAGATTAGAGAATACAACAACTCCGCCTACGACAAACACAAGAAACAAGACAAACCATCCGCAGCTGCGGCACTTACGATAATCCTTCAACCCCGCCCGCTCCAATACGTCCTTGAGTTCGTCTGCCTGCACGCTCATCTTGGAAAGAGAAGGCAATAGCAGCGTAGTCACCTTGCCGTCCATCAGTAGCACGACGCCGTCGCCGACAAAGAGATAGTAAGCTCCTAGGTTTCGCCAGGCGACGCGCATTAAGTTGGTGCCGCAGCGACATTCGTAGCTGTCGTCGGTCATCATCACGGTCGCCTCTTCGGAGTCGGAGAAATAGCGACGGCAGAGAATGTCGATGTTCTTCTGGTAGCGAGCCCTACCGAACCTTATCGACCAAAAGAGCACAACGGCAATTGCAAGAAGACAGTAGTTGAACCCACGCCCGCTGACGAGTTGAAGCGCTTCAACTACTGCGCATACGGCAAAAAACACACAGCCGAAAACCCACATCCCACG
>CADCGZ010000143.1 GCA_902801025.1 uncultured bacterium | reverse complement strand
CGGCGCGCGACGGCGCAGAGCCGCGCCTTGTATTCGCGCTCCAGCAGCTTCGCCCCCGACTCGCGGTCGGTGCGCAAGATGTCGACAGTCGTCACTTTTGCCGATTCCCTTCCAAGGAAACAACACTCCAAAGGAATAATACCCGACCAACGGCAAACGGTTCAAGACAATCTCTCGCGCCCCTCCGGAACCAACAGAACCAACAGGGTCAGACGGAGGGCTTATAGGAGTCCTTGAGCGTGACGGTGCGGTTGAAGACTGGGGCGCCGGGCTTCGAATCGAACTCGTCGGCGACAAAGTAGCCGGTGCGCTCGAACTGGAAGCGGTCAAGACCCTTCGCCTCCGCAAGCGCTGGCTCAACGTACGCCTCGACGACCTTCAGCGAATCGGGGTTCATGTACTTCAGGAACTCCGACGGCCCGTCCTTAAGCGGATCCTTCTCCGTGAAGAGCCGGTCGTAAAGTCGAACCTCCGCCTTGACGCCAGTCGCGCAGTCGACCCAGTGGATCGTGCCCTTCACCTTGCGGCCGTCCGCGGCGTTTCCGCCCCACGACTCTGGATCCCATGTGCCGTGGATCTCCACGACCTTGCCCGACTCGTCCTTGACGCAGCCAGTGCACTTAAAGATGCAAGCGCCGCGAAGGCGCACTTCCTGACCTGGCGCCATGCGGAAGAACTTCTTCTCGGGAACTTCCATGAAGTCCGCGCGGTCAATCCATATCTCGCCGCCAAACGGAATCTTCCTCGTGCCAGCCGACTCGTCGAGCGGGTTGTTTGGAAGCTCCACTTCACGCGTCACCCGTTCCCCGTTACCCATTCCCCGTTCCCAATTATCAACGACAACCTTCACCGGGTCGAGAACGGCCATGCGGCGCGTCGCCGTCTGGTTGAGTTCTTCGCGGACGCACCACTCGAGAAGCGCAGGGTCGCTCTCGCTCTCAAACTTCGAAACTCCCACGCGCGCGCAGAACTCGCGTATCGCGCCAGGCGTATAGCCGCGCCGCCTCATGCCGCACACCGTCGGCATGCGAGGATCGTCCCAACCGGCGACATGGCCCTCGGTGACAAGCTGCAGGAGAAGTCGCTTCGACATCACGGTGTAGGTGATGTTGAGGCGCGCAAACTCGCGCTGCTGGGTGCGGATCTTGACGCCGTTCCTGACAGGCAAAAGCCCCTGCTCGTCCATACGATCGACGACCCAGTCGTAAAGCGGACGGTGAACCTCGAACTCGAGCGTGCACATCGAGTGCGTGACGCCCTCGAGCGCGTCCTCGATCGGGTGGGCGAAGTCGTACATCGGGTAGACGCACCACTTGTCGCCGAGATGGTAGTGCGAGACGTGGCGGATGCGGTAGATGACAGGATCGCGGAAGTGGATGTTAGGCGAGGCCATGTCGATCTTCGCCCTCAGGCACCATTCGCCGTCGGCATACTTGCCGTCGCGCATCTCGTGGAAAATCTGCAGGTTGCGCTCAGGACTCGTGTCGCGCGAAGGCGAGGGGGTTCCCGGCTTCTCTGGAACGCCGCGGTACTGCTTCCACTCGTCCTGCGTCAGGTTGCAGCAGTAGGCCTGCCCGCGGCGGATAAGCTCCTCGGCGATCTCGTACATCTTGTCGAACATGTTCGACGCGTTGTAAAACCCTGGCTCGCCAGCATCGCCTTCGCCCGACCACTGGAAGCCGAGCCAGCGGATGTCCTTCTTGATGTTCTCGGCGTATTCGTCCGACTCCTTGGTCGGGTTCGTGTCGTCGAGACGGAGGTGGCATTCGCCGTCAAAGAGTTCGGCCATGCCAAAATCAACGCAGACGGCCTTTGCGTGGCCGATGTGGATGTAACCGTTCGGTTCAGGCGGGAATCGCGTCACGACCTTGCCGCCGGTCTTGCCGTCGGCTACGTCCTTTTCGATCCACTGCCGTAGAAAATGTCGAGAAGTGTCAGATTCGCTCATGGTCATGTATTATATCATATTCAGACGAAGATAGTCTTGAGTCCGAGGGCGCGGCTGAGCTCGCGGGAGAGCGCCTGGACGCCGAAAGTCTCGGTTGCATAGTGGCCGGCGCAAATCATCTTCATGCCGACGTTCTCCGCGGCGATCTGCTCGCCCCAGTTCGCCTCGCCTGCAACAAAGACATCGCACCCAAGGGCCTTCGCCTCGACGGCAAACTCTCCAGCGCCGCCCGAGCAGACGCCGACCTTCTCTCCGCGACGGAGCGAGATCTCCGTCTCGCCAATCGTGAACTTCCCGCTGCGCGACGCTCGTCCGACAAGCCCGATGATGTTGCCGTGGTACGGGAACGCCGGCTTCACGCAGGTAAGCTTCAAATGGCGCACGATCTCCCAGTTGTTGCCAACCTTCTTGTTCGCATCTAGCGGAAGATGATATCCGGCAAGCGCGAGGTTCGCATCCATCGCCGCCTTTACGACGGCATATTCGCCGCCGACGAGCCGACGGATTCCACCGCCCCAGCTTATGCCGTGGTGGACGACGAGAAGTTGCGCGCCCGCGGCAGCCGCGGCCTTGACGCTCTTGAGCGACCCGTCGACAGCAAATGCGACAAGGCGCACGTCGTCACCCTCGCGCGCGATCTGAAGACCGTTGTTGCTCACATCGTCAAAATCTCCGACCTTGAGCAAGCCATCGAACCATTCAAGAATTTTAGATAGTTTCATTTTCTTCCCCTATTGTTTTAGCCATGTAGAACATGTAGATCGTGCAGAAATTCTACATGTTCTGCATGTTCTACACGGTTGAATGTCTCATCGTCTCCAAGTCGTTTTCCATGTCTGCGTCGGACGCGAACGATAGCCGCCTCCACCATATCCACCGCGGCCGGAGGAACCGTAGCCGCCATATCCCCCGCGGCCCGACGAGCCATAGCCACCGCCATAGTCGTAGCTCATCAAGCGACGCACCTCAACGAGATCGGTCGGTATCTCCTTGATGAACAAGCTCGGCTCGACAGGGAACATCCCGCCGTCTGGCATCTTCCGCATCATCGGCGAGCCAAGCCACAGGCGGTCCTTCGCCCGCGTCACCACGACATAGAAAAGACGCCGCTCTTCGGAAAGCCGCCCTTCCTCGCTCGCCTTCGGGCTCGGGAACATTCCCTCGGAACACCACGGCACGAACACGACAGGCCACTCCATTCCCTTCGCCTGGTGAATCGTCGAAAGCGTCATCTTGTCGGAATCTGGCTCGTTTCGCCGCGCGTCGAGGTTCGTCAAAAGCGCGACATCCGCGAGGAACGACTCAAGCCGATGACGGCCCGGGTTCTCCTCGTCTTCGTCATCGCCATATTCCCCGCCCGCAATCTGCGCCGCGAGTTCCTTGATATCGTCGAGACGGTCGTTCGCTTCCTGATCCTCCCATTCAAGATGAAGGTGGTCTTCGTAGAAGAAGTCGACGAAATCCTCGATGAGCTCGCCTATCTCGTCATCCTTGAGATGGCCCTCCGCGTACGAGAAGCACTTCGCAAGCGCAGGCCAAAGCGGCTTTGCCTTCGCGCCGAGCATCCCGCCAAGCGCATCGCAGTCCTCGCGGCGCTTTGGGTCGAACGAGCGCGCAAGCTTCTCCCAGTACTTGCGGGCGCTCGCCTCGCCTATGCCGGGGAGAAGCGAAACGAACCTGAGGAACGAAAGCTCGTCGCCAGGGTTCACGAGAAGG
>CADCGZ010000142.1 GCA_902801025.1 uncultured bacterium | reverse complement strand
GGTCGTAGATTCTGTCGCGGCGCTGACGCCACAGGCCGAGATCGACGGCGCGATGGGCGACAGCCATGTAGGGTTGCAGGCACGGCTGATGTCGCAGGCAATGAGAAAACTCACGGCCGCAATCGCCCAGACGAAGACGCTTTGCATCTTTACAAACCAGGTGCGCGAGAAGATCGGCGTGATGTTCGGGAATCCCGAGACGACCCCAGGCGGCAAGGCGCTCAAGTTCTACGCGAGCTGCCGGCTTCAGGTGCAGCGTATCGGCGCGATCAAGTCGCCCGCCGGCGAGGTCATAGGGAACCGTACGCGAGTAAAGGTCGTGAAGAACAAGGTCGCCTCGCCGTTTACCGAGGCCGAGTTCGACATCCTCTATTCGTGCGGCATTTCGTGGGAGGGCTCCGTCCTTGACGCGGCGCTCGCGCGTGGCGTCGTGGAGAGGCGCGGTAGCTGGCTCAGCTTCGGTGGCGAGCAGATTGCCCAGGGGTCTCTTGCAGCGATTGCATATCTGTGCGAAAACCCAGACTTGACCGCAAAGATCGTCGAGCTTGTCAAGACGACGCCTCCCGACCCCGCCAAGGCCAAAGCGGCGAGGAAAGCGGCATGAAGACTGTCCAAGATGCCATATGGCATCTTGAACGGTGGGAGGGGCAGCAACATAAAATATCTCCCTATGGGTTTACGGAAAATGGCGCTGCTATGTTGAGTGGCGTATTGCGATGGTGTTTGACGCCCTTGACTGCGGTAACCTGTAAAGAATTTTACAGGTTCAAATTGAAAGAGTCGGAGGTTGTAATGAGAATCAGCGAAAAACAAGCATGCGTAGATTTGGATTTGAAGCCGGAAGTTATTGCTTCAGAATGTAGCTCAAATAGCAAGATGGGTGGCCGAATTCTGCAGATTCGCGGCAAGTGTGTTATGGTGGACCGAGATCTTGCCGAATTGTACAAAGTTCCTACCAAGGTGCTGAATCAAGCTGTCAGACGCAACGGCGAACGATTCCCGGAGAGGTTTCGCTTCGCTTTGACGCCACTAGAAAAAGAGGAGGTGGTCACAAATTGTGACCACCTTAAATCCTTGCGGTTTTCGCATGTTCCGGTTTATGCTTTTACGGAACAAGGCGTAGCTATGCTGGCAACGGTACTGAAAAGCGATATTGCCGTAAAAACCAGCATAGACATAATGGATGCGTTTGTTGCGATGCGGAGTTTTCTGATGTCAAGCGTAGGTGTCCTTCAGCGGCTTGGCGCCATTGAACTGAAGCAGCTTGAGACAGACAAGCGAATAGACACGGTGTTTGACGCCCTTGACCGAGGCAATCTCCTTCCAAGTGGAATCTTGCCCGCCGATTCGGAGTTTGACTCGATGCGGTATGTCTCGCGCTTGATCGAACGCGCACAATTTGAGATCTTGCTTATCGATCCTTATTCTGATGCGGCTACGCTGGAGGTTCTCTCAAAGAAGCGACCAGGCGTAAAGGTGCGGCTTGTTTGCAAGGATCGCGGCAAACCGACGCCGACCGAAATCGCAAAGTTCAACCGCCAGTACAAGGGGCTTGCCATCACCTACTCCGACGACTTCCATGACCGATTCCTCATCATCGACAATGTGGAACTGCATGGCCTCGGCTCGTCCATCAACTGTCTCGGTCGCCGTGTAACTTCCTATACTACACGCGACCCGAAGGAGATAGCAAAGTTGCTGGCAACTATTCGAAAAATTTGAATAGTTCGCTCGGAGATTCGGCAAGTTCGGCTTTGACAGTATACGCCGATTTTGATACAATATCCGCACTTTTTGCAAATGGGAGTATTGGAAATGAAAGAAATCAACGGTGAGCTGTCGGCCAAGGGGCTTAAAATTGCGATTGCCGCAAGCCGCTTCAACAGTTTTCTCGTAGAACAGCTCGTCAAGGGCGCAGAAGATGCGTTTATCCGTATGGGCGGTTCTGAAAAGGACCTGACTCTCGTCAGGGTTCCCGGTGCGTATGAGCTTCCCTTTGTCGCGGCGAAACTTGCCGCCACGAAGCCCGATGCGATTGTTTGCCTTGGTGCCGTCGTGCAGGGTGCGACGGCCCACGCCGACCTGATCAACCAGGCGACGGCAAAGGCATTTACTGAGATTTCCGTTTCGTCCGGCGTTCCGGTAATCGACGGCGTAGTTTCCGCCGAGAGCCTTGAACAGGCGGTTGAGCGTTGTGGCACCAAGCAGGGTAACAAGGGTTTCTCGGCGATGCAGGCTGCAATTGAGACGGCAAACGTTGCGAAAAAGCTGTAATTTGTGATTGAATCAAAGAAAGAAGGAAAAACATGGCGAAAGAAGTGAAGAAGGTTGCGTTTCTGACGGCTGGTGGTCTTGCTCCCTGCCTAAGTTCCTCAATCGGTTACCTGATCGACGAATACACCAAGAAGGCGCCGAATGTCGAGATGATCGGCTACATCAACGGCTACATGGGGCTCCTCAAAGGCGAGTCCGTGTCCGTGACGCCGGAAGTCCGCAAGAACGCGCTTATCCTGACGAAGCACGGTGGCTCCCCGATTGGCAACAGCCGCGTGAAGCTCACGAACGTAAAGGACTGCGTCAAGCGCGGCCTCGTCAAGGAGGGCGAGGATCCTCTCAAGGTCGCGGCCGACCAGCTCGTAAAGGACGGCGTTGACGTCCTTCACACCATTGGCGGCGACGACACCAACACCACCGCGGCCGATCTCGCTGCGTACCTCGCCACCAACAACTATCCGCTTATCGTCGTCGGGCCGATCAAGCAGTCGCTCGGCGCCTGGACGGCGGCCGAGGAGGGCGCGAAGTTCTTCATGAACGTCGTCAAGGAGAACAGCGCCAATCCGCGCGCGCTCACGATTCACGAGGTCATGGGTCGCAACTGCGGCTGGCTCACCTACAAGACCGCGCAGTGCTACCGCAAGATGCTCAAGCGCACGAAGTTCGTGCCCGAGTTCCTGCTTACGCCCGAGCGCCAGGACGTCCACGCCGTCTACGTGCCGGAGTGCAAGATCGACTTCGCAGCCGAGGGCGAGCGCCTTCGCAAGATCATGGACAAGTGGGACTCCGTCAACATCTTCGTTTCCGAGGGCGCTGGCGTCAAGGACATCATCAAGGAAATGGCGAAGCGCGGCGAGGAGGTCCCAGTGGATGCATTCGGACATCCGCGGCTCGACAAGGTCAACGTTGGCCAGTATATCGGCAAGCGCTTCGGCCAGCTTCTCGGCGCCGAGAAGGTGCAGGTGTTCAAGTCCGGCTATTTTGCCCGCGCTGCGGCGCCCTGCAAGAAGGACCTGAAGCTCATCGAGAAGTGCGCCCGCAAGGCCGTCGAGTGCGCGCTCTCTGGCGAGAGCGGCGTCGTCGGTCCCGACGAGAGGAAGGGCGCGAAGATCTGCGCTTGCGAGTTCCCGAGCATCAAGGGCGGAAAGCCCTTTAACGTGCGCAAGGGCTCTTTCCGCAAGATGCTGTCCGAGATCGGGCAGCCCAAGCCGCGCAAGAAGCGTACCGCTAAGTAGTCGGCCGAAGTTTCTCGGCTCGACCCGAAGAAGGAGGTTGCCATGGCAGATAGCGTAATGAAGGGCGTGATAGTTGAGTTCGACTTCGCCGCAATGGACGGAGCGGGGCTCCTCTTCACCGTCACGAAGAACTTCCTTTCTGCGCTCGACAAGATTCCCTTCGACGAGCGCATCGAGGCCCAGCATCTCGCCGGAGGCAACTACCAGGGAGCCCTTGCCGAGTATTTCTCCGTCGTCAAGACGAAGAAGACCGCGGCCAAGGCCGCCAAGGATCTCGCCGCCGCATTCGAGACCGCCCTCAACGAGGCGGTGCCGAAGGCGGTAGGCGCATCCTTCAAGAACTTCGTCTCCACGCTCGCCTCGAAGGGTGTCAAGGTCGTGATTGCGACGCGTGCCAATATAGAGACGGTGCAGCCGGCGTTCGAGGGGCTTCTTGGCGACAATGTCGTTCTCTACCACGAGACGGCGGCGACCTACGGTAGCGTCAAGTGGGACGCCTGGCGTCGCGCTTGCGCGATGAACAAGCTCCGTAACTTCTCGACTATCGCCGTCACCGGCTCAGGCCTTGGTGTCAAGTCGGCGCTCGTTGCGGGGATGGGTTCCGTCGCCGTCATCAACCCCCACGTCGCCTACCAGGACTTCGGCGGCGCGGACGAGGTTGTCCGCGAGCTGAATTCAGCCGCGGCCAAGGCGGTGCTCGAGATTCTCAGGGTCTGACATGTCCGGCATCGAGCGACTGCACGACATAATGACTCGGCTCAGGGATCCCGAGAGGGGATGCCCGTGGGATCGCGAGCAGACGCTCGAGTCGCTGAAGCCCTGCCTTCTTGAGGAGACTCACGAGCTCCTTGCGGCTATGGATCGCCCTGAGGACAAGGCCAACTATGTCGAAGAACTTGGCGATGTTCTCCTTCAGGTAATGTTCCAGTGCGTCATGGCCGAGCAGGAGGGACGCTTTTCCTTTGACGACGTTGCGAACGCGATTTCCGACAAGCTCGTCCATCGCCATCCGCACGTCTTCGGCAACGTCGACGCGAAAGATTCCGCAACCGTCCTCAGGAACTGGGAGCAGATAAAGCAGATGGAGCACAAGAAGGAGGCGCGCCATTCCGCGCTCGACGGCGTTCCCGCCGCGCTTCCCGCGCTCCTCAAGGCCCAGCGCACACAGGAGAAGGCCGCGCGCGTCGGCTTCGACTGGAAGGACGCCGAGGGTCCCATGGAGAAAATCGAGGAGGAGCTTTCCGAGCTCAAGGCCGAGATTGCCGCGCGAAAGAGCGACAGGCCCGCCGATTCCGACAAGGTGAAGGAAGAGCTTGGCGATCTCGTTTTCGCAGTCTGCAATCTCGCTCGCCATCTCAAGGTCGACGCCGAGAGCGCCGCAGAGCTTTCGACCTCGAAGTTTTCTCGCCGTTTCCGCGCCGTCGAGGCGGGTGCGAAAGCCCAGGGCCGTTCGCTCAAGGACATGACCCTTGATGAAATGGACGAGCTCTGGAACGAGGCAAAGAAGCACGATGACGATTAGCGTCATTGAGCCCCATGGATTTTGCGCCGGGGTTACCGCCGCGCTAAAGAAGGCCCTTTCCCTTGCGGCCACACGCCGCAACGACTCAAACCCTCAAGCCCTCAAACCCTCAAACCCTTTCCTCTATTGCCTTCACGAGCTTGTCCACAACGAGATCGTCGTCGAAGAGCTGAAGAAGCGAGGCTTCGCCTTCGTCGAGAATCTCGCCGAGATTCCGGACGGCGCGACGGTGCTTTTTTCTGCGCATGGTGTCGCGCCGCAGATACGGGAGGCGGCGAAGGCGCGTGGAATCCGCGTTGTCGATGCGACTTGCCCCTTTGTCGAGCGAGTCCACAAGGCCGCGCGCGAATTTGCCGCTAAAGGGCTTCGCATAGTCGTAATCGGTCATCCCTGGCATATCGAGGTGAAGGGTATCGTCGGCGAAGTTGAGGAAGCGGTCGTGATTTCCAATGTCGCGTCGGCGCGGGAGTTTTGTGCGGCGACAGCAGACACAAACGCATGCCTCGGCGTCGTCAGCCAGACGACGATGAACGCGGACGAGGTAGCCGACATAGTCGCGGTGCTCAAGACGCGCTTCAAGGTCGAGACGACGGCAGAGGTCTGCAACGCGACGAAGTTGCGGCAGGACGCCGTAAAGGCGTTTGGCGGCGATGCCGTTCTCGTTCTCGGCAGTGCAAGCTCGTCGAACACGGCGCGGCTTTGCGAATGTGCGCCGTGCAGGGCGTTCAGGGCGGGGACGATGGACGAGGTGAAGTTGCTCGACTTTTCGGGAGTGACGCACCTCGGCGTGACTTCCGGCGCATCTACTCCAGAGGAATTTTTAAAGGCCGCAGTCGCATGGCTTCGCGGCGAAAGGACATAATCATATGGAAAAGAAGACACAGCAGTTCAAGGCCGAGATCGCGGAAATGCTCGATCTCGTCGTCAATTCTCTCTACTCGAAGAAGGAGATATTCCTCCGCGAGCTCATCTCGAACGCGTCCGACGCGATCGACCGCGCGAAGTTCCTCTCGCTCACCGACAAGGCGCTCGTCGCGGACAACCCCGAATGGAAGATCCAGATCGCCGCCGACAAGGGCGCGAAGACGCTCATGATTTCCGACAACGGTATCGGCATGGACGCCGCCGAGCTCGAGCAGAACCTCGGCACCATCGCCTCTTCCGGCACGAAGAAGTTCCGCGAGATGCTTAAGGAGAAGGGTGGGGAGTCGTTACCAGAGCTAATTGGCCAGTTTGGCGTCGGCTTCTACGCGGCGTTCATGGTCGCCGACAAGGTGACTGTCGAGACGATGAAGCGCGGCACCGAAGTCTCGTGCAAGTGGGAGTCCGACATGTCGGGCGGCTACACGATTTCCGACGGCGATCGCGACTTCCCGGGAACTTCGATAACGCTGCATCTCC
>CADCGZ010000141.1 GCA_902801025.1 uncultured bacterium | reverse complement strand
GCGGACGACGCGTTGACGGCGAGGAAGTCGGCCTCCCTGGTGCCGTCGGACTGGATGAGCGTCGAGTTGACCTGGACGTCGTTGTAGTAGCCGTCGGGGAAGAGCGGACGGATCGGACGGTCGCACATGCGGGCCGTGAGGATCTCCTTGCTCGTCGGACGCGCTTCGCGCTTGAAGAACCCGCCGGGGAACTTGCCCGCCGCGTAGAACTTCTCGCGATACTCGCACTGCAGCGGGAAGAAGTCGATCCCTTCCCGGGGCGTGTCGGTGTTGGTGACCGCCGTAAAGACGGTCGTGTCACCGTACGAGACGGTGACGGCTCCGGCGGCCTGCTGCGCCAGGAGCCCGGTCTCGATCACGAGGTCCGTCCCCGCGATGTTGACCTTGAACTGCTTTGTTCCTTGCATTTTCTTTTTTCTTTTCTTTGTTTCTGTTTGTCAATCCTTAGCGGCGGATGCCGAGCTTCTTGATGAGCTCGCGGTAGCTCGCCTCGTTCTCGCGCTTCAGGTAGTCGAGGAGGCTGCGGCGGTTCTGGACCTTGCGGAGGAGGCCGTAGCGGGAAGAATGGTCCTTCTTGTTCGCCTTGAGGTGCGCGGTGAGGGCCTCGATCTCCTTGGTGAGAATCGCAATCTGGACTTCGGAGGAACCCGTGTCGCGGTCGTGACGCTGGAATTCGGACTTGATGGCGGCCTTGTCGATCTTCATTTTATCTTTTCTTTCTCTTTATTCTGCGTACTGGGAAGCAAGACCCTGCCAGTGGCCCCGACATGGGACACCGAACGCCCGAATTTCGAGCACCCGCGGCAGGGATAACCTCCTGAGACAGTCGCAGGACGGCGGATAATATACCAAATCCCCGCGCAGGATGCAATGGGGGAACTTATATTCACGGCAGGCAGATTACAGTGCGGACGAAATCGCACATCCCCCAAGCCGAAGGCAAGCCAGCCCGAAACAGTGTCAGATTAGGGGCAAATAGGGTCAAGTAGAGTTAGGGCACGTACGCGCCACCGCTACATATCGGACTGTGCGGCGCGATCACGAGGTCGGGCGGCCGTTGGACATGGCGACGCCAAGCCCCCGCTTCTTAGCGCACTTCTGGTACAGCGCCTTGGCCTCGTCCATGTGCTCGGAGAGGTTCTTGACACGCGTCTCGTCGCACGGATGCGTCGATGCGAGCTCGCCGAGCTTCGACGAGTTCCCCGTTCCGAAACGCTTCCAGAAGGTGACGGACGCCTGCGGGTCGTATCCCGCCTTCGCCATGAGATAGAGCCCTATGAGGTCGGCCTCGCTCTCGTGACTGCGACTGTATGGAAGCAGTATTCCGTACTGCGTGCCTATTCCGTATATCTGCTGCACCTGGTCGCCGCATCCGACGAGCGACAGACCGAGCGTTCCGACCGCCTGCAGCTGCGACCAGCTCATGCGCTCGCCGCCGTGCCGCGCGATTGCGTGGCCCACCTCGTGCGCAACGACACAGGCGAGCTCCGCCTCGTTGGCGAACTTCGTCATGATGCCGGTGTAGACGGCGACCTTTCCGCCGGGGAGGCAGAACGCGTTCACCTCGTCGCTCTGCAGAACCGTGAACTCCCATTCAAAGCCCGTGTCGCCAGCTGCATCCTTGACCGCCGCGCCGACCCTCGCGAGGAGCGCCTGCTGCGACGCATCGGTCGATGGCTTCGTCTGCGCCTTGTATTCGCCGTACGCCGTGGCTCCCATCTCCCGCTCGTTTGCGTCCGACGAGAGCATTAGCTGCGTGCGCCCAGTGATCGGAACGGTGCGGCAGCCCGTAGCAACGACCGCGAACACGACCGCAGCCGCAAGCACTACTATGTCCGTCCTCATGATACTATTCTCCTTCAAGCGCGGCCTTGATCGCCTCGAGAGCCGCGTCTGGCGCGACGATCTGCATCTTCGACTTGTCATCGCAGCGGCGCTTGATCTCTACGCCGCCGTTGGCAAGACCCTTGGCACCGACGACGACGCGGACAGGGAAGCCGATCAGGTCAGCATCCTTGAACTTGACGCCGGGACGCTCAGCGCGGTCGTCGACAATTACGTCGATTCCGGCCGCCTCAAGCGCAGACTCGAGATCGTCCGCGATCTTCGTCACGTCTGGCTTGTCGGGATCGAGGTTTTCGACGATGACCTGGTACGGCGCGACGGACGCGGGCCAGATTATGCCGTCCTTGTCGTGGCACTGCTCGATGACCGCCTGCAGCGTGCGGCTTACGCCGACGCCATAGCAGCCCATGATCATCACGTGGTCCTCGAGCTTGTCGTTCTTGTATACGGCGTTGAACGCGGCGGAGTACTTCGTGCCGAGCTTGAAGACCTGCCCGACCTCGATGCCGCGCTTGATGGCCATGGGCTTGCCGCACTTCGCGCAGATGTCGCCGTCCTTCACGATCACGAGATCGGCGTAGTCCGCGTCCGCAATCTTCGCGTCGCGCGCGAGGTCGACGTTCTTGAGGTGGAAGTCATCCTTGTTCGCGCCAACGATGCGTCCCTTCGCGCCCTTGAGCGCAATGTCCGCGACGATCTTGAGCGACGCGTCCGCGGGAGCGACGGGGCCGACGAAACCGGCGTTCGCGCCGGTCGCCTTGAGAACTGTGCCGAAATCGGCGAGCGCGACGGACTTCGCGCCGAGGAAGCGCTTGAGCTTCACCTCGTTCACATCGCGATCGCCCTGAACGCACACCATGACCGGCTTGCCGTCGGCAACATAAACGAGAGACTTGACGAAGCGGTCGGCGGGAAGACCGAGGAAAGAGGCGACCTCTTCGATAGTCTTGGCGTTGGGCGTCGCGACCTCTTCATACGCGGGGCAGTCGGCGTCGGCACACGGCGCGGCGCGGCGTTCCGCCTTCTCGAGGTTCGCAGCGTAGCCGCAGCCGTCGCAGAACGCGATGCCGTCTTCGCCAGCGTCGGCAAGCACGTGGAACTCGTGCGTCATCGAATCGCCCATGTCGCCGCCGTCGGCCTGCACAGGAACGGCCTTGAGGCCGCAGCGCGCGTAGATGCGCTCGTAGGCGTGGTACATGTTCCAGTAGCTCTTGTCAGCGCCCTCGGCGTCCGTGTCGAAGGAGTAGGCGTCCTTCATGAGGAATTCCTTGGAGCGCATGAGCCCGAATCTCGGGCGCGTCTCGTCGCGGAACTTCCACTGGATCTGGTAGATCGTGACGGGAAGCTGGCGATAGGAGCTGACGAGTGACTTCGCAAGGTCGGTGAAGACTTCCTCGGCCGTCGGCCCGAGCGCGAACTCGTGCTCGCCGCGGTCGCGAAGCTTGAACATGTTCGGGCCCATCGTGTCCCAGCGGCCAGTGGTGCGCCAGAGCTCCGCCGGCTGCAGGATAGGCGAGACAATTTCGAGCGCGCCGGCGCGATCCATTTCCTCGCGGACGATCTCCATGATCTTCTTGAGCGAGCGCATGCCGAGCGGCAGGTACGCGTAGAGTCCGCCGGCGACCTTGCGCGCGAGCCCTGCGCGCATCAGGAGGCGATGAGAGTCGATTTCGGCGTCACCAGGATTCTCCCGGAGCGTCTGTATGAGAGATTTCGTCCATTTCATGATTGGGATATTATACCAAATCCACGCGCGTGGAATTTGGTATACTTTACCGCGAATGAAACATCCAGCCATATTCAGACGGACGGAGCTGATGCTCGGAACCGAGGCACTCGACGCGCTCGC
>CADCGZ010000140.1 GCA_902801025.1 uncultured bacterium | reverse complement strand
GCACGTGCAGATTGGCTTGCTTAACGCCGCGATCAATGGCGACGACGGAGATTACGGCGACCGCAGTGCCTGTTTGCAGGTCGGCTTGCTCAACTACAATCCGCACGGCCTCGTCAAGTGGCTGCCGATCTTCAACTTCTCACGCGGTCGAAAGGACTGGTGACATGACACCGCTTTGGTTAGATGCCGTCTTTGCCGTTGTTCAGATGGCCATTCTCATCGGGCTAATCGCCTTGGGTATATGGATAGTCAAGTGGTCGTTTCGGATTAAGAGAAAGTGGGCATGTTGGTTGGTCAGAATTCTCGGCGTTCTGATTTCCGGCTATATCTTAATATGTCTTATCGTCTATTTTACCTGTTGTCGCACTGGATTATGAACAGTGCTGTTCCTATTCAGTCGGGGCCAGACTCTGCAAAACCCTTGTAAAAAGCCTGCTTGCGCGTTGTTCCGCGGCTGATTTACCGCGGCGGGGTGCTGTAGCCTACAAAGGCCGCGATGAGGCCGCCGATGAAGGGCGTAAGACTTGCTAACACGAATTGTGAACTTGAGAACTTTTCGAATATTATGAAAAGTTCTCAAGTTCATTTCGCCAGAAATATGGTATAATGGGCGTCACAAATCGGGAGAGCTCCACAATGAAGAAGAAAGTTGCAAGAACGCATTACCTGAACTGGCTGGAACAGTTCAGGGACAGGCCGCTCATAAAGGTCTTGACCGGTATGCGCCGCGTCGGCAAATCGACCATCCTGCAGATGTTCGCCCAGTCGCTCAGGAAGAAAGGCGTCCCCGCACCGCGAATTGTCATGCTGAACTTTGAGGAACTGGAGAATGAACCTCTGCGCGACGCAAAAACGCTGCACGGTTTCCTCAAAGGCAAGTTGGTGAAAGGAAAGACGACGTACATTTTCCTTGACGAGATACAGAAGGTGGAGAGATACGAAGAGGTCTTGGACAGCCTCTATGTAAAGAAAGGCGTGGATCTCTATGTCACTGGTTCCACCGCGAACCTGTTCTCGTCCGAAATCGCGACAGCGCTGACGGGCAGATATGTCGAAATCAACGTTCTTCCGTTCTCGTTTGTCGAGATGACTGCTGCAGTAGGCGGAAAAATCGGCGACGCGAACGAAAGACGTCGCTTCATGGACTATCTGACTTACGGTGCGCTCCCGGAATCATTTGCGTTCAGGACTGGCTCGCCGGAACAAAGGGAATACGTAGAGTCCGTATATCGCACGATACTGGAAAAGGACGTCCTGAAGCGCAACAAGGAAGGCGGAAGAATGCTTGTAGGTCAGATTCTCAAATACATGGCCGACAACATCTCCTCCCTGACATCTCCGAAAAGGATGGCTGACAGACTCAATGCAAACGGCGTCAAGGTCTGTGCGAACACCGTGTCCTCGTATCTTGACATTATGGCGGACTGTTATTTCCTCTACAAAGCCGACCGTTTCGATGTCAAGGGCGGAGAGATGCTGAAGCTAATCCACAAGTACTACCTTACGGATTTCGGATTCAAATGCTACATACTTTCCAATCCAGACATCGAGGTCCAGCAGCTTCTGGAGAACACGGTCTATCTTGAGCTGCTGCGCCGCAGATACAAAGTGGCGACTGGGAAAGTCGCAGACAAGGAAGTCGATTTTGTCGTCAAGGGATCTGACGGGATTATAAGATACATCCAGGTTGCCGTCACCATTGCCACGAAAGAGAAATTCCAGCAAGAGACTGCGGCATTTGCCGCGATAACGGACAACTATCCGAGATATGTCCTTACGCTTGACGACGTGTTTATGCCAGATCGAAGCGGGGTTCAAGTCATAAATGCAATCGACTTTCTTGCCGAACGTGTAGATCTGTCTCGTTAAGCCGCGGCGGATTTGCCGCGCTCCGAGTTTGGGGATTTGTGATATAATACGACGCATGAGGAAACTGCAGCGGTATGTTCGTGGCAGATGGCGTGGTTTGCGTTGAATTTCGCCGAGCAATAGAAAGGGGCCAACGACATGGAGAAGAGACTATTTGCCGTTGTTGTGGTTGCGTTGGGCATGGTTGGTGTCTGCGGATGTTGGTCGCCACTTGTGGTTGGTGAGCCGCGGATGGAGAAGGATGAGACAATATACGGTTTTCACATACAGCCGCTTGTTGGTTTTAGCAAGCACAAAGTTGTCGGCGTGAATGTTGCGGCAAGACTGGAGCCAGATATCAGCGGCGACCGGCTTCCCAACGCGTCTGGTGTTGTCGGGTTGGCCGTGGGTGCGGTGAACCATGAGGTTTGGGGTGATGTTTGCGGTGTGCAAATCGGTGGGATTGCTGCAGAAGCGAGGCGTGGTGCTGTCAATGGCTTGCAGGTGGGTGGAATTGGAGCTGAGGCAAGTGTCGTTAGGGGAGTTCAGATTGCCGGAGGTGGGAATGAGGCCAAGCGCTGCCATGGTGTTCAGCTTTCCTTGCTTGGAAATGTTGCGTGGGAAGCTGGCAACTGCGCGACGAATACAAGCCGCTGCGTTCAGGTCGGCTTGGTAAACATCTGTGGCGACCATTGGTTTCCGCTTGTCAACTTCAACTTTCGTGACTGTGAGAATGGCGACATTAAAAAATGGTTTGCTTTGAAGTTCTGCCCCTGGTAAAGAGTGAGCGGTCGGGGCCCACGGAACCGTTTAGACAGGATTGCGAGATTGGCAGGATTAAAAGATGAGTAGGAGCGTTAGCAATAGAATAATGTTTGCCGCGATTGGCGGCATGGTGGCTGTTGCGACGGTTCTTGAATTCTGGATTGTGTATTACAGTGGCCCCATAGATGACTATTTGCGCTTTAGCCCTTATGTGTTTGGGTCGCAAATTATCTTGCTGTGCTTTGGAACGTTCGGCTCTGTTGTGGTGGCACGCAACAATCGTTGGGGATGGGTAATCGCATGTCTGCTGATTATTTATCTGCTGATTATTCTTGTCTCATGGTCAATTATGTGAAGGGTAATAAAGCAGTTGGCGACAGCCACCACAGAACCGTTGTAAAAGGCCTGTTTGCGCACGGTGTTGAGTGCGCAAGTAGTTAAGCGAGCCGACGATAAGTCGGTGAGCGCGGATGCTACGAAGAAAAACGCGCCATTTAGTGACTTGCCGTGAGGAAATGAAATAAAAAAAGAGGCGCCCGGCGTGAAGCCGAGCGTCTCTTTTTCAGAACTTTCTGCGGTAGCGAGGCGGTGGAGCGAATGTCCGAGCGAGCGGATACGGCGTATTCGCCGAGGGTCCGCGAGGAGGAGCATTCGGCCGCCGCCTCGCCGCTGCTTAGCAGACGCCCTGCGCGACCATCGCGTCGGCAACCTTCGTAAAGCCGGCGATGTTGGCACCGACCACGTAGTTGCCTTTCTTGCCGTACTTGGCGGCGGCTTCCCACGCGTTGTCGTGAATGGCCTTCATGATGCCCTTGAGCTTCGCATCGACTTCCTCGCGGGTCCAGGAGAGGCGCTCGGAGTTCTGCGACATCTCGAGACCAGAGGTCGCGACGCCGCCAGCGTTCGACGCCTTGCCGGGCGAGTACATGATCTTCGCCTTGACGAACGCGTCGATCGCGTCAGGCGTTGAAGGCATGTTCGCGCCTTCGCCGACGAGCGTGCAGCCGTGCTTGAGGAGGTAGGCGGCGTCCTTGCCGTCGAGCTCGTTCTGGCGGGCGCACGGGAAGGCGGCGTCGATCTTGTCG
>CADCGZ010000139.1 GCA_902801025.1 uncultured bacterium | reverse complement strand
GCCCATATCGTATCAACTTCCTGATCCTCCGATTTGCGGAGGCCTGGGAACGCATTCTGCATCCACGAAAGGACTTGTTCTTTTGTCCCCTCTATGGCACCGTCCACTCTATTGCCCTCCTCTGTCAGGCAGGTGAACATCCTCTCTTCTTCATAGTCTTCCATTTTGATTTTCCTTTCTTATGTTTGCTGTTCATTGACAAATACGGCGGTTGTCAATCTATCTTACAACGCAAGCGGCGGCGAGGAACCTCGCCGCAGTATCAACTTTCATGTTTGTCCTTTCACTGAACTTTCGTCCATCTGCCGAAAGTCGCGTAGAACGGCGCGAACTTGCCCTTCTCCTCGATTGGGTGGCGTGCGCTGCCGCGCCCCTCGAGAATCGCGAAGACGACCGCGCGGAACTTGTCCTTGAACTCCTGTCGCCAAGGCCGACCAGCCGTCCGTCCGGCAGCCTGTAGCCCCAGTGTCGGAACACTTCGATGTTGTTCCTGTAGACTGCTTCCATGACGCGCTTCGCGCCATAGCGACCGCCATTCGCGATTTCGTCTTTCGCCTGCTCGACATTCCATTCAGTCATGGCACTCCTTATACACGGTTCTCATTTCTTGCGTTTCGGCCTCCAGCACCTCCGCTTATTCGCGGACTTGCCGATGTACGGGACGCGTGCGGGTGTTTCCTCCGCGTCCTTCCGCATCAGCTCGATGCATCGAGTAAGTTTTTCCTTCTGGTCTTTCTGCATGATTTATCTCCTTTATCATAAGAGGAACTGCGCCGATTCCAAAAACTTACAGTTCATATTGCATCATAGATCGCCCCGCCGGCCGCGCGCGCATCCTACGCGCAGCGGGCCCAGTATTCGCGGAACATCCTGATGCGGCTCGGATGGCGCAGCTTGCGGAGGGCCTTCGCCTCTATCTGGCGGACGCGCTCGCGCGTCACGTTGAAGAAGCGCCCGACCTCCTCGAGAGTACGGACGCAGCCGTCGCTCAGTCCGAACCGGTAGTCTATGACCTCCCGCTCGCGCCCGCCCAGCGTCGCCATCACCTCGGCGATCCGCTCGCGCATGAGACGTCCGTCCGCAGACTCGCCCGGGTTCTCGCTCGACATGTCCGGAATGATGTCGCCGAGGCATGCATCCCCGTCGTCGCCGATTCTGGTCTGCAACGATATCGGATGCTGCGCCATCCGCCTCACCGTGCGGAGCTCCTTCACCGGCATCCCGCATTCCGCCGCAAGTTCCCGCTCCGTCGGCTCGCGTCCGAGCCTCTGGACGAGGCGCCGCTGCAGTCGGAACATCTTGTTTATCGCCTCTATCATGTGGACGGGGATTCGGATCGTCCGCGCCTGGTCGGAAATCGCCCTCGTCGCCGCCTGGCGTATCCACCACGTCGCGTACGTCGAGAACCTGTATCCGCGCCTGTACTCGAACCTCTCCACCGCCTTCATGAGCCCGAGGTTCCCCTCCTGTATAAGGTCGGCGAAGCCGAGCCCGCGGTTCATGTACTTCTTCACGACGGACACGACAAGCCGCAGGTTCGCCTCCACAACGCGGCAGCGCGCCGACTGACCCTCCCTTAGCCTCTGTCGCAGCCGGGCGAACGTCTCGAGGAACTTCTTGTCCTTCTCCGTCTCCGGGCCCTTCCGCGCGAGCGGAAGATACATCCGCTCGTCGATGTCGGCGCACATCTCCTCCACCGCCCCCTGGCTCACGCACATCGCATCCATGCAGCGTCCGTACCCCGGCGCGCCGCGCGCGCGGGCGAGCATGCGCCGGAACTCCTGGATCGCGCGCACATACGCCTCGCGGTCTCCGTCGAAGTCATCGGATACGACATGGTCGAAGCGCACCCTCTGCCCCTCTAGCCGATCAAGGAGCCGAGACAGCATCCGTCCTGCGAACGAAAGCCGGCAGAAGAGTGCGCGCACCTCCGACTCCGCGCTCTCCACGACCTTGAACAGCCGCTCCTCTTCGCCGGGGGCGAGCAGCTCGACCTGCCCCATCTGCCGCATGTACACCCGCACCGGATCTTCCGCCGTCGCCTCGACGGACGCGGCGCGCGGGCCGCCGGCTTCGCGCCGAGCCCCCTCGGCCTCCTCCTCGCCGACGACCCTCACGCCGTTCATCTCGAGCTCGCGCAGCACGCGCTCCGTCAGGACGGCGTCTACCGTTTCCGACGGCATCATTCGGTTAAGCTCCTCCAGGGTAACGCAGCCACCGTTCAGCGCGCCAAAGCACTGCACCTCCCTCACCGCGTCGCGCAGCTCGACGTCCTGGAGCGGGGAGAACTCGGGTCCATTCTCCTCCGAAACCTCCACTTCGCGACCTGCATCATCCTGAGCCGCGACATCCTCATGCGTTTCCGCCACGTCAGCCTCAGACACGCCGCCAAGCTTTGCATCCTTTTTTTTCTTCATTGCACTCTGCTCCTTTCACCAGCAGTAACTTCAGCAGAGCGCATTCCTTACGTGCTACAGCTTGCGCCAGTTCTTAACGAGCCTTTCTAACGGCTCTATGCCCGATCTTCGGCTGTCAGCGCTGCACCGTGAAAGTCCTGCCGCACATGTGGCAGGTGATGTCGATCGTCGGCGGAAGCGCCGCGCGTTCCTCGGGGGAGAGCGCCGCGAGCATGGCGACTGCGCGGTCGGGCGAGCAGCGGCACGCGAACGAGAGCGGAGTCGTCTTCCTGAGCTCGGCGCTCTTAAGCCCGAGCTTTCCGAGGATGTTGCGGGAAGCGACGGCGAGAGCGCCCGAACGCGATTTCCCGAGAAGATCGACCGAGAGGACGCCTGTGTCCTTTGCGTCAGGCATTTCCTCGACCATGACGCCGCGCGCCTCGAGAATCTCCACGTCGTCGCTCACGGCGGCTTCGAGGAAGATTACGGCCTTGCGCTGGAGAGAGCCCGCGAGATAGCCGTCGAGCGAGTTCGAGATGCCCTGCGAAAGTATCCTCCCCGGAACGGAGCGCGTAACCTGCAGCTGTTTTTCGCCAACCGCCTTCTTGGGGTCGGGAACGCCCATTCCGTCGAAGTCGTCGAGTATTTTCTTTTCCGTGTAGCCGCGCAAAGTTCCCGCCGCCGTGCATTCGACGTTGAAGCCGCCAAGCGGCCCTTTGCACTTCATCTGGAGAATCAGCGTTTCATCGTCCTCTGACATTTCGCTCCCGAGAAGAGCGGCGGCGGCAAGCGCCTTGGAGAGAAAGTACGCGCTCGTCGGCCCGCAGAGGTGTCCGCGCGCGAGCGCCTGCGCCGCATCAGTCACGTCGACTATCGTCACCGCGACCTTCGCGTCCTTGTCGTACCATTCCTCTCGAATATTTTTCATATTTTTTAACGCAGAGGCGCAGAGACGCAGAGAAGGTTTAGAAAGAATACTGTAGACCGGCGGAAAGCGTGAACGCTGTTTCGACATCGGTGTCGAGCCCAAGCGTCACGTCCGCGTCGAAGCGAAGCGCCCACGAATCAGTCAGATAGTAGAACGCGCCCAAGCCGGCAGACGGGCCGACCTGCCCGTCGTGTATCCAGCCGCGCGCACCGAGCGTCAGGAACGGGTCGATGGCGCGAGCGGAAAGCCCGGCGACGTTCTCGAGCCACGCGGCCTCGGCCTCTAACGCGAGAGAGCCGGTAAAGTAGTAGCCGACACGCGCCGCGCCACCGCCAAGACGGTGCATGCGCGCACCGCCCTGCGGCAACACGACTTGTGCCGCCGCGCCCGTGTACCAGCCCGTTTCGCCGCTCCCTTCCTCGTCGGCAAAGGACGAAAAAGCCAGACACGCGACAATTAGGGCAACTGCAAATCGGCTTTTCAGCATGATACGACCAAGAAGCCAATCTCTACACGATCTACATGTTCTACACGGTTTAAAAAACATGTTTCCAAGCTGACTCATCACGCCCTCCTTTCAGTACATCTTCTCGTATTCGCCTTTGTTCACGCGCTTGAGCGAATGGAAGCCCGCGCGCTTGGCGCGGTAGTGGAGATCGGTCTTGGAGTGCGCGAGACCGGGGGCCTGTATGATGCGCTGGATCTTCGACCCGCAATCGGGGCAAGCCGTCAGC
>CADCGZ010000138.1 GCA_902801025.1 uncultured bacterium | reverse complement strand
GGAGCCCTCGAAGGGCCATCCCGACATGCTCCACATGATTCCCTTCAAGTTCGGGCCTTCGGGCGGCAAGGCCGATATTTCGATCGCGTTCAACCGCCGTGCAAATGAACTTGCGGGGATCAAGAAGGGCTCGCAGCTCATCCGCTATTCGGAAGGCCCCGTGCCGCTGCCGTCGATTCCGGTAAAGGACGCGGACGTAGAAGTTGTCGCGACGTACAACGGCGACATCAACGCGAAGGGCGACAAGGAGCGTCCGTCGATGGCCGGTCAGGCCGCCGCGATCGCGGGCACGTACGGCAAGGGACGTCTGTTCGTGCTTGCCGTCCATCCCGAGAGCGACGAAGACGACCACTACATCCTGCAGGGCGCGTTCCGCTTCCTGACGGGGCGCGAGCTTGAATGGGACACCTTCCGGCGCAGTCGCGGACAGCTCGTCGTCGGCTTCATGTGCGACGATTCGTTCGGCGTCGAGACGGCCAAGCTCGTGCAGCGGCTCGTGACCGGCGATGAGTTCGACGTCGTTCCGCTCAACAAGGCGCAGGTGGCGGACGGCCTTCTCAGGCGCGTCGACGCGGTGCTCGCGCCGGACGGAACGGGCTCCTCTAAGCCGGAGACCGGACTTTACGCCGACAACGCGGGGTGCACAAAGGCGTTCCTTGCGCGCGGCGGACGAATCTTCGCGTGGGGAAGCGCGGCAGAGGCCGCGAAGAAGCACGAGGGCGGCGTGACGTGTGTCGCAAACGCGGATGCCGCGCTCGCGGCACTCCGCGCCTTAGCGGCGGAGCCGGTTCCCCGACCTCGTGATCCAGCCCGGTGGCGGATGCACCAAGCAGTACAAGGCGCTTGGCGAGAAAGGCGCAGAGGCGCTGAAGCGGTTTGTCCGCGATGGCGGGAAATACTACGGCGTCTGCGCGGGCGCCTTTATGGCGATGCAGCAGTCGCGCAAGGACTATCCGCGCCTCGGCCTCATTCCCTTCAAGGGCGACGATCCCGAGCACTACCGCGGCGACGCGCCGATCAAGGTGGAGTTCACCGAGGACGGCATGGAGGCGCTCGGCGCGACGAACAAGACGCGCACCGTCATCTACTTCGGCGGTCCGGCGGCCGTTCCGGGCGAGCCTGTCGACGACGCGGACGTGAAGGTCTTCGGCAAATACGCGGGACGCACGATAAACACTAAGCAGCCCGAGCCGGTGGAGGAGATGCTTGGCAAGGGCGCGTTCCTCGGCGGACGCGTCGGCAAGGGAAAGCTGTTCGTCTCCTGTCCGCATCCAGAGAAGGAGGAGTGCACGTTCGACATCGTGCGCGGCGGCATGAAGTACCTTACCGGCGTCGAACCCTCGGCGGCGCCGAGCCTGGACAGGGTTCGCGGCACGGTGTCCGTGAGATACCACGCATCGGACAAGGCGTCTGTGCAGTATTTGCTCGACACGCTCATCCCCGACCGGCACTTCGACGTGTGGCCGGGCAAGGAGTGGGGCGACATGGCGCATGTGGACGCGTATGTCGTCACGGACGAGGTGAAGAAGTCCTCCGTCGCGGCGCTTGAGGACTACATCTCGCGCGGCGGCAGGGTGGTGATTGTGGCGGACACGCCCGCCGAGCGAAAGGCCGCGAAGAGCGTGAAGGGCGCCATCGTCGTCGATTCCTACGGCAAGGTCGCGGATGCGCTCCTGAAGTAACGCGCGGAGCGCTGGATGCAATATGGAATCACTGCGTGAACTCTATCGGATCGGACTGGGCCCGTCGTCCAGCCACACGATGGGGCCGGCGAAGGCCGCCGAGATCTACCTCGGCCGGCATCCCGGCGCGAAGGCGTTCGAGGTGACGCTGTACGGGTCGCTTGCCGCGACGGGCGTGGGGCATTTCACCGACCGTGCGCTGGCCCAGGTCCTGGGCGCGGACCGCACGACCATCCGCTGGAACGGGCAGGAAACGCTCGGAGACCATCCGAACGGCATGAAGTTCACCGCCGACGGCGCGGATGAATGGATCGTGTTCTCCGTCGGCGGCGGCGCGCTGCGCGAGGCGGGCGGGCGCCGGATGGTGCACGACGTCTACCCTTACACCGGCATGGCGGACATCCTTGCCCGGTGCGAGGCGACGGGGGCGCCGCTGTGGCAGCTCGTGGAAGAGGCGGAGGGCGAGAAGATCACCGCCTACATGGAGGAGGTTCTGAAGACCATGTACGCCGCCATTGACGCCGGACTGAAACGCGACGGCGTTCTTCCGGGCGGAATGCGCCTTCAGCGCCGCGCCCGCTCCATCTACCAGAAGTCGCGTTTCCTCCAGCCCGAATTCCGCCGCACGGGGCTGGTCGCGGCGTACGCCACCGCCGTCAGCGAGGAGAACGCCGCGCTCGGCACGGTCGTCACGGCTCCGACATGCGGGAGCTCCGGCGTTCTGCCGGGTGTTCTCCGGTATCTTTCCGAGACGCTGGGTTCCGATGTCCGGGAGCAGGTGCATGCGCTGGAGACCGCCGGGCTCGTCGGCAACGTGGTCAAGCGCAACGGCTCGATATCCGGCGCGGAGGTCGGCTGCCAGGGCGAGGTGGGCGTGGCGTGCGCCATGGCCGCCGCCGCCGCCGCGTATCTCTACGGGGGAACCGCCCCGCAGTGCGAGACGGCGGCGGAGATCGGGCTTGAGCATTTTCTGGGCCTGACGTGCGACCCGGTCAAGGGACTGGTGCAGATTCCGTGCATCGAGCGCAACGCCATCGCCGCGAACCGCGCCCTCGTCGCGGCGGAGATGGCGATACTCTCCGACGGCCGCCACCGTGTTTCGTTCGACGAGGTCGTCGCCACCATGCTGCGCACCGGGCACGACCTGCCGTCGCTCTACCGTGAAACGGCGGAAGGGGGCCTTGCCGCGCACGTGAAGGACTGAGCGCGGTGGAATGCCGCCAGCCGCAAGAGCATCAAACCGAGGACAGATGAGACAGATGAGCATAGCACGGACAGCCCTGCGGCGGATGCGCCGCGCAATACAAGGCCCTTGGCGATAAGGGTGTCGAGGCGCTTAGATAATGTGCATGGCGACAACTATGGCGACATCATCAAAGGACAGAACAGGACTGATGGCGTGGCATTCACCCAGGGCGGAACGCCGCAGGAATTTCGCGGCATTCGCCGTGCTGACCTTCGCTTCGCTTGTCATGGCCATCAACTACCGCACTTTCGTCGCGTGGGGAGGGCTCTATCCGGCCGGCGCGACGGGGGTTTCAATGCTCGTCCAGCGCATCCTGCAGAAGCTCTCCGACGTCGGCGGATGGGGATGGAACGTCCCGTTTTCGCCGATAAACCTCGCGCTCAACGCCATTCCGGTCTGGATTGGCTTCCGCTACATCGGGCGCAGATTCACGATGTGGTCGCTCTACGTGATCTTCATGACCGGCCTGCTGACGGACATGCTGCCCGTTGACATGCTAACCTCGTTCATGTCCGAGGGCGACATGTCCCGCCTGTCCACAGATCCGTTCGTGACGAGCATCTTCGGTGGAATAGTGTTCGGCTTCGCGATGTCGCTCTGCCTCAGGTGGAACGCAACGACGGGCGGCACGGACTTCAT
The DNA here is from genome assembly GCA_902801025.1 of uncultured bacterium. Lineage (GTDB taxonomy): Bacteria > Verrucomicrobiota > Kiritimatiellia > RFP12 > UBA1067 > UBA1067. The sequence continues at coordinate 935 of CADCGZ010000138.1, read as the reverse complement.
CGCGATCTACCTCTCGGAGCAGAAGGGCCACGAGACATGGGGCATTGTCCTCGCCATAAATGCGTCGATTCTGCTCGCGGGCGGATTTGTGTTCGGCTGGACAGGCTCGCTCTATTCGATCGTCTACCAGTTTGTGACGCTTCAGGTCGTCCATCTCATGTACCGCACATACCAGTACCAGACGCTTCTAATAGTGACGAGCGAGCCTAAGCGGGTGTGCGAGGCGATATACCGCGTAAGCCACCACGGCGCGACGGTCGTGCAGGGCGTCGGCGGCTATTCGGGAAAGGTCGCTGGCGTGGTCTATTCGGTTGTGGCCGCCGACAACACCGCTTACATCTACTCTATCTGCAAGAAGATAGACCCCAACGCCTTTATCAACACCATGAGCACGTCGCGCGTAATCGGGCGGTTCTACCTCCGCCCACGGGACTAATGCCTGCGCATTGGCGGAATTGCGATGTGATTTTGGCGGATTGGAAATGGACGGGGAAGGACAGATATGATAAAGCGGATATTTGCATTGGTGGCAATGGTGGCATTTGTGAACAATCGCAATTGCGCCTACAAGTGTGCAAGTTATTGTTGAGCAACGACTTATTATGCGAGTCCGTCGCCGCGTTGGAAAGACGTATCTGGCGAGAGGTTGATACTGGATAGATACAAAGTCGGCTAAAACAGAGTTGATTTGTGTGTTTTGGCTGAATAAAATGGCGTTTTCCGCGAAAAGTTCATTATAACAAGCCAAAATATTCCGTGTCATTGACTTTTGGCAGAAAATAGTGTACTATATTGCCACTTGCTCAGCGAGGAGGTACAGATGCGGGTCGGCGGCATCATGGGTCGTCGGACAGATCGACGGAGATATTGGCGGACTGCACAACCGACTTACGCGTCACATCTATCTCCGGCCGTTCAACCTTGGCGAGTGCAGG
>CADCGZ010000137.1 GCA_902801025.1 uncultured bacterium | reverse complement strand
CCGCGTCACGACGCCGACATGCCCCGGCTTGATCGTGATGTCGTCATAGAGCTTGACGTCGTAGGCAAAGGGATTTATGCGGTGGCGGCCAGTGCCGAGAACGTCGCGGACGATGCCCTTGAAGGAATCGTCGCGGGCGATGATCTCGCCGGCGGGAAGGTCCTTGCCGAACTTCCTCACGAGGACGCCGAACTTCCCTGCGGGAATGTCCATCGCGCGGAAATACTTCCACTCCCATGTCCACGGATTGCGGAAGTAGCGTCCTTCCGGCAGCACATCCGCCTGTATGCCCTTGTACTCGGGCCCAGGCGAGAGGATTGCCTCAGGCGGGAGATCTTTCCCGGTCTTCTTCATCAGGACTGCGATCTGCCCGTTCTCGGGCTCGATGCGCCAGCCCCACCATATCCACGCCGCGAACACGACAACCGCGACGGGAACGACTGCTGCAATAGCTTTCATGTTTTCTCCTTTGCAGTTTATTATACCATAATCTGCGCCTGCTTTTTGTGCTCCGCAGACAGCCAGCCAAAACCCGACCGGCAGCCGTTTCGTCAGGTCCTGGGAGTTGGATCTGCCTGGTGGCGTGGTTGAGATTTGTGCCTGTTTTAAAGGGGGCGCGGCGATTCCAGCAAGTCGGCCATGGCGTCGCGCCAGCGGTAGACCGCCGCCGGGTCGCCGGTGTAGTTCTCCATCGTGTCCATCACGTCGCGCGGCACGGCGAGAAGTTCCTTTGCGCGCTTCGCCCAGTCATCGTCCGCGGCCGCATGCTGGGCGAGCTTCGCCTCCAGAAGCTTTGCATAGGCGAAGTCCTCGAGTCCGTCGCGGAAGTTCTCCAGGCGGACGGTCGGAAGCGGTGTGCCGCCGGGACCGACGCAGGTCCACGAGCCGTCGCCGTGGAACTTGGTCCAACTGCGCGGATCCCAGTCCGTGAACGGGCCGGATTCGATGCACCGCTTCGAGTTCCAGATGGAAATCTGGTAGTAGAGGAATCCGTCGGGGCGCTGGCGCACGCTCTGCGCGCCCATGAGGAGCCGGCCTTCGATGGCGGGGCACTCGATGAACATGTTGGCGAAGGGCGTGTGCGGTCCGCAGCAGATGTACCACCACACCTGGTGTCCGGCCTTGCGCGAGGCGGCCGCCTTTTCGGGATCGAACTTCGGCGTCAGCGGCGTGAACCAGTCCATCACGTCGAGCGGCGTGTCCACGCCGAACTCGTGGTCGTAGGCCGTGGTGGAGACGGGGACGCCGGGAAGGGCCTCCTTGAGTTCGCGCACGGCGGCGCGGATGGCGGGGAAGAAATCTTTGGAGACCTCGTCGCAGCCGTACACGTAGGCATAGTCCTGTGTGCCGATCGCCTTCGCGCCCTCGTAGAAATTCACGAGGCGCGGGATTGTCCGTTCGCGCCATTTCGCCATTTCGTCCGCGTTGGTCGATGCGGGATAGGACCAGTATCCGAGGTTGAACCAGCCGAGGCGGTTTTCCTCCTTCAACTGCTTGATGGCGCGCAGGCGGTTCATGTCGCTGCCGTGGTAGAGACTGTCGTACGGGATGAGGTAGTCGGCGAGGAACGAGACCCACTCCCGCTCGTGCTTCCGCCACATGTTGATGGGCGAGAGCGGGTCGGCCCGCCGGGCGCCTGCCGCGGCGAGACCTTCGGGCGGCTCCATTTGGACGTTCGGCTCCGGGCTGAATGTGACGGCGAGCGGCAGCGCGGAGGTGCGGCCGAGCGTAAAGCCGTTCACGCGGACGGCGAAGGGGACGCGCACGGTCTCCACGCCCTTTGCGGAGACGAGCAGCGCGCCGCGATAAGTGCCGGCCGGCTGTCCGGCGGGACAGTGCACGCGGATCCAGAAGCTCTGCACGTCGATGTCCTTGATCTCGATTCCGTCAAGGAAGCCGAGAATCGGATCGGGCCACCAGCCAAGGACAGGATCGTCAATCTTTCGCGTGTAGCCCGGTGCATCGTTCGCGGGAACCGCGCGGCCTACCTTGTAGGGCGGACGGCTGGTCGTCTTCACATAGCCCGTCACGTCGCAGGCGACGTTTGTGGCGGCGAAGGTGGCGTTGGGGCCCTTCAGGTCGCCTTCCACTCGCACCTTCACGTCCGCAAGGTCGCTGTCCGTCGGCGCGACGAGCAGCTGCACGCTTTCGTACTCGTTGCCCGCAAGGCGCACGGCGAGTCCGTCCTTCGTCACTGGCAGGGCGGAGAATCTTCCGCGCGGCATGATCTTCTCCATCGACGACGCCTTGCCGAGGAGCAAGGCGGGAGAGGAGAGTCCGGACGTCTGGCAGGCCGTGCGGAAGCGCATGTAGTCGCGGGCGTGTGGGTCGAGGTCGCCGGGGGTGGTTGTCGCCGTGGAGGACAGGCAGGTGCACGCTCCGAAGAGCAGTCCGAACATCAATGTCGTTTTCATCATGCCGGCAATGATATCATATTTCTGAACTTGCGTAAATCGCACGGCGAATGGCAACCACCGCATTTATATAAAAGCGGCGGTTGGGCGTTGCGGCGGATTTTCCGCGGAGCGGTTTTACTTCGCTTCCGCAGGCCGTGCAAACTTCGGATTGGACCCCGCGATGACGAGAGCGACCTCGCCCTTGACCTTGGCGTCCTTAAACTCATTGACGAGATCGGAAAGATATCCGCGCGAGACGCGTTCGTGCATCTTCGTAAGCTCGATGCAGACTGCCGCCTCGCGGTCGCCAAGCGCGTCAAATGCGGCCTCGAGCGTCGCGCCCACGCGAAACGGCGACTCGTAGCAGATTAACGTATGCTCCTTGTCGGCGTCTTCGGCAAACCAGTTGCGGAGAGCGCCGGGGCCGCGCGGCGGAAAGCCGCGGAAAGTGAACGACGAAGTCGAAAGCCCCGACATCAAAAGCGCGACCTCGACAGCACTCGCGCCAGGAACGACATCGTAGGGGATGCTCGCCTTGGCGCATGCGCGTATGAGCCGGTAGCCGGGATCGGAGATGCCGGGATAGCCGCCGTCGGAACAAAGCGCGACGTCCTTGCCCTCGGCGAGCAGCGACAGCACCTTCTCGGTGACGCGCTCCTCGTTGCCCTGGCGGTAAGAGAACATTTCCACTGGGCGCGGTATCTCGAAGTACGTCAGAAGCTGCCACGTTCGCCGCGTGTCCTCGCAGGCAATCGCGGCCGCGCCCCTAAGCGCGTCAAGAGCGCGCGGCGAGAGGTCGGCGAGATTCCCGATCGGAGTTGCGACGACGTGGAGCATGACTTACTTCGCGGAAGCAGTGTGGACTTCAATCTGCGGGAACGGAATCTTCACGCCGGCCTTTTCAAGCGCGGACTTTACTTCGGTAAGCGTCGCCGCGGCAACAGGCCAGTAGTCGGCGCTCTTCGCCCACGGACGGACGTTGATCTGCACGGCGCTGTCGTTGAGCGATGCGACGGCAACGGCGGGCGCGGGATCCTGAAGAACGCCCGGCACATGGGCAACGGCCTCACGGATCACATCGACCGCGCGCGACACATCCTCGCCGTAGTCAACGCCGACCTGGAGATCGACGCGGCGGAGCCCCAGAGTGTTATAGTTGACGATGGGCCCGCCCCAAACGCTCTTGTTGGGAAGGACGATGCGCTTGTTGTCGGCGGTCTTCATGACGGTCGCCATCATGTTAACCTCAAGAATCGTTCCTGAAAGCCCGGCGGCATCGACAAAATCGCCGACCTTGAACGGCTCGTTGAGCGCAATCATCATGCCAGAGGCGAGGTTGCCG
>CADCGZ010000136.1 GCA_902801025.1 uncultured bacterium | reverse complement strand
CACTCTCCGTATGCGCCCAAATTGTCGCGCAATACATGGATACTACGCCTATAGCCACCAGAACTATTGATTTTGCACTCATCTTGAATACACCTCCGTAATGCCTAACTTCAGAAAGTCTGTCCTACCTGCGCAGGGGGTTCCGTAATGATTGTCACAGTCCATCAACAGTGGGCAATGGCTGTGTCGCATTGAGAAGCTGGTTGGTGATGTTGGCGAAGTATCCACTCGTCCATTCCTCGCTTGGATCCGAAGCCAATGCAAGCGTCGCCACCCGCAGACGATTTGAACTTGCGGCGTATCCCGGAAACACCCGCAGCAACAAGGCATCAAGCGAACGTGCGCCAACATGATCAGAAAGGCCATGGTAAAGTGCGACAGCGCCATTCCTGGCGAGATTGGTCTGTCCGGCATCGTAAGCCAGTCCCAGTTTGTTCGAATAGGCATCGTACACTCTTCTCCGCGCAGGTGCATGGTTCAGACACCCCTCGCGTGATAGTGCGCCGTCGAGACAGGAATTCATGGCTTCTGTCGCCTGCGCCCACTTTTCAACTATGCCGGCGGCCTCCCACTGGCAACGTCCAGGCATGTTTGTCGCCGCCAGCACGCCCATTGCCGGCATCAACACGGCCACATCACCCTTTACGCGACAAAAACCAAGGGCGGAACCCGCATACCATTCGTCCCCGCCAAAAACACCGTTTGTCACCGAAGTCGGCAACATGCCAAGGTAATGGAAGAACGCCGCCCGTTTTGCCTCAGGCGTCCAATCCTGAGCACAAGGCAAAGATGCTTCAAACAGGCTCCCGAAAGTCGGGAACGGCTCGTCAAGTGGCTCGTTTGCCATTGGGTCGCCAGGAGGCAAGGGCCCGCCGTCGCAACCTGAAGCATAAGCCGTCGCCTCCGCAAGTGCAAGACCGACCATGTTCGTCTCGGCCTCCGTCCAGGAATAAGCCGAGATGGCCATCATGCCCAAGAGTGCCAACAGTGCGTTCCTCATTTTAGTCCTCCCGTGTGGCAATCACGTCTGACCCCGTAACCCCCGACAATTGTCTCTGTCATTGCTTCGTCCATCCGCCGAACCTCAATCTGCTCGATATCCGATCCAGGAAACATCGTTCAAGGAATTCGTGGGGAAGGTGCTCAATCGATTGTATTGCACAAGCGCCTTTGACCGTTCGTAAGCATTTGTCGAATTTTGAATGAAAAAGCGCGCCTGGTCAAGTCTCTGGACACTATTAGAATAACTGGGTATCAGCTTGGCAAGCTCTTCGTCCTGCCACGTCTGGGAGGTGGAAATATGGCGCATTGAATAATACATGTATTTCGCCACACGAATCTTTGCGCCCTCCCTCTCCGCCTCCGGCACGGTCGCGAGGCAATCCAGCAAATCCCATGCAACAATAGATGCCGCCTCATCATATCTATTCGTACAAACGCACAAGTCGTACAATCTATCGACTACGTTACTCTCCAGATTGGTGTACCTAAACAGACCTGGTATTGCGATCTTCTCCATGCCGTGGAGATCCTCGTAAACTATGCATCTGAGAAAATTTGTCACGGCAGGATGGTTGATGTCTGCGAGTTGCCTCATCGCCACAACGGCCGACCGCCTCATGTCTGGATCTTGAAGATTAACTGTCTGCAATCCATTGGATACGACCGCAATCAGCGCATCTACCAGTTCGTTTGTCGTCCAGCCACTTTCCTGAAATACATCACGAAAAAGTGGAAGCGCGTCACGCATTCTGCCAGGTATATCGTCCGATGCATCCGTTTCGTCACAATCAGACTCAATAAATCTACAGCTGCCCCGCAAAAACGAGGCCAGCCGATCCGTCGACCACTCCCCTTCCGCAAAGGACGAGCCAACCAAGAAGCTTAGAATAATTACAAGGATAGTTTTCATGTTATACCTCATTTTGTATGTGGCGGATATACCAGCATTGTATTTCGACCGACCGCCCCCTGACCAAGGGACTTTCCCGTTGAAGATGTCTTATCATTGACCATCCCGCGTACCGACCCTCGCGGAATATCAATATGAACGTCATTTTCCACGCCAAACATCAAAATTTGCGGTAGCACATCCAAAGGACACTTCCCCGGTTCATAGTAGCGGCTTCCCGTGCCATTGCTCCAGTCATCTGGCATCCACGTTATACGAAGCGGGCTATACTGCTCCTGGCACTCCTTGTCAATGTAAACATCGGCAAGGCGACATACATGACCTATCTCATGGGCAAGGGCTATCCCAGACGCATTGCAGGTGATGACAACTCCATCAGAGTTGGCTCGACCCAACGCCTTGCAGTCATAATCCACTATATCAGCAGAGCCTCCGATGAAATAGACCTCGACACCATCCGTCTTATGCTCATAGTCTCGAATCGCCCGGCCAACCGCTCGGACGGCAAGCCCAAATTTGCTCCACTTGTAATTATCAATGATTTGGATCGGCGCAGCAATAAAACGAAGCCCTACTTGCCGATAAATCATATTCACAACTTCCAGTTTCTGATTCAATTGCTCCTGCAACAATTCCGCACCTGGAGCGCCAACGATCAAATACGGATAGATAAGCACGTCAGTAAAATGAGTGGTGAGGAGCTCAAATCTTGGGCGATTTCCCGGGCATCCGGCAATATCAACTTCAAGAATGACTGTGTCGTTTTCCTCGCCACCAGCGACAACCACGACATCTCGACCTGTGTTGCCATTAGGGAATGATGCTGTCCCTTGGACAACTCTCCATGAGATCAGATCATTGGGTATGTCATTTGGTGCAACGCGAACTCTCATAAATGTATTCGACCCTATAATGGCGCAACAAGGGTTCACGACATATTGCACGCCTCCAACAGTGACGCGTTCCGACGTTATCGGCTCTGCTACACAGTCCACAGCAGTAAACTGATGAACTATTTGTTGAGTATGTCCGGCGTTATCCGACCAGACTACTTGAATCTGGTCAGAATTATAACGATATGACTGATATTCACATTCGAGAAAATATGTGATCGAAAAGTCTCTGCTTTCCGATACGGATATAAGTTCCTCCAAAATGACCTCATTTGTCCGGCTTGCGTCTTTCCACAAATGCCCATCTCTTATAAACGGTCGAACGGCAATTGTTCCATTGGTAGGAACATCTGAATGTAGCGTTATGGTGACGGGAATTATGTCGTCATCATTAACATGGATGCCCGAAATTTCATAATCTTTGCCAACACCAGCAACATCACCGTCATCATTAACAAATATGGCTTGAGGCGCATTAATACCAAGAGACACCTGCGGCGTATCGTTCGTGCCGTAGGTAAAGCCGTCGAGGTAGGAATTGAGCTCGTGGTCGCCAATCGTCGCCGTAACGGAAACGCTCGCCTGCGCCCAGCTCGGCATCGAGTCGACAGTTATCTGCGTCGTCTGCGCGTTCGGAGAATGGACAGTCAAGCCGTCAGAGGCCGTCCAGAGATAAGAAGCGGCTGGCAGTTGACGACAGTCGGCAAAGTTGGCGGTGAATGTTTGCGTTTCGTCATCCGGCCCGATATGCGACACGTCTGGCGAACCGAAGAAAAATGGAAGCCACCACACGCGGCCAAGCGCATATTCCGTCTGCGGCTCGTTCCCATACCCGCCGTCGACGGTCCATGTGCGCGTCGCGTCGCCGGATGAAGAACGCATCCCACCACGCACGACGCCCCGCGTCTGCGGCACATCGTCGACGGCGGAATATGAAACATTCGTCATGAACGGAATTATACCATATTCATAATCAATCCCCTTCTCCAAGAGAAAGATCTCTGGGGGATCGTCAGGTATCGTCGCCGTAAACTTATAGAGTCCGTTTGTCTGGCCTTCGCCCACCTGCGCATCGACCCACTGCGGGTAGCCGACGGCAAGAATCTCCGTCGCGTTTGTAAAGTTCGCCGATACCCATTCGGTGTCCTGCCCAAAGCCGTTGTGCGGGAAAGGCAGAATGCGCGGCAAATGCGCCGCGACGCCGTTCGTCGCAACCGAAACGTCGCCGTTGCGGAAAAGTTCAAGCGCGGCAGAGACGAGATTATTGGTGTCTCGGTTGATGGCGGCGTCAGTCCAGACAAAGCGGTAGGAGTTGGACGGCGTAAACTCGTAAGTAAATGTCGTGAGCCCCGGCACTATCTCGAATGGTGCGCCAGCAGAGGCGACGGCGTTTGTGTCAAATGGCGAAGCCCAGACCTGACCGTAGGAAACAACCTCGACGCCTGTCAGATGGTTCGTGCCCCAGGGGAACACCCAACCGTCCTCGAAGTCCAGCCAAAACGAGTCCTTCCATGCGCCGCGAATGTTCCAGTTCGCGGTTTTACGTTCTGCGAAAGTTGTCTGTGACTGAACAAGATTCATTACATTGGCAAGATTACCATTCACCGCCAATCCTGTCAACCAGAAACCGTGCCCCTGTTGCGCCATCGGCGACATCATCTGCGGTGGAAGGTTGTTGACGCTGTTCGTCTTGTCGCCACCGACGAGAACGCCAATCAGAAGAAACGAGCATACGGCGACGCGTCCAAACGCAGTAAGCGAACGCCAGATTGATAGTAGTCGAGCAAAGGTATAGCGGGCTATGCGCGAACGAAGTGTAAGCAAGGCAAGCGAAACCGCAAGCCCACACAAGGCAAGACGCATCAACGCAGTCTGGAAGAGCGCCGTCATGTTACCTGATCCTCAACGTTAATGCGTTAATTGAGATATTGCTCTCGACACGAATGGTCTCTGCGCCACGAGAGACAACGCGGGCAAGGTTCCAGTCTGGGTTGAAGCATGTGGGCGACACGACCGACGGGAACACCGATGACGCCAGCAACTTCGCCTCACGGTCCCGGTTGAGGTAGAGCGTCACGGTCCCGGTTGAGGTAGAGCGTCATGTCGAGGCGCTGGGTCGTTCCCTCGACGCGGCATGCCGTGCTTGAGCGCCTGTCGCGCCAGAACCACTCCCCGCAGTCCCAGCCGACGCAAAGTTCCCCTTCTTCGACCCCAAGCACGCCGTCCTCGTCCGCGTCACGGCCAAACACGACCTCTACGCTGTTGCTCGCCGCCACATCGCGCTCAATCGTCAGCGTCCATTTGTTGTCCGTGGCCGCCCCTGTCGAGAACACGACATTCGTCTCGACCTCGGCAAGCGGCCGTAGCGGCATAGGCAGATCGGCGACGGACAACCGCTCCGACGCATACACCGCCAATGTTAAAACAAAACACAAAACTGTTAATAGGTGTTTCATTCGCTTTACCCTGATATTATATCATTTCAGCAGTCATCTCGGATGATCGGCGACATCGGCGACTGCGACAGTCGCAAGCGCATTAAACGTGCAGCGATGATGTGGCTACATCTTATTCGTAAATGGCTCGACGTCGAGCAACCAATTGCCAGCATTCCTTTCGACTGCCCATAGAAATGCAGGATGCTGCGCCCCGTGTTAAAAGAGCGCAGCATCAATTTACCATAGATTAAGCTTCGCCGTCCGCATAGAAATGCGAGACACACGTGCCGCAAACTTCATGCCCACCATTTTGCAGT
>CADCGZ010000135.1 GCA_902801025.1 uncultured bacterium | reverse complement strand
GTCGATGTAGCAGTTGGCGCGCGCATCCTCGCTCCTGCCGTTGCCGCCGCGGCGGTCGAGCCACTTCGTCGAAGTGGAGCCGTCCACCGCGTATCCGGGAGCCTCGCCGGACGGGAAGTTTTCGTATCCGCTATAACTCGTCGTATCGTATTCGATGGACGAAGGCGATATCTTGGTCCACCCGCTGTAAAGTTCGATTTCCGACAGCTGCATCATGTCGTTATTCGACTTCGTCCTCGATATGTGGAAACGGAACTTCTTGTATTTGGGCGTCGGATCGGTCCATTCGTCCGCCGTGATTCTGGCGTCTTCGTGTGCGGCGAGCGTGCCTACCGTGACAGCCTTGTCCAGCTTCACGGTGTCGGCCGCGTTCGTGAAAATCGCATTGTCGCCCGAGACGAACGTCTCGTCGGCGTTCTCGCCCCACACGGCGTCGGACCAGTTCGCGCCCACGGTTCCGCCGCCGTACACCCTGTCTTCCGATTCATGGGTTATCGTTATGTCGCCGTCTTCGTCTATCCCTATAATGTATCCCTCCTCGGAGCATGTGAACTTCGCGGCATCTGAGGCGGAAAGACCGGTTCCTGTGACAAGCTTGCTGGCTTCGTTCACGGGGAGCGCGGAAAGGACCTTCGGGGTGAACACGAACGGACTCTCAGCTGTCGCGTTCACCGTCACGTTCGATCCCGTGGCGACGGCGAATGCGTCAGAACCTGAGGAGGAGACGTCGAACCTGAACGCGAAGCCCGCACCGAACGTCACGTCGCCCAGAGTGTTCGTCTCGACAGCGCCGTTGTCGAAGACGTGCATCGTGCCGCCGTTCAGCGAGAGCGAAATGGTTTCGTTCGTGAAGGTGGCGGACGAGAGGTTCATCGTGCCGCCGTTCATGACGATCGCTCCGGCGGCAAACGTTATTCCCGAAGACGACGTGTCGTTTATCGTGCCGGAGTCGCACTGCAACGCGCCGGTGAAATACTGGTCGTAGTATATGTCGATCTTGTCGGTGCCCTGCTTCACGATGCCGCCCGTGCCGCGCAAATGGCCTTTGAGGACTGTGTTGTGGTTGCAGACCACGGTCAGACCGTCGCCTTCGACGACGAACGGCGCGTCGTCACGCCTGTCCTGCATGAGGAAGTCCGAAGAGTTGGCGCGCGATTCGAACGTCGCCCCGTCGAACTTGATTTCGACGTTCTCCCGTTCGCGTCCGACGAAGATGCGCTGCGCCTTGACGTACGCCCCGTCCACGAATTCCGCCTTGTACCAGCCGCCGGAAAGCATCGCTGATTCGTCCCAGTATGTCGTGTTGGAGTAGTCGCTCTTGATGCCGAAGTCTATGCAGTCGGAAACAACCACGTTCGCGTTTGAAACGAGCATGTAGCCTTCCGGAGAAATGGCGAATTTCGTGTCTTTCTGCCCCCAAGAGAGGCGGCTGGCCATAGTAAGAGTTCCGCCGTCAGTGACAAGAAGGTCCGCGCGAGGATTCTGGCACGTCGAATCGTTTGACGGAATCATGTATATTTCGCTGCTGCACGCGAACTCCGACCCTTCCCCGGTTATCTCGATGATCGTCTTGCCATAGTCGTGATGCTGGATGTAGTTGTTGTTCGAGCCGATGACAAGCCGGCCGCCGTCTTTTATCAGCAGGTGGCATTCGCGGTCCGCCGATTCGGGAGAAAGAACGATCCTCGGGGCGCCCGTGAACACGGCTCGTGAGCCAATGACCCATTCCGCCGGGGCGTCGTCGCCGATCGTCCAGTTCTCGCTCCGCCCAAGTCGAGTCCGCCCGCCTGCATGTCGATTCCGTTCGAAATGCCCGCCGAGGCGACGAGCGTCCCGGCGCCTGTCTTGGCGAAAGACGACACCGGTGCCATGCCAAGCGTAAGCGTCGTGCCTTCCGAAACTTCGATTTCGTCCGCCGAAAGCGTCGGCGAGTAGTCTATCGTCCAGACTCCGGCGCTCGCCTTTCTCTCCGACGTTGCCGTGAATCCGCTGCGGACGTCCAAGTCGACCCATATTGCCCCAGACGAATCCGGATTGTCATTCGAGCCTTGCAACCTCCACGCGGCAGGGTCTCTCGCCTCGGCATCGTTAGCGGTGAACCATTCATACTTCGTGACCTGCTTTGGCTCGCTGAACCCGACCGCAAGCCACACGGCGTCGAGGCTCGCCGGCGACGAGCCGTCCTTGAGGCGCCTGTCGAGCCACTTTGTGTCAATATTTCCATCGACGAGTTTGTATGGCGCCTCATTATCAGGGTACTTTGCGCCGTCCACGTTCACTGTAGATGAATCGTAGTACTGCTGGATCTTCTCCTGTGTTATGTCCGTGTCGCCGCTGTAGAGCTTCAGCTCGGCGATCTGGACCATGCCGTTGTCATTGCCTTTGCGCCCCTCTATCTTGAAGCGAAAGTAAGTGTATGAGTTGGTCGTCGCCGCCTCGCCTTTGGAGATCGTCGTGGGGATGGAGGCGGAAATCTTCGCCGCCGTGACGTCCGTATCGACAGTCGCGCTGGCGGTTTTATCTCCGTAGTAGTCTGAGAACACGGCGCCGCTCCATGCCGTGCTGCCGGATTGCGGATACCAAAACTTGTCGGACGCAAAGGCGCACGACGCGGCGACTAGGGCAAATGCAAGAACTGTCTTTTTCATAACTGTATTCCTCCTTGGCAACGCAAATTATATCCTAAATCCACCGCCAGCGGAGAGCTGGTGTGTACCACTTTTTTGGAACTACTGCAATTTGTAGAAAACCGAGGTCGTGCGACCTCGGTTTTCTATCGTTGGACAAAAGGGTGTAGAGTAGAGCGGGACGCCCCCGCAGGGTACGCCCGCTCGGCCTTCGGCTACCCTCAAAACGTGCTTCGCCGTTTTTCGGCGGATACCCCTCATCGAACCGTACGTGCAGTTTTCCCGCATACGGCTCTCCGTGTGGGACCCGTAACGTGTCACTTCCGCCTCCATTGAAGCCAGTGCAGCCCCATTGCCTGTAGTTCTGAGTAGAAGTTCGGCGCATATTTCAAGCCATAGCCCCTTTGGCTCTTCCTGTTGAAATGAAGGTACAGGCGGTTTCGCACGTACCAGTTCACCTTGTCAAACGCCTTCTTCGGATATCCGCATTGGAAGTAGTTTCCCCAGCCGACAAGTATCTTGTTGACCCTCTGCACAACTTCCTCGTTCTTCACGGGCTTGAAGATGCTTAGAGTCTGTTCCTTGACCTTCGCGCAAACCTCCTTGACCGATTTCATCGACGGGCCGTAGGTCAGGTAGTCTCTCCCTGTGCCATAGCGCCTGTCCTTGACATATCGGAAACTTGAGGGACAGGCCCCACGAAAGGCCCATTTTTCAAGGGGGTTGCGTTTCTATTCTCCGGGCAACGCTCATGGCAGCATTGCCAGCAGCTTCGCAATCTCCTTCTGGTCGCGGGTGGAGTAGGAAGTGACGCGACGGCCGAGGCAGTTGATGGAGTTTACAGTGTCGGACTTCATTGCCACACTAAATTACCACAGTCATGTTGAAGCCGATGACTGCTGCCATTCCTTAACACCACCGCGACAAATCTGCCGCGCTTGGTGTCGAGCAGCACCTCGCTTCGTAGCGCAAAGCGTTCTGGAGCCAAAAGGGTCACACTTGATTGCCACACCCGATTGCCACAGGGCCCACTCGGCTTCACCACATCCGAGCGGAGAATACGGACAGCGGGCGAGACATGTCGGGTTGTCACGCCTGAAAACCGATTGCTCGCGGTTCTAAGGGCAGCATCGGCATCAGCGTGTCGATGATGATGTACCTACTATGCGATCCGAGCGGGAAATGAGATGCCCATGATTATCTCCACTCGCGCTCGCATGTTGGCAAGTACCACGACTTCTGGAATTTGGAAACCGAGCCGAAGAATTTCTCTTCAACTTTGGCCATCGCCCCTTCTGTTTCAAGCCGAAGCGCAATCTTCTTTAGGGTGCAAACAAAATCCGCAACTTGGAATATTCGCGAGTAGATTGGCAATGTCTTGGTAAACCGAGCCTTTGGAAATCGACGGCAAAACACATCTGAAATCAACTTGGACAACTGCAACTGCCCTTTGTCGTAGGCCACCATTATATCATCATAGAAGCTGAGCCGTTCGTAGTTCATAGCAATGAATTCTTCCATCGTGTCACGAAGTCTCGTCAGGACATCCGACTCGACACATCCCAATCGCTTTTGAACGAAAAATGTCTTGAACCGCAACGGGCTCTTACGCACGAAAGCAGAGAAACATGACAATGCCTTTCGCCTTGTCACAATATCCGTGCCAAAGTATTCTCCCTCGCCACGAATCGCTGGGTTGGTGTGAACGCAATGCTCTTCAAGCCCCAGCAGCGACAACCTGTATTCCAATTCGCTTATCTGGGAAAAGAGCAGAGCATCAGACTCATGAAAGACCATTGTCACTATGTAATATGGGCACTTCGGGTCATAGGGCCCGAAATCACCTGATTCGTCAATAAATATCTCAATACCTTTCATAAAAAGAAATGGCGGGGTCTTCCCCGCCGTAGGGTGAACCTTTACGCCAGCTCACGGAGCGGCTTCCTCGCGGAAACATAAGTATGATACCAAATATCCAGATGCTGCACAAGTGGGCACCGACAAATTTCGTTTCACGCGGCAATTCCGCCGCGCCATTTCGTTTAGCTTGGTTGTGGTTGAGTCGGAGTTGTAGGATCGTGGATGTGGGATGGTTGAGTCGAAATCGTTCTTGGATTCGACACGAAGGATGGTTGAGTCGTGGATGTTTGCCAAGCGCGGGATCGTCCGTCTGGCGGCTTCGGGCGGCTGGAATGTGATTTGGAAACGATTGCGGCGTGGTTGTGATTTGCTCGCGGTTGCGTGGCGGTTGGTTGTGTCCGTGTCGGGTTAGGAAATGGTTGAATTAGCGTTGAGGTTGCCGAAGGGCGGGTGAATGTCCACACTGCCACCTCTATCTCAAGCCGTAATCCTAAGATTGCACTTTTTACCTGCGGCCGCGCTTTACGCGGGCGAGGGCCGCGGCCGTCGTGTTGACGGGCGGCGCATCTGCGGGCCTTGCACTCGATTGGCGCGCCGCGCGCCGCTCACAGCAACTCGCGGGCGAGGCGCAGGCAGTTCGCGGGCGTGAAGCCAAACTCGTCCGCCAGCCGGGCGTAGGGACCCGACGCGCCGAAATGCTCGAGCGACAGATACCGCGTCGTAGTGGGCGCAACAGCAAACTCCATGAGCCCCTTCGCGACACCCGCCTCGGCGAGGACGCGGCGCGTCATCGCCGCCGGAACCACGGACGCGCGATAGGCCGCGTCCTGGCGCGCGAAGAGCTCGACGCATGGAAGCGACACGACGCGCACGCCGCGGCCCTCCGCGGCAAGCGCCTTCGCCGCGGCGACGCAGAGGTGGACCTCCGAACCCGTCGCCACGAAGAGGACCGTGCGCTCGTCCTGCGGGCCCTCCGCCAGGAGGACGTATCCGCCGCGCATCACCTTCTCCGGCGTGGCGTCGGCAAGGACCGGCAGATTCTGCCGCGTCGTGAGGATGCAGCTCGGACCCTCCGTGCGAGCCAGCATGGCAACCCAGCACGACCCCGTCTCGTTGGCGTCCGCCGGACGGTACACGTCGAGGTTCGGGACGACCCGGAGCGCGGCGATCTGCTCCACCGGCTCGTGGGTGGGTCCGTCTTCGCCGACGTAGAAGCTGTCGTGCGAGAAGACGAACAGGGACGGCAGGCCCATGAGGGACGCCAGGCGGAGCGCGGGCTTGCAGTAGTCGCTGAAGACGAAAAACGTCGCGCCGAACGGACGCAGCCCGCCGTACGCCGCCATGCCGTTGACGATCGACGTCATCGCGAGTTCGCGTATTCCGAAGTGGATGTTGCGCCCCGAGAAGTCGTCGGCCGAGATCCAGCCGTACTTCTTGAGCCCCGTCTTGTTCGACGGCTCGAGGTCCGCGCTGCCGCCGACAAGTTCGGCGCACCCTTCGGCGAGCGCGTTCATGACCATTCCGCAGGCGGCGCGCGTCGCCACGGCCTTCGCCGGGTCGAACGCGGGAAGAAGCGCCGTGAGCTTCGCGACGTCAATCGCCGGCGCCTCGCAGGCACCACGCGCCGACGCGTCCTGCGCGACTGCCGCCGCACGGCGCGCAAACAGGTCGTAGGCCTGCTGCGGAACGGCGAAGAACTTGTCGGGATCGTAGCCAAGAGCCCTTTTCGTCGCCGCGAGCTCCGCCGCGCCGAGGGGCGCGCCGTGCACCCCGGCCGTGTCGTGCTTGGTGGGCGCTCCCTGGCCGATGTGCGTGCGGGAGATGACCAGGACCGGCGCGTCGGATACCGCGACAGCGTGTCGTCCTTCATCGCGAGCGTGGCGTGGCCCTCGATCGTAATGTCGTTGGCGTCGTAGACGACCACGAGACCGCCGAGGCCGAGCGTGCCCGCGAAAGAGCACGCCTCGTGCGAAATCCCCTCCTCCATGTCGCCGTCGCCGCAGAGAACCCAGGTGCGGTTGCGGGCGGACTTCATCTTCGCCGCCAGTGCAAGGCCGACGCCCATCGCCAGGCCCTGTCCGAGCGGACCCGTCGTCACCTCGATGCCGCGGATGAGCTCGCGCTCGGGATGGCCCGCCGTCCTGGAGCCGAACTGGCGGAAGTTCTTCACCTCGTCCATGGAGAGACCGTCCATGCCCGAGAGGTGGAAGAGGGAATAGACGAGCGGCGAGCAGTGACCGCCTGAGAAGACGAGCCGGTCGCGGTCGGGCCAAAGTGGATTCTTGGGGTCAACCCTCAGATATTCGAGCCACAGCGTCGCCGCGACGTCCGCCTGACCCATCGAACCG
>CADCGZ010000134.1 GCA_902801025.1 uncultured bacterium | reverse complement strand
ATACATCCAACTGGTCGACCGAGGGCGTTGGCGGAGCGGATGCAGCAACTGCGCCGGGTGCAGCGGACAAATTCTATGGATATCAGGATCGTTCCATTGACCTAGAGGGGAATACTTGGTCAATCGGTGGATGGGATTCGTCTGGAGTTCCGGATGGAAAGACAGATGCTGATTGGCACAGCTACACCATGAATCTCTCAAACGGCACTCTCAATGTTGTTGGCAATGTTACGACCCATTCAGATGTAATCGGAATTCGAAGCGGGGCGAAACTCATTTTCGCGGAAGGAACGACATTTACGCCGGCGATATGGGACGGCGGGAAGCACTGCCAATACGTCCACAGTGGCGGAGAAGTCGACATCCTCGGGAACCTGCGCATTTACAACTACGGACTTGTTGTCTATGGCGGAGGAACTGCTGTCGTTCGATCGACGAAAGTGGATGTTTACGGCGACACCGCGCAAAAGTCGTACTTCCAGAATGATGGCGGCACATTGTCGCTCCCTTCCGGGCTGGAGTTCTCAAGCGGATCGACAAGTGCCGGTTTCAGGTTCTCGGTCGTCCAGAACTCCGGCACGCTCGAGCTCGGCGGTCCGGTCAGCAAGAACGGCAAGCCGGGCGAGTATGTCGCGACATTCGCTGGTGGCACAGTCGTTATCTCCAATGACGTCTCGTTTGTGTTAGATTCCGCTACAATGCCAGCCAATGCCTCCATCACTCTTCAAGTTTTGGATGGTTCGTCCGTTGACATGTCGTCGTTTACCTACGGCAGTGGTACCACCATCAACAAGACCGGCGCGGGCGACTTCTTGTTTGCCAACGGGATGACTCTTCCCGACACGTTCGAGGTGGCGGCTGGCGCCATTGCGCTGAATTCTGCCAACACGTCGTATGACATTTCCGGCGTCACGTTCTCGTCCGACGGCAAGGTGAAGATCGGCGCGACGGGTGTGACGCTCACGAACTGGGACGCCTCGCTTCTCAGCAACGGCGGCTTTGTCTCTGGAGTCGCCACTCCGGTTGTCGGCTCGACCCTCTTTTCTTGTGCAGATGCGAGTGTTCTCGCGCTCGCCAAGGCAGGTCTCGACGGATCGCTTCCGGACGGCTTTGCCGTGACCATCAACGGAAACGACCTCATTGTCTCGTCCGCCTATGTCTTCGACTCGACTACCGTGACCGATCTCAATGACCCGGCCGGCTGGGCGGGCGGCGCGGTGCCGAGCAACAAGGTCGTTACAATCAAGGGTGCGGGCGTTTCCCCGACGACCACAGACCTCCCGCCGTTTGCCGGCATGACGATTATGGACGGCGCTTCGCTCACCATCGCGAACGGCGGCACGATTCCGTCCCTCACGCTTGCCGACTCCGCCGCGCTGACGATTTCATCCGGCACTGTCACACTCGGCTCCGCTCCGACGATTTCGCCCTCCGGCGCGAACCGGCCCTCCGTCACGATCGCCTCTGGCGCGACGCTGAATGTTCCCGGCGCAACGACATTCACCGACTGCTCTCTTTCCGTCTCGGGCACGCTTGCCACGACCTCTGCCGGCGATCTTGTCCTCGGCTATGCGGCGGCGGGCGACACCGCCTCGTTTGGCCTCACAGTCAACGGCGGGACGCTTTCCACGACATCTGGCGACATCCGTTTCTTCTGCCCGGCGAGCGGCGGAACGGTGACGCCGCTTGGGACAAACACATTTACCGGAGCGACGTTCGTGCACGACGACGACCATGGCTTCCAGTTTGGCATCAACAACCCGACGTCGACGGCAGTCGTATTCACATTCGACAACACGACGCTGAACTACCCGAGGACAGGAAACTACTATGTGTCCGGTGGCTCTGCCTTGAGGTTTGTCAACGGCGGCTCCCTCTATCGTGCTCGCGGACAAAACTACAGGTGCATGTTCTACGTGAATGGCTTGGCGAGCATCTACCTCGGCCCTGGTACTTCGTCGTTCTTCGGGGATGCATCCGACAACGGTGGCTCTGTCGGAAACGGCGAGGCGAACTTCTCGGCCGATGTCAATGGGCATGTGATGCTGACGCTCGACAACGCGGAAATCGAGATGTACCACTCCGCCGGCAACTCGACGGCGGTCGTCGAGGTTTTCGGCACGTCCAAGCATCCAGTCACCCATCAAAGCTACAACCGCAAACAGCCCTTTGGCGGATTCAAGTCCGTCAATCTCAACAGTGGGGCGACCTTGACGTTAGAAAACCACATCGATTCTGCGACGATGAACACGACCAAGAACTACACGGGGGCGGGATCCCTGTTCTTCACCTCGCCGCGCACCACCACGCGTACGTTGAGATATCAGTCGACGGTCGCTTCAGCGACGGGAACACTTTCTGCCGATCCCGACAAGAACGCGGCGCTCGCCATAACCAACACGGCGACATGGGCCGGAACGGTCGTCTGGAACGGCAAGGCGTCCATCGACCACACTGCCGCCGCTGATGCGATGACCTTTGGCGGCATCGACCTCGCCAGCGATTTCACATGGCGCATCTGGGGCGATGGCACCTGCGACCACTATACGCTGACGGGCGCGGGATTCGTCGACCATGACGGAAAGGTGGTGATAAACGTGATGGACGGTTCCGAGGCGGATGCGGGCGACGCGTGGACGATTGCGCGCGTTCCGGCGACTTCGGCAGTTCCGTCTCCCGCCAGCTCGGCGTGGACGATTACCACAAGGGCCGTTGACGGCGACGACACAGTGGTGGACCTCGTCCTTTCGCCTGTCGCGACAGACTTCGTGTTCGAGTCGGATGAGTACACCGACCTCTGTGCGGCGGCAGGCTGGGCGAACGGGTCCGTGCCGACGAACCAAGATGTGAAGGTCTCCGGTTCCTCGACCGTGGCGATGATCTCCGACGCGGCGGTGTTTCCGGCGTTCGCCTCCATCGCCGTGCGCAATGGCGCGACGCTGAAGGTGCTTGCAGACGTCGCCTTGCCGCCGCTCACTGTAGACGCGACATCCAAAGTCGTGTTTGGCGACAATGCTACGCAGCCTGCGGTCTCGGCCGTGCTTAACGCCATGCTGACGACATCATACGACACGAGCGTCTCGCCTGTTGCTCTGCCTGTAATCGAAATCGCCACGAACGCGACGCTTTCTGTCGCCTCCGACATGAAGTTCAAGAATGTCGATTTTCGTCTCTACGGAACAATCACGAAAGCGTCCAACGACGATGCGTCGCCGGTGTTTGGATATGCCGAGAACGGCGAGACGAGCTACCTCGCCTTTACGGCAGACGGCGGTGTCTTTGACTTCCACTCGAACTACACCGACGGCCACGATTCCTATGGTATTGAGAAGGGGTCTATTTCGTTCGTATTCCCAAGTAGTGGCGGCACGGTTATTCCGGTCGGAACGCTTACGTTGCGCAATGTCACCAGGACTGTCATTGGATGGGCCGATTACGGCAACTGGGAGTTCTGCCGCAACAATCCGACGAACATTTCGGTTGATGTTGTTGTCGACGGGACGCACATGGATGTCTCCGGTTATTTTTATGCCTCGGGCGCAGCGCATTTGACGCTTAGGAACGGCTCGTGGCTGCGGCGTAACAGCAGTTGCATTGGGCACTGGTTCCCGATGGCCATTCAGGATGCCGCGACAATCGTGCTCGAGGATGGCTGCTACATTGACTTCGCGACGAACGATGGAAAATTCGGCATCGACTCCCAGACGGATGTGGACGCTGTTACCGTCAGCACCGGCGGCATCTACGCCGTCACATACAATTCCAGCGGCTATCAGCGCGGGGTGTTCGTCTCCGACGGCGGCGTGCTCGGCGTGACGAAACTCGCGTATCCGCCGAATCGTTCCGACCTTCTGCAGGGCTTCGGCTCGGCACGTCTTGACGGCGACCTCACCATTGCCTCAATCGACGGAATCGGAACCGGGAGCTACAACTGGAACCGCCACGTGAAGGTGACGGACAAGCCGTTCACGGGCGCGGGCGACGTTACGGTCACCAACGGCGTCCCCGCCTATCCGTTCACGGTGACGATGGTGAACGGCGCGAACACGGCGACGGGGTCCATCAAGGTCGCGAAGGCCGATGGCGACGTCGAGACCGCGCTGTATTTCGCCGACGG
>CADCGZ010000133.1 GCA_902801025.1 uncultured bacterium | reverse complement strand
CGACCACCGCCGTGGCAAGGCCGCCTCGGCCTTGCATTTTGTTTAACCATGTAGAACATGTAGATCGTGTAGAAGTTCTACATGTTTCTACACGTTCTACACGGCCAATCATTCCAGAGGAAAACGTCTTGTGGTCCAACAGCAAGGCAACAATCTCACAAACCAGCACGAGCACGCCCGTTCGCGAATACGTCATGGCGAGCATCACGCAAAGCGCGGCGCCTATGAGCCGCCCCGCCCAACGCCATCTACCGCGCCATCCCCAGCAGAATGGAATCACGGCGCAGATGAGTGCCGCGGCGTGATTCGGATTGAAGAACCCGAACCCCATCCTCACCAAATCCCCTGCGACGAATTCCATTCTATATGCCTTCTAACATGCTCATTTCACTTCGGCGTGTTCCATAACTTTGCCTGCTATTTGGATGATATTTGAATCCGGGTCGCTCTCAGCAGATTCCCGAATCAACCCAGTAGACGAAATCGCGAAGATAGAATGTGTCACCTCTCGCAAGACAGCATCCTTTGTACACGCATCGGCCGATGCCGCCGAAAAAGCCTGAAATGTCTTAAGACCAAGTGCGCGATGACGATTTATTATCGAAAGATGGCGCAATGATTTATAAATCCGTCCACACCACATCGCAGCCGTAACGCATAAAGATAACACCAGCATCTTACTGGCCAGCTTAGGCCACAAGACGAAATGTGTAGTGTATTTTGAGTAGTCGTCACAATACGCCCATATCGCAATACCCAGCGCAGCCAGACCTAACACTATTCCTCCTGAGAGCCACATCCAAGAGTTCCTTTTATTAATCTCCGCTTCTTCCTGAAAATCTAAAGTAAAGACCGAAGCCCCTGCATTGGCCGCCGCCTCGCGAGCTTTTACAAGGATATCATCTGCTTGTTTCTGTTTTTCAGCTATCTTATCCCTGCATGCATCAAGCATCTTTTGAGCTTCACCAATAATTGATGTCAACTTGCTGATATTCTGAGCGACATCCCCTTGACGATAAGACAAGTAGGGCACCCAGCTGGAAACATGCAGACAGATTGAATCAGCATGGCTATGAATTTGCGCAATGATTTGCGTCTTTCTAGCACTCGGATCGCCATTTGATATCTTAAATGAATCAATCTGCGCAAAAGTCGGCAAGGCCGCTTCCAATTGCTGTCTCGCCGAGTTCGCGATCTGATCTGGCAGGTAGACGAGCGGAAGGTTCTTAAGTCCCATTGCAACATCCAGTATAGTCTGAATATCAAATTGAGCCTCAGCAAACGATATCTCTCCCCATGCTGACCGAGATATCATCTCCTTGTCCTTGTATGCTAGGACTTTATCAACAACCGCCATCAGGTTTTGCACACGGTCTTTTGTGGCCATAACTATGTTCCTTTCATGAGTTTAATTCCATACGATGCCATTGCTGTCGAGATTGCAAGAATTTTTCTGCACCAACGAGCAAGGAATATACCAAACCAACCTTTCAATTACCTTGCTATCACTTTACTTTTTCGCAAGACAGGGACACGTCGGCGGAAGTTCATGCATAATACACGCACGAATTCACGCAGGCAATGTCAGCCAGAACTTTCAAGAACTCATTCACAGTTGGAATTATTGCTCGGTAGACACCAAGAAATCTCCGCTGCAACGCCTCATGCCGAACAGTATCTCATAAACTTCCGCCACTGTGGTAATTTACTGTGGTAACCATGTCTGACCCCGTAGCCCCCGTAGCCCCTCCTGTGGTAACCATGTCTGACCCCGTAGCCCCTCAGCAGGTTTTCCTTGCCATAGCGGCACTTTCTCGATTATTTCGTCAACGGCAAGCAACTGCAGCCAATTCTTTCGGTGATTTAGCGAAATGCAAGGTGCTGCGCCCTGCATCAAAAGGGCGCAGCATCACGCGGCATTGATTACGATTCGGTATCCACATGAAAATGCGAAACGCATATACCGCAAACCTCGTTTCCATTATTTTGCAGCTCAGTTACCTTATTACGGATTTGCGACGCAGATTTCGAACAATAACAGTTCTGTCTGCCTTCAGAAATGCTAATCAATGTCTCCCCGCAAATAGTTTCGTCGTCGTCATTGAGGTAAACAGACACGCTGCCTTTGTCCTTTTCTTCGATGCGAACTTCTGCGATGTGCATGTTATTTGAGTTCTTCGCCGCAATGTTCGTGCTGTCGTAAATCGCCCAGCCATTACACTCGGGATGCTTGAACGGAATTTGTGCCATAGATTCATTCCTTTCATGTTGTCGTTTAGTTGACCGATGCAATCACCCGATCGCACCGCGATGAAGTCTTGCGACCGCATCGTTCGTGGCTCATTATAGCACAGCAACTACGATTTGTCGCGCTATGTATACGCAAATTGCAAACGTATACTTCACGTATACTTGCATCCTACCCTACCGCTGCCTTGCGGCGCGTTTCGCGCACGGGCATCAGATCCGAGAACGGCGCAGAGGCTGCGCGGGAAGGTGACAGTGAACGTCAAGCCCTTGCCTGGCGCGGAGCTAAGCGACACCTTCCCGCCGTAGTCGACAAGCGTGCCTGTGCGCGAACACGTCACCGCGAGCATCACGCAAAGCGCGACGCATACGAGCCGCCCCGCCCACCGCCATCCGCGACGACGAGGTAGGGCGCGGACTCCGGCCGCGCCGCCCCACCCCCAGCAGAACGGAAACGCCACGCTAATCGCTGCGGCGGCGTGATTTGGATTCGCGAATCCGAATCCCTGCCGAACAACATCACCGACGACAAAATCCACTATATGCTGGTCCTTCCCTCCGCCGACGCCTCCGCAATCAACACCGACTTCGTCCGTCTCTTCCAGCCCATCTACAATCCTCTCTCTTTCGCCACGCGCGCCTTAGCGACGGCATAGTTAAGTACATCTCGTCGCAATAGACCGATGGCGATTAATCCTCAGAGGGCAACGTCGACCCGCCCCGAACGACAACACACCCTTTCAACCGGCACCGGCAGAGAGGATCGTCGCTCGGCAAACATCCATTCTCAAACAACTCCTTTCGTTTCTGCGTATAAGTAGATGCAAACCAAACCTCATCCACGACCACACCTGCGACCTGGAATACCGCTGGAACGAAGTCATAAATCGGCTCGGGAACCCTTCTCTCATAGCTACCAAGCCGCAACTTCCAGAATTCCGACGCAATTCTATATTCTACACGCAAATTCCCAGACGACAAATCCGACTCGAAAATCCCCAACCCTTCCTCATCAACAAGCGCCATAAGATTGTCCGGCAGCCTGTTGTGCGCAAGCCTATACTGTTCGATGGCTGCACCAATCAATAGAAGGGCCCTGAATCTCTTGAGGCTGGCTCGATCCTTTGAGTCCTTTTCCTCAATCTCAGGCAACCACCGCTTGATGTCGCCTGCGCTCACCTCAATCCTTCTGCCGAACTTTCCATTGATAACTCGAGCCAAAGAAATTTCCGTCCTTGCAAGATTGCAGTCAAACACGGACGCGCCGGCGACATGCTCATTTCTCAAAAGAAATCGTAGCAGGTTACCGACCATATCCATACGCGAACGATACGACTCGCTATCCCCAGCGCAAGCCCACAGTTCTGCCGTAGACAAGTCTGCCTGGAACGCCAATGAGAATCCCAAAGCTTGTCGTTGCGCCGCATCCGTCAAAAACTCTTGACTTTCCATTGGCAACTCCGCACACCCAACTTGTACGCCAAGATTGCTGACAGTGCAAAGCGAGTCCGGGATTCCGCAGAAATCGAATTCGGTCAGTGTGTCATCCTTTGCAACGCACAGAAAAGGCACAAACGCCAACGCGGCTAGTATATTCTTATTCATACACTACCTCCCATTTGAATTCACATCCATGGATAAACCATGCGCCTCCGATTTCTTCGATATCAGGATTTATAGAAACCAATGTTACACTAACTACTGTATATTCCGCTTTGTCGATTTCAGCATCAATTTGTTTGTCAATCGGCAGAGACTCGCCGAATGCCGTGAGCGCCGCAACGGAGTAGTTGCCGCCCTTCTGGGTCGTGTCGCCGTCGGTGACGGAGAGGATTGGAAACAACGAAGACAACAGCGATGACAACTTGTCAGAGGACGGCTCGCAACCGCGAGCCGGTTTCCGCCGCGCAAGTTGGCGCGGCGTCCTCACTGTGTTTTTCTTCAAGCTGTTCACGTTGTTTCCTCTTTCATCGCGGGATTCAACAAATCAAAAAACCTGCCGTTTATCGAGCGAACACTTCCCTGTTGCTTGCCACGGGCCATGCGTTTCAGGAGACTTAGACAGCCAATCTTGAATGCTCTGCAGATTTGTCACCGAGATATGAATATCGTCACATGAGGCATCTACATCATTAAGGAAATCATGATTATACGCAATCCGCAAGCTGATGGTTTCTGGGTTTGAACGACGTATTGAGAGACCCGGTGATGACGAATGAATTATCGGTGTAGTTTCAATCGGCCTTCCGTTCATATTGACCTGATTGCCATCTTTAACGGTAAAACTGCAAAACTTTATGTCCACCATGCCATTCACGGAGAATGCAAAAGTGGCTTCGCCAGCTTTAGACATCGTCAGGCCATACGTCAAAACCGTCCGACCTCGATCTATATCAATTCGCCCTGACGAGCACAAGATGCGTTCGTCTGGTTGTTTGTCGAATCTGCCACCCTCAAACAACCCAGTTATTGGGTTACTCTTGTCTCGTCCAAACCATGTAAACAAATCCCCTGCATCTATGTCAAAAACATGATCCACACATCCTTCGAAGGCAACATTCGTTTCGGCACTTGCGCCAATATATTGGATTTGATATCGCGTCGACGGTTCCAATTTCGACAACCCGTTCTTCTGGGAACAATGCCAACCGGGCAGTGTTGCATTCTGCTCAACTCGTCGCAATGGCATAATCGCCCAGACCTTGCAGGTTCGGCTCTCATAAGGAGAATCAATCCTACAGGCCGCAGACGGGTACCAGAACATCTTCCATGGGCCTTCCCTGTGGACGGAGTAACAATCGCAGCTGAACGCGCTGTTCAAATTTCCTTGGAGCTGCCTGACAAAGCTAACTCGCTGATCGGCCACAACCGTCATTTCAATGGCACAGGCAAGTGACAACACTAAGATTCTAATATTCATAGCAACAACCTCGTTTCGCTTTCAAATCTTTATTTCTTATTCCGGAATACTGTGTCTACCAGTTTTAACATCCTGCCTTTCAATGAACGTCCTATAACGTGTATAGGTAACTGTAATTCTATTCTTAGGATTGACAGGATCCGGCACCTCTTTTGTCTCCTCCCACGATTCCGTAATGGTCAGCTTGATTTGATACTCCCAGTTTATGATAAGATTTAGCGGGTCAGTGTCATAGTCCTTTTCAACTTTTGGCACCGACTCAAAAGAAACAGCGATACTATAATCATGACCATTTGCGGACAATGCTGAATCATATAGATAGTTGGGCGATCCATCAATAGTTTGTCCATCAAGATCCTCAACAAGTACACCCTGGGTGATATTAAACACTGGTTTTTTATAATTATGATTGCAATCAGCCCAAACAGTAGCAATATGGAAGCTATTCCAATTCACCTCGCCAAGCACCACTATCTCACATCCCCACAAATCCACCGCGCTCGTCACTCCATTCCCGCAATACGCAAGCTGGTTCCAGCCATCCGGATAGCCCATAGGGTCGGCGGTTTGCCACTTCGCAAGGCTGGCGCGGTAGTTGCGCATGAGGAAGGCGTGGCCGAGACCTTCGACAAACGGTTTCCCAGTGAAAAAGTTGGAGTTTTGAGTTGGAGTTGGAGAGTCGACGGATACATTTTCTCCAAAGGCGGTGAGCGCTGCGGCGGAATACTTGCCGTTGGACTTGGAGCCGACGGTCGTGCCAAGTGCGTCGTTGAAGTACGACATGCCCTTCGACGACGCGACAGGGTTGCCGCCTCCGACGTGCGGCTCGTTGACGAACTGCTCGTCGCCGCGCTGGATGAGCGCAAGACCGTCCCAGAGGAAGGTTTCCGATTGCGGCGTGCGCGGGGCGCCCGCCCTACCAATGCCGTCGCAGGATGCGGAGGCGAGCTGGCCGTCGGCGTGGTAGGTGAAAGTGCGCTTCGTGTCGCCGTCGGTGACGGAGAGAACCTTGTCGAGATAGCCGTAGCGGTAAGTCTTGTTGCCTTCCTTGACGAGTCGGCCCGCCGCGTCGTAGGCGTAGCGCGTCGTCACGCCGTCAGTCGTGGACGAGACGAGCTGGTTCGCAGAGTCGAACGCGAAGGCGGTCGTCTGGTATTGCGGACGACTCGGAGAGTCGCCCCTACCAATGCGGAGCGTCTTCTTGAGCATGTTGCCCCGCGTTGCCGTCCGCGTCCTTGACCGCGAGTAGCTGGCCCTTCTTGTCGTACTCGTACGTCTGGCGGACGCCGTTCGCGGTGCGGGCGACGATCTGGCCGGACTTCGAGTATTCGTAAACGACCGACGCGTCAGCGCTTTGCCTGCCACCGAGGTACTTGCCGGCGAGCTGGCCGTACTTCGTGTACTCGTACTCGATGGGCGAGCCGTCGACAATCTGGCGCGCGAGGCGACCCTTGGAGTCGTATGCGTACGTCACCTTCGCGCCGAAGCCCGCAACGGTCTCCGCGAGACGGCCGAACTTGTCGTAGGCGCGATTCTCTTTCGAGACAACCTCTCCCTTGCGGTTCTTCGTGACGCGCGAGAGGCGGCTGCCCCAGGCGTCGTAGGTGTAGGAGGTCGTCAGGCCGTTCTCGCGCTTCTCGACGAGGCGGCCGAAGTGGTCGTACTTGTAAGTCTCCTCCGTCTTGCCGCGCGTGTGCTTGGCGAGGCGGTTCCACTTGTCGTAGGCGAAACGCTCGGTCTCGCCGTTGCCGTAGTCCGCGTAGACGAGCCGCCCGAACTCGTCGTATTCACTCTGGATGCGCCTGTCCTCGCTGCCATTCCACTTAGAAACGACTTCCTTGACGAGACCGAGGTCGTCGCGGACGTAGTCCGTGAGCTGGCCCGCGGCGGTCGTGCGGGACTTGAGCCCGAAGCGGCCCCAGCCGAAGCGGGTCTCGTGTCCGTTCTCGTCGACCACGGACGTCCTGCGGCCAAGCGCGTCATACGAATAAGCGCACTCCGATCCGTCGGGGAACTTCTCCTTCAGCACCTTGCCGAACGCGTCGCGCTCGAAGGACTTCGCGAGTCCGTCCTGGTCGGTGTAGGAAACGGGACGCCCCGCGCCGTCGTAGGACACGACGAGCGAGGTGAGCGTCTCGCTTCCGTCGAGGCGTTCCATGCGGGTCACGAGCCCGGCATCATTGTATGCGTACTTCGTCACGATTCCGTTTGCGTCCGTAACGCTGACGGGCGTGTTGAAGGTATTGTAGCAAATCTTCGAAATATTGCCGAGGGGATCGCGCACGAAAACAGGGAAGCCCGACTTGTTATAGGAGACCTCGGCCTTGCCACGTCCGTCGTCCATAGACGTGACGTTGCCCTGTCTGTCGCGGGAAAGGCGCGTCGTGACCGCAGGAGTGCCGTCGGCGTTGAGGAGCGAGACCGCGACCGGTTCGCGCCCTTTCGCGTATGAAAATGCGGCGACCGGCTCCACCGTGCGCTCTCCGTGCGCCCTGCGCGAAGCCCTCGCGAGGCGTCCATCGGAATCGTAGTCAAAGTCGCGGTCGTTGCCGAAGCGGTCGCGTACGCGCGTGACGTTTCCGCTCTTCGCGTCGTAGCGATAGGAGACGAGGTCCTTCCCCTCGCCGTCGACGATCTTGCGGACCTTAGGCGACGTCATAGCGCATGAAGTAGTAGATCGTGGCCTTCTTGCCAGTGAAGTCGGAAACCGAGAACACGCCGTTCTTCGCGTCGTAGCGGTACGAGGCCGTGCGGTTCGCCTTGTCGCGGAGCGTCACGCCGCCGCCATAGGAATACGAGAAGTCGCCGTCGGAGACGATGCGCGCAGTGCGGTCCGCCTTCTCGAAGGCGATGTCCTCGCGCATCGCGCCCTGCGTGATAGACGCGAGGTAGTTGCCGTTGTAGCCGAACTTCACGGCGTCGAGAGGGCCGCGCTTCATCGAGACGAGCTGCGGGCGGACGGGATGCGCGACCTTGCCGTCCTTCGTTCGGGGGAGGATCTCGAGCGTGCGGTTCTCGTAGGCGAGCGTTGTCGCCACACCCGCGACCGTAACGGACTTCGCGAGCGCGCCGTCGTAGGCGAGCGAGACGAACGCCGTGCCGTCCTGCGAAACTGCGACGAGCCGTCCGTCGGCGTCGTACGAGAAGTCGGCGCTGCGGCCGTTAGGAGCCGTAATCTTCGCAAGCTTGCCCGACGAGTAGGCGAACTCCCAACCGACGAGGGACTTCCTGCCCTTCACCGTCCAGTTGCCGTCAGTTTCGGGGTTGCCAGTGGCGACGTCGGCCTCCCACTCGGAGTACGGCGCATAGTAGCCGCGGCCCTTCTTCGCCTCCTCGACGACATCGATCTTGACGGCGTCCTTCGGCGTCTTCTCGTTCTTCGGGAAGAACTTCACCCTCTCGCCCCACGGAGAGGTCCAGAGCATCCCGTCCTTGTCCCACGCGGCGGACGACTCGAGCTGCGGCGAGCGCCAGGCGAAGCCGAACGCGCCCGTCTTCTCGGAGGACGAGTCGTAGACGAGCTCGATCGGCATCGTAAGTTCGGGCGAGAGCCTTGCGACGCCGAGGCTGCGGCTTTCGACGTAGCCCACCTCGGTGAGCGATGCGCGGCCCGCGAGAAGCGGGCGGTTGGAGAAGTCGACGCGCTCGGCGGCGAACGAGAAAAGCCCTGCCATAGCGACAAAGGCCAATGCGATTTTCTTGATGTGTTTCATGTTGACGTTTCCTTATTTGCGTCCGAAGACGGCGCAAAGTATATCACAATTCAAGGCCAAACGAAGCCCTGAAAATGCAGATTTTCCGCGAAGTATACGCAAACGTATACTTCAGGGCCGTTTTTCTTGCAAACGTATACTTCGCGTATACTTGCGGAAAGCCGTATTCTGCTATACTCTCGCCGCCCGCACGGGGAGGCCGTGCGAAGAGGAAATCATTAGGAGGCATTGCAATGGACTGCATAAACTGGAACATCGTCGGCACATTTGCCGCGCTCGCGTTCTGCGGGCTTATTGCAGCGATGGTGATGCGCAAGCCGCTCAAGGCGGCATGTGCCAGCTTCATGGCGATGCCACACTTCCTTAAAGTCGCCCTCGTGAGCATTGCAATCGTTGCGACAGTGAAGGCGCAGAAACAGAACAGCAGCAACGGGACGCAGGGACTGCCGACGCCGCCGCGACTTGTCCCTCCGATGCTTTCGCAGACAGTGTCTGACGAGGAGATCGCACAGGGCTACCGCTTCGCCTACGAGACAAACGACATCGGCCACAGCTTCACGATGCCGGCGAACGCGGCATACGCCGGAAACGTGCATATCCACGGAGCGGCGTCGAGCTTCGGACGGAACTTTATAGACTTTGGCGAATGGTCATTCCCATTCGGCTCGAACGATACGCATTATTCCTCTGCGTGGTGGTTCATCGACGGGCGCATCCGCTTTGCGCCGCACGACACAGGGCGCGAAATTTCCACTGGCATAAGCGGCAGAGTCCTCGCGATGCAGGGCCGAAGCCGCATCTGGCACGGGCCATACGACGGCGGCTACGCAATCTGCTGGGAGAATGTATTTCTCGGCGGCGACACAAACGCCGCGGCGAATGCGCAGATCATAATGAAAGACAACGGATGGTTCGAGACATGGTCAAACGAGGTTGGACGCGTCTACAAGCGTATCAACCCATACGATTGGGATGGCGACGGACTCGACAATACGATTGACTCCGCACCGAAGACATACGACGGCGACTGCTTCGGCACAGGCGTAGACTGGCTCAACGCCAACTGCGGCGCAATCCTCTCCGCATCGCTCGACGCCGACGATGCAATACAAATAGAGTGGAGCACGAACTCAAGCGAGCGCGCGTATTACTGGCTGGACTTCACGGCGCTCCACGACGACACACGCATCACAGTTACATGCGACGGGCCAAGCAACCTCGGCGACATGGTTGTGATCGCGAACGAAGGCCAGACCTGCTCCGTGCCGCTTCTCATCGGAGCCGTCTACAGGGTGCAGTCGAATTGGCCAGTCGACGAGATATCGGCAAGCGACCCTGCGGCCACGATAAGACTGGCCGAGCCCATGCATCTGCTGCGCGGCGGAAACGCCGCGCCGCGCGGGTCTGGCAGTGACTTCGATATCGAAAGACCGCTGGACTTTACCATGTCGGACGGCGAGAGCGGCGGGCATATCTCCACCGTCCCGGATGTCGGTGCCGCCATAGAATCGATAGTCGGCAGTTGCTGCCCCGTCAATCTAAACGGCAGCAACTACGTGTGGAACTGCACTGGTTGCCACTGCACCGGATACTGGCAGTCATGGCAGATTGGGGCAACATGGGAGGGATACAGACGATTCTTCTGGACGACAGTCCAATGTCCGTGCCAGCGTAGCAACGAGCAGAATCCCGACGC
>CADCGZ010000132.1 GCA_902801025.1 uncultured bacterium | reverse complement strand
CTTTACTGTCGACGCCCCGAACCCCTTCATATCGGACATCCCGCTCGACATCCTCTCGAGGAATGTCGCTATGACCGGGTAGCTTCGGACCTCCATCTTCGTGTCGATCACGACCTTGTTGGGCGGGGTGGTCTTGACCTCCTCGATGACGACGCACGATTCGGGCAGCTCGTCCTCGAAGGACGCGCAGCCCGCAAGCGCGATGCAAAAACCCAGGAACGACAGTGCAGTTGCTTTTGCAGTCATAGCTTTTCTCCTTTGCTGTTCGGTATTATGCCACAATCTCAGTTTGCCGTCAACCAGGAGATGTCATACCGTGCGCCCGGCAACGCCAAACACCATTATCTCTACCCTCTTATTGGGTAATTACATCATCTGAAACGCCGTCAATCTCTTTTCGCAGCGTCACGACACGGCGGAGATAGAAGACGGCCATGCCAACTTGAGCGAACAAACAGATGATGTCGAGCAGAACTTCGGAGGCGACAAAGCCGGCATTACACGCGATCCATGCCACATCACTTTCTGAGGAAATGTGATCCAGAAACAGGAAATACAGCCGGGTTGAAATCTCTTCCACCGCAGTCGAAGCCAAGATACCGATGACATACGACAAGCCAAAGAGAACAAGCATCGTCCAAAACGTGGACCACCAGAGCCCCTTGACCATCCGTCTGGACTCCTCAAGCGCCCCGCCCGGCCCAAGACCGCCGATCACGACACAGCCGGTCGTGAATGCGTAAAAGACCGCCCAGATCATCCCGGGCACGACAAGACAGAGAAGAAAGAGGAAAATGACAACCGATGATAGCAGATTTGTCTTGAAAAGCCGCCCCCATGCCGAGCATCCCTCCGCCATGAGCTGCCAGCACGACAAGGAGCGATTCTCGCAATCGGCAGCAATAAACCTGTAGACCACTGCATTCGCCAAGATGCCAAACACGCAATACAGAATGTTGCTCCATCTCAGCGACGACATGAAAGCATGCATATCCTCCGGGTCATCAGGAACAAGCGCAACATAGACCATCTCGATGGGAATGAACACCAGCAGCAGAACCGGCCACGTCTTCGCGACCATACGCCAGTATCGGCGCCAGCTCTCTTTCAGCAAACCTTTCGTTTCCTCTTTCATGACATGACCTGATCATTTACCCTGTTGCACAACTGTCAAGCCTTGTGGCGTGTATTACTTTCAGCAGGCGCAAGTCAATCGCGTTCGGTGATTTGACGCGACTCCGCTTGGTGATCTATCCTGGATTAATGCTTCATCGAGCGAATGACCATAAAAACCGCTACGGCGATTATCAGGGCGAAATACACAAAGCAACCCACATTCAAGGCCTTGGCAGCTTTCATGAGATATCGCCGTGCCGTCGGGATGTCTCCACGCTTCAACGCTTTGCCTGCGGCCCGACGGTAGTACCAGGAAAAAAGATCAGCGCACTTCCAGCGCCATGCAAACGCTTCCAGCTCCGCCATATCCGTCTTCAGCTGCTGACGAGCAAGTTCGTGCTCGAGCCTGCGGTAGCGATCGTCCGGCGTTTCATCATACATGGAGTCGAACTTTCCCATATAAGGGAGAACGCTGTCAGACATTTCCGAAGCGGCGGGAGGCGGCGGACCAGTCGAGATGCTTTTCGACAACGGCCTTGGTGTACGCCGCGCGCTGGTTCTGCCAGTCGAGGTAGTACGCGTGCTCCCAGACGTCGACGACGAGAAGCGGCTTGACGCCGGCGGTTCCGAACGGCGTGTCGGCGTTCGCCGTCGATTCGACGGAGAGCTTTCCGTCCTTCGCGACGAGCCATGCCCAACCGCTGCCGAAGCGCTTGACCGCGGCGTCCGCAAGCGCGGCCCTGCACGCGTCGAGAGATCCGAAAGCCGCGTCGACTGCGGCCTTGAGCGCGAACGACGGTTCGCCGCCCTTTCCTTCCGGCGCGAGCGAGTTCCAGTAGAAGTCGTGGTTCCACGCCTGCGCCGCGTTGTTGAAGACGGCGGTGTCTCCCGCCGCGCGAGAGGCGACGACGATCTCGCCGAGCGAGAGCCCCTCGTACTTCGTTCCGGCGACCAGCCCTTTAAGCGTGTTGACGTAGCCGGCGTGGTGCTTGCCGTAGTGGAACGAAACCGTCCTGGACGAAATCGTCGGCTCCATGGCGTTGTCAGCATAGGGCAGGGGCGAAAGCGTAATCTCGTTCATCGTTCGTGTTCCTTTCGGTAGTGCGTTGCCGAACGCGGACAGGGCCGCGCACGCCGCCCCTCCGCAAAACAGCCGTCTCGTTGTCGTTGTCATGCGGCTATTATACCAAATCCGCGGCGGAGGCGCCGTGCGATGGCAGAGGGTCCGATTCACGTTCCGTCGGCAGACGGAGGTTTGCGCGCCTCCTTGGGTCTTCCTGTGTGAACCAGAAGACGTCCTCCGATCAGGGGCATTGCACGTCACCGAGGAAAAGGATAGAGCCGCTGCAGCTATCCCGGACGACGAAAAGGAACGGACGGTCTGCGACAAACTGACGCGGCGGAGTGTCTTCTGCCACGGCGGCGCATTGCACCATGACTGCGGTCGCGGCGGAGGCGGTCGTTCCATCCTCGTCGAGCGCGATGCATGCCTTCTGAATCGCAGCGCGGATGTACAGCGGAGCACGCATGTCTGCGATACCGCCGAAGTCCGCGTCCCTGGAAAACGCCATTCCCATGCCCATCGGGACAAGCACCTTCCTGAGGTCATGCGTAACGTCAAACTTGAATTTCGGCAGCGCAATCTTGACGCGGCCATTCCACGGATTTTCCGCAAGGCGGTCAAAAAGCGTCCCGCCAAAGCTGTACATGATATCTTTGACTGTATTCGAAGGCGACGGCAGCAGGACAAGCATTTCAAGCGAACTGTCGGAGTATGGGAGCCGCAGCGCGGAGCATTCAGGTGTTTCAAGGATTTCAGCCTCGCGGGTGTCGTGGACGAACGGCGTCTCGACATCCCCAGTTGGAGCATGAAAGACCTGTCCGTAGGTGGCGCTGCGCATGAACGGAACCTGCCATTTGGCCTTGAGGTACACAGCACCGATCGCAACAAGCGCCGTATCTGGGTCGTCAAGCGCGGGTGGACTCAGCAAGCCCGCGATGCGCCCATGCGTCCGCTCCGCGACAAATCCATTGATGGCCCTACGCCCAGCTTCTCCCATCTCGGTCGTGCCGACTTCTGCGTCAAAAGCATCGCGACAGATAGAAAGAAAGTCGCTGCGGACGTCAAACCCAGGTCGAAGCCAGACCGAATCGGAAAGCTCCACCTCTACGTCGTCGCTGGCCGAGCGGACAATTGATTCACGCATCTGGCGGAATGTGGCGGCGACGACATCGGGCGCGGGGATGTCGTCTCCGCCAATCTGCAGGGCGCGGGCCATGCCGTGCGACGTGTACCCGCGTGCGCCGGTCTGCAACAGCGCGAACAGCGAGGCAACGCCCCAAGGAGAAAGCACGATATTTTCGTCCTCACCAGCCAGAGATGCGGCTTCATAGTACAAATTGGCGGCGAACTCCTCCTGCTGCCATTCTCCCGGAGATGCGTCGTCACGATGATCTGTCCAGCCGCCATCGTTCTCGATGTCGATGCCGCAGTGCTCCTCGAACCATTTCGAAAGCGCAAGGCGCGAGGATGACGACAGGCGCAAATCTATTCCTGGGAATCCCTTCACGCCAAGAGCGTGACCATGGTGGATTGCCGAAAGTACGAGCCTTTTGTCGCCCTTCCACCAGTCGACGCCAGGATAACCGCAGCAGGCACACATCATGCCTCCACCCGAGAAGCGGAACATCTTCCCGAATTCCGCAATCTCCGTCTTGTTGGTAATGACATACAGAACATCGTCCTTGTCAGGGTCGCCATGACATCCACCGCCGCCCTTTCGAATCACGACGCGGTCGGCATCCGCTATCTTCGCCTGAAAGGCCGAAGTCCGCAACTGGCCACCGACGAGCGAACCGCGCCGCAACGAAGGAGAGAGACAAGCCAGACGCGCCACTTGCCAAGCGATTTCTCCACGCGGCGCGGACGCAGCAGTCCGAACGCGAGCGCGACGGCGGTAAGCGACAGCGCCATGCCGGCATACATGTCTGCCGACCAAAGGGGAACGGCAAGAATGCCCAAAACAAACGTCGCGGGAAACGCCCATTCGAGGTTCCGCACAACAGAATACAACCGCCTCGGACTCTTGCTCAATTCTACCATGCCTCACATTATACCAAATCCGCGGCAGATGCGCCGCGCTACTAGGAATCAGCCGTGGCAAATCGGCGGTGCCAGTTGACCAGTGGTACGAGAAATGGTACACTATCCTCATAAACTAATCGCAGGGAGAATGTGACATGCCGACACTTACGGTTACAGACGCACGCAAGAACCTGTTCGGGCTCATTGACGATGTCGCCGATGAGCACAGGGGATACTGCATCGTCGGGAAACGCAACCAGGCGGTTCTCATCTCCATGGAAGACTGGAACGCGATTCAGGAATCGCTCTACCTCAACAGCTTCCCCGGGCTTGCGGACTCGATTGTAGACGGCATGAAAACGCCGGTTTCAGAGTGCTCCACGGAGCTCAAGTGGTGAGCTGGACGCTCGTATACACGAAGCAGGCGCAGAAGGACGCAAAGAAAATCGCGTCTTCCGGCCTTCGGCCCAACGTCGAGCGGCTCCTGGGCATTCTCGCCATCGACCCCTTCCGAACTCCACCGCCCTATGAAACACTGGTCGGGAACCTCAAAGGCGCCATATCCCGCAGAATCAACATCCAGCATCGCCTCGTCTACCAGGTTCTGCAGGAAGAACACGTGGTCAAGGTTCTTCGCATGTGGACCCACTACGAGTGACGCCACAACGTACAGCAGATTCGCCGCGAGCCGATCAATGATGCATGTACCAGCCGTAGAGAATCTGGCGGTCTTTGTCGTACACGAGAACCATCCCGCCGTTGTTCCTGTGGATGCAGCAGTAGGAAAGATAGTTTTCCGGCTTCGGACTGTCGGACGGAATGACAATGCCCATCATGTCAGGATGAGGGTTTTCGGCACGCGCGTCCAGATCGGCATTGTCCATTGCATTGCTTGCAAGCGGATAGTCCTGCGCCTTCGCGAATGCCCGGAACGACGCCTCGTCAACTTTGCAGCGTGTCCGCGCATACATTTGCGATACGGACCGTCCATTGTGCTCGTCGCCGCTGAACACGACATCCGTGGCATTCGTGGGAACCATTTTCGAGCGCATCTCCCTCTCCCACTCGCTCATGAATCCTTCGCCTTCTATCCAGAGCTTCGACGGATCTCTCGCCGTTTCGGCGTTGCATGACTTAAGCATCGGCGCCGCCGCAATATCCATTTCCTGCGACACCTCGATCTTGTCGAGATACTCCACATACGTCAAAGTGCCGAGCAGCGTTTCGAGATCTACGGGACAGACATCATCTTCTGCGCCATTCTTTCCACTTGGCATCTCATAGCCAGCCATCCGCAGCGCAGTCTGCGTGA
>CADCGZ010000131.1 GCA_902801025.1 uncultured bacterium | reverse complement strand
CTCGCCGCTCGCCGGGTCGCGCGTGAACGCGACGCCCGTGCCGGACTGGTTGTTGAGGTTGCCGAACGCCATCATCTGGACGTTGACGGCGGTGCCCCACGAATACGGGATGTCGTTGTCGCGGCGGTAGATGTTCGCGCGCGGGTTGTCCCAGCTGCGGAACACGGCCTTGATCGCCTCGAAGAGCTGTTCCTTCGCGTCAGTCGGGAAGTCCTTGCCGATCTTCGCCTTGTACTCGGCCTTGAACTGGGAGGCGAGGGTCTTTAGGTCGCTGGCGGTGAGGTCGACGTCGTTCTTGACGCGCTTCTTAGCCTTCATGTCGTCGATCAGCTTCTCGAAGTACTTCTTGCCGACTTCCATTACGACGTCGGAGAACATCTGGATGAAGCGGCGGTAGCAGTCCCACGCCCAGCGGGGGTTCTTCGTCTGCTTTGCGAGCGACTCGACGACAGTTTCGTTGAGGCCGAGGTTCAAGATCGTGTCCATCATGCCGGGCATCGACGCGCGCGCGCCGGAGCGGACGGAGACGAGCAGCGGGTTCTTCTTGTCGCCGAACTTCTTTCCGGCCGACTTCTCGAGCTTGTCGATGTACTCCATCACCTGCTCCTGGATGTCGGGGGCGATCTGCTTGCCGTCGTCGTAGTAGCGCGTGCACGCCTCGGTCGTGATCGTGAAGCCCTGGGGGACGGGGAGCCCGAGTCCCGCCATTTCGGCGAGGTTCGCGCCCTTGCCGCCGAGCAGCTCGCGCATGTTGGCATTGCCTTCGGTCTGGCCCGCACCGAAGAAATATACGTACTTCTTGTCTTGCTTTTTCATGGGTCGTGTTTCCCTTGTTTTGTTTTTCTTTTTTTGTTTGTGTCTTGGGTGTTAAGCTTTCTCTCCGCGGATGAACTCGCGGCCCGCCTCGACGGCCTTGAGGTTGAGGTCGAGGAGCGCGGCCTTGCGCGCGGAAATCGTCTCCTTGAGCGCCTCCTCGACGTTGTCGGGGTCTACGCAGCGGAGCTTCTCGACGATCGCGCCGAGTATGATCATGTTGGCGAGGCCCTTGGCCTCCATGTCTGTCGCCATCTTGGTGGCGGGGATGTAGACGACTTCGACGTCGGTGCGGCGAACCTTGCGCGCGATGAGCGCGGAGTCGACGAAGATCGTGCCGCCGGGGGCGACAGTGTCCTCGAACTTGTCGAGAGACGGCTCGTTCATCACCATCAGGACGTTCGGGTGGGCGATGATCGGCGAGCCGACGGGTTCGTCGGAGACTATGACCGAGCAGTTGCACGTTCCGCCGCGCATCTCGGGCCCGTACGAGGGGAGCCAGGAAAGCTCCTTGTTCTCGATGAGCGCGGCATGGGCGAGAACCTTGCCGGAGAACAACAGCCCCTGTCCGCCGAATCCCGCCATTATAGTTTCATAGGTCATTTCAAATTCTCTTCTTTCCTTATTCCTAACTACTGACTCCTGACTCCTAGCTACTGACTCCTAACTACTGACTCCCGACCCCTATTCCCTATCCTTGTAGCATCCGAGCGGGTAGAACGGAATCATCTTCTCCTCGACGAACTGGCAGGCCTTGTCGGGCGTTAGTCCCCAGTTTGTCGGGCACGTCGAGACGACCTCGACGAGCGAGAAGCCCTTGCCCTCGACCTGGTTCTTGAACGCCTTCAGTATCGCCTTCTTCGCCTGCCTGACGTGCGCGACCGAGTTGACGGCGACGCGCTCGAGATACGCAGGCGCGTCCAGCGTCGCGAGAAGCTCGCAGATCCTGATCGGCATGCCCTGGGTCTTCGCGTCGCGCCCGTAGGGGGAGGTCTGCGTGACCTGGCCGATGAGCGACGTCGGTGCCATCTGGCCGCCGGTCATGCCGTAGATCGCGTTGTTGATGAAGATGATCGTGATGTTCTCGCCGCGGCACGCGGTAGAGACCGTCTCGCAGAGGCCGATGGACGCGAGGTCGCCGTCGCCCTGGTAGGTGAAGACGATGTTGTCGGGCATCGAGCGCTTGACGCCAGTCGCGACCGCCGGGGCGCGCCCGTGGGAGGCCTCGATCATGTCGCACTTGAAGTAGTCGTACGCCATCACGGAGCAGCCGACTGGCGCGATGCCAACCGTGCGGCCCTCGATGCCGAGCGCGTCTATCGCCTCTGCGACGAGACGGTGGACGATGCCGTGCGTGCAGCCCGGGCAGTAGTGGTACGGGACGTCCGTGAGGGACTTCGGCTTTTCAAAGACAATGGCCATTACTTCGCCTCCTTCCTGATCGCGGCGAGAACTTCGTCGGCGCTTGGGATCATGCCGCCGACGCGGTTGCACATGGCGACCGGCTTGGAGCACCCGATTGCGAGCTTCACGTCTTCGTTCATCTGGCCCATGTTGAGCTCGACCGTGAGGAAGCTCTTTACTTTCGCGGCGGCCTTGGCGATCGGTTCCTTCGGGAACGGATAGAGGGTGATCGGGCGGATCATGCCGACCTTGATGCCCTCCTTGCGGGCGGCGGCGATCGCGTTCTTCGCGACGCGCGCGGTAATGCCGACCGAGATGACGCACACTTCCGCGTCGTCCATGAGGTATTCCTCCCAGCGGCACTCCTCCTTCTCGAGCTTCGCGTAGCGCTCGAAACGCTCGTAGTTCGTCTTCTCGAGCTCGTCGGGCTTTAAGTAGAGGGAGTTAATGATGTTGTGCGGGCGCTTCATCTGCGTGCCCGTCGTCGCCCATGGCTTCGTGGCGGGGATCGTCTCGGGATCGACCGTATCTTCGGGAAGAACGACCGGCTCCATCATCTGGCCCATCGTGCCGTCAGCGAGCAGCATCGCGGGCATGCGGTACTTCTCGCCGAGCTCGAACGCGAGGCGCGTCATGTCGGCCATCTCCTGCACCGTAGCGGGCGCGAGGACGATGATGTGGAAATCGCCGTGGCCGGGGCCGCGGGTCATGAAGAAGTAGTCGGACTGCGACGGCTGGATGCCGCCGAGGCCAGGGCCACCGCGCTGGACGTTGACGATAAGCGCAGGAAGGTCGGAGCCCGCGAGGTACGACATGCCCTCGGCCTTGAGCGAGATGCCCGGGCTCGAGCTCGACGTCATCGCGCGGCGACCGGTCGAGGCGCAGCCGTAGACCATGTTGATCGCGGCGATTTCGCTTTCCGCCTGGAGGAACGTGCCGCCGATCTTCGGCATGCGCTTTGCCATGTACGCCGCGATTTCGGTCTGCGGCGTGATCGGATAGCCAAAATAGTGCCGGCAACCGCAGCGTATCGCCGCCTCGGCGATCGCCTCGTTGCCCTTCATCAGAACTTTTGAACTCATTTTTATTCCTTGGGTGGG
Organism: uncultured bacterium; assembly: GCA_902801025.1. Lineage (GTDB taxonomy): Bacteria > Verrucomicrobiota > Kiritimatiellia > RFP12 > UBA1067 > UBA1067. The sequence continues at coordinate 892 of CADCGZ010000131.1, read as the reverse complement.
GTTTGGGGCCGCCAGAGGTCCCGTCCTTTCCTACCTCTCTACCGTAATTACGCAGTCTGGACACATCATCGCGCAGCTCGCGCAACCGACGCACTCTTCGGGCTTCGTCAGCTCTACGGGCGCATGTCCCTTATGGTTCAGTTTCGTCTTTGAAATTGCGAGAATCTTCTTGGGGCATGCGGTCACGCAAAGCCCGCATCCCTTGCATAGCTCCTCTTTGAATGTCAGTTTAGCCATCCTTTTGACTCCTTGAAATCTGGATATTATATCATAATTTCAGCCCGAAGTGGGATAGTTGCAGTAGGGGTCAGGGGTCAGGGGGGACGGGGCAGGAGTTGGAGAGATGAGTTGGAGTTGGAGAGTGGAGGGTAGATTTTTTATTTAAATTTTTTAACGCAGAGACGCTAAGACGCAGAGTACGCAGAGAGGTTTTGGGAAGTTGGAGTTGGAGAATAGCGTTGTAGAGCGAAGTTGGCGGCGAAGCGAAGGTCCGAGCGAGCGGATACGGCGTATTCGCCGAGGGTCCGCGAGGAGGAGCCTTCGGACGCCGACAACGAGCGACAACTGACGGTGACCGCTACTTAGCGCTCGTGGTCAGCACTTCGCAACCGGTGGCGGTGACGAGGACAAGATCCTCGATGCGGACGCCAAGATTCCCCTCGAGGTAGATTCCCGGCTCTATCGTCACGAACATCCCCGGCTTCAAAACCCAGTCCGACTTCGCTGACGCGTTCGGCGCCTCGTGAACCTCAAGCCCGACGCCATGCCCGAGGGAATGACCAAAGCATTTTCCAAAGCCGCCCTTTTTTATGACGTCTCGCGCGACCTTGTCGAGCGCCTTGCCCGTAATGCCGGGCTTGACCGCCGCAATCGCGGCGAGATTCGCCTTGAG
>CADCGZ010000130.1 GCA_902801025.1 uncultured bacterium | reverse complement strand
GCTTTGGCTGGAGCGCGGCGCTTTGTGCGATCGCCTTATTCGCGCTTGTGGGCATGGCGCTCTTCCTGTGCGCGTGGTCCGCCAAGGCCGACGGCTACGGGACCAACGCCCATTAAGGCGTATTTTGCCTTGGGGTTGCGAAATCTGCTTATGCAGGTTTTTCGGCGAATTACAGAAAGTGCCGTAATGCTTTGGGGATTTTTGGTACACTATGCGCAAAAGGCAAAAGAACGGGACAGGAAAGATCAGATGAAACAATTCGTAAACGCAATGTTCATGCTGATGGCAGGGGCCGTGTTTGCCGCGCCGGACTTGAGCGTCAGCCAGCCAGTCCGCGCTTCCGACGGCTATGGCGACGTAAGGCAGGCGAGCCTGCTCGGCGCAGAGGGCAAATGGGACGCGGGCCGGGCATTCATCGCCAAACTGCGCTCACGTCCTGCGGACAAGAGAAACCTCGAGGAGCGGCAGTCTGTCGACATGGCCGAATTCGCGCTCCTGAGGCATGACCTCGCTGCAAACAAGGAGCGGTGCATCGAGTGCCTTAAGGCCGTCTACGACGCGGACTCGACGTCGTTCTGGGGCTGGCCGGCGTACACTTTCCTGAAGGACCTTGGCGTGGACGTCCCCGAGCCGCCGAAGGATCCCCTGCGCGGGGTCGGCGCATGGGGCGACGGCGTCGTCAACCTGGAGCCGAAGAAGTTGGTAACGGGGAACGGGGAACTGGGAACGGGTAACGGGGAATGGGTAACGGGGAAGGTGCCGAGTATTGCGTGTCCCGGCAACATCAAGTCTGCTGACCTGAAGCCCGGTTCGCCTGTCCGGCGCGCGATCTTGCGCAAGCGCCTTGTCGAGATATGCACCGAGGCGAAGATAAAGGAAATACTCGCCGCGAAGGGCGGGCGCGAGCTGTTCGCGCGGCTCTGGGACGATGATGCCGTGCTGGAGGACTTCCTGCTCTCCGGCCCCGTCTTCGACGCGCCGCTTGCGCTGGAGACGCTGATGACGCTCTTCCTCAACGACGAGGACGAGAAGTGGAGCCGCACGGAGATGGGCCGCAAGGCGACGGTGGCAGTGGCGATAAACGCCCAGAAGGGCGACGACATGACGGCGACAGTGCGCCACTGGGCGGCGTTTCGCAGGATTGGCATGGCAAACCGGTTTGTGCCAGAGGCGGCGAAGCGCGACTGCCGCGAATGGCGTTTCATCGTGCGGCGTCCTGCGGACGCGGCGGAGACTCTCTACCTCAACGCCCAGCGCCGCTTCCCGACGCGTCGCCCCGGTTCCGTGAGCCGGAACGTGCCCTACCGCAAGACAAACTGTTTCGGGGCATCCAAGTTCCGGAAGTTTCGCGCCCCCATGAGACCCTGGGAAGGGTACATGAGGCCCTGGGATGCGTCGGGCCTGCCCTACCTCTACAGGCGTTCTCGCGTGGGCGGCGTGTGCGTGGAGCTTTCCGAGTGGGCGTCGCACGCCGCCAATTCCCAGGGGATCATGGCCGTGACGAACGTCCAGCCGGGGCGCAAGGCCACGAAGTTCCAGAAGAAGGCGCCGCCGCACCGCTGCTGGGCCATGCGCAGGGAAGACGGCAACTGGCGGCTCATCAACGGGATAAGGCCATATTCCGGCGCGTCGTTCACGCTCTGGGGGAAGGGCTTCCAGTATCTCCAGTCGACCGAACGCGCGTTTGCCGACCGCACGGCGCACGACGAATCGGAGCTGCTGCTCTTCGCCGGGCGCGTCAAGGAGGCGGCCATGCGCTGTCCCTACAACTACACGGCGTGGCGCGCCTACGCCGATTCGCTCAAGGCGGCCAATGCGTCCATCGACGAATGGCGGAAATATCTCGGCGAACTCGTCAGGCTCCAGCCGGAAGGTCGCCTTGTGACGTGGAATTTCGCGCACGAGGCGCTTGACGCGATGCAGAAGGCCGGAATGGACGATGTGGCGCTCGCGAAGGAGACGGCGAGGGTATTCCTCGCCCTGCCGCAGCCGAAGCAGCAGATCGGGGAGGAGATGGACTTCAGGAAAGACGCGCTTAGCCGTTCGCTCAGTCGTTTCAAGGGCAAAGCGGAACTCGAGAACAAGCTGCTCGCCGTCGCGCTGGAGGCCAACAAGGGGAGCCACGGCTACATGCCGCAGATATTCAGCTTCGCCATGGAACGTTTCGGGAAGGACAAGGAACGTCTTGGGCGGCTGTTCGCGATTGCGGCGTCGTTCGGGAGCAAAAACGGGGAACGGGTAACGGGGAACGGGGAAGGGGGATTCAATTGGCGGCAGATTTTCGCGCTTGGGGATTTCCGGGCGGACAGGGAGGCGTTCCGCTTGTTGGCGAACTTCAGGAACGAGAGCGAGCCGCCGACGGGGACCGCGAAAGTTCCCGAGCAGGACTACGGTGCGCCGCTTGTCTCCGGCGATGCGCTTGTGAGGATTTCCTCGAGCGGGAAGGGCGACACGCCCGAGGACTATGCGCGAGTCTCGGACGCGACGCCGTACGATCCAAGTCGCAAAGGGCTTTTTGCGACGAAGCCCGAGGATGCGCCGTACGCCGTCGTCGAGCTTGCGGGCGATGTGGAGATAACCGGCGTGACGGTCGTGGGGGATTCGGCAAAGCTGTCCTTCTGGGTCTCCGACGACGGCGAGGAATGGCGCAAGGTCGGGGAGCAGGGAGCGGGAGGCGACCGGCGGAAGATGGACCTGCGCAGGGATCCCCAGACCGCTAAGCTCGTCAAGGTCGCCTTGGAGCCGGGCGGCGGCAAGAAGAAGCCGCTGTCGCTCAGCAAGATCCTCGTTTACGGAAACAAGCTGTTCTGACCACCATGAAAAAAGCAAAGTTCGGACTCCTTTCTCGTGTCGTGCTGGCCATAGTCCTCGGCATCGCCCTCGGTTCGTTCGTGCCCGCTCCGTTTGTCCGCGGCGTGAATACGGTCGTCGCGCTCATTGGCCAGTTCATCAAGTTCCTGGTTCCCCTCATCATCGTCGGGCTCGTCGCGCCGGCGATAGCGGAGACGGGGCGTGGCGCAGGGAAGCTCCTTCTCGCGACAGTCGCCATTGCCTATGGGTCAACGCTTTTCGCGGGGTTTCTCGGGTACTTCGTATCGGCCGCCGCCTTCCCGTCGCTCGTCTCGACGGGGGTGGGCCAGGCCGTCGATGGCGCGGCGCTGGAGTTCCAGCCGTATGTGCAGATGTCGATTCCCCCGATCATGGACGTGATGAGCGCACTCGTGTTCTCGTTCATGGCTGGGCTCGGCATGGTCTTCGCGGAATGCGATGCCCTGAGGCGCGTGTTCTCTGATTTCCGCGGAGTCGTCGTGCGCACGATCTCCGGTGCGCTCGTCCCGCTGCTGCCGATTTTCATCTTCGGCATCTTTCTCGACATGACCGCTGCGGGCAGGGCATGTCGCGTCCTTGCGGATTTCGCCGCAATCATCGCCGTGTTCTCGGCGCTTATGATCGCAGTCATCGTCATTCAGTACTGCGTTGCCGGAGCCATTGCCAGGAGGAATCCGTTCAAGGCGATGTGGACGATGCTCCCGGCCTACATGACCGCGCTTGGGACCTCGTCATCGGCCGCGACGATCCCCGTTACCCGTGCGCAGACGCTCGCCAACGGCGTGAGCCGCGAGATAGCCGACTTCACTGTTCCGCTGTGCGCGACCGTGCATCTCGCCGGTTCGACGGTGAAGATCGTTTCATGCGCAGTCGCGCTGTTGCTTGTCGCTGGGCGGAGCGCGGATGTAAACATCGTGACTTTCTCGGGGTTCATAGCGATGGCCGGCATAGTGATGATCGCGGCGCCCGGCGTTCCCGGCGGCGCGGTAATGGCGGCGATCGGGCTCCTTGAGTCCATGCTCGGCTTCGACCAGGCGCAGATCGCGCTCATGATCGCCCTGTACCTGGCGACGGACTCCATCGGCACGGCCTGCAACATCGCCGGCGACGGCGCAATCGCCATCATCGTTGACAAGATGTTCGGGATGACCCGAAAGCCGACTTGCGAAGCCAGGAAGGAAAAGGAAAACTAAGGAGGACTATGTATGAAGATTAAGTCGTTGATTGCCGTTGCCGTGGTTGCCGCGTCTGCTGGGTGCATGGGGCCGGGTGCGGGGAACGGCGTTGCCGCTTCCGACGCGGAAAAGCCGCTTAGGGTCGCCGTGTTCGTCGGCGGGGGTGCGCGCAACATCGGCGCATTCCGCTGGCTTGAGCTTACTGCGCGGGCGAAGAACGTCGTCGCA
>CADCGZ010000129.1 GCA_902801025.1 uncultured bacterium | reverse complement strand
AGTCAGCACAACTACCTTGCAGCCCGCCGCGTCGCACTTGTCGAATATCGCGGAGATGTTCTTCTTGTAGTCCTCGAGCGACACGCCATTGTTCCAGTCATGGTGCCAGACGTCGTTGACGCCGCACGAGAGCGTCATCACGTTCGGCTTCTTGGAAAGCACGTGCTTATCTAAACGCGCCAGCATGTCATTCGACTTGTTCCCGCTGATGCCAGCCTTCACCGGCTTGACGTTCACACCCTCTATGGCGAGCGAGCGCAGGACGAGGTTGACGTATCCGTCGGCTTTTTCCTGGCCCTGCTGCGTAATCGAGTCGCCAAGGAACGCAAGCGTGTCGCCGTCCTTGACGATGTAGCAACCTTCATATTAGCACCTTTCATTTCGAGTTTAGGACATTCGTCCGACTAATGGTATTATACCATTTCCACTCTGCCTTGCGTAAACCCTTTGCGAGAGTTTTAACACGTAACCGCGCACCAAATCCGCCGCGATACTTCAGATGCTGAATTCCCATTTGCAGCAGCAGCCGGGGTCGGAGACATCGGGATAGCAGCTTAGGCAGCGACATGTTATGCGGTCGTCGATGGTCTTGGCGAAGCCGCTGTATTCTATCTCGCCAACGGGCTTGCAGGGATGGTATGGCATCCCCTTCCTTTCGCGGGCGGACTGCACGCGGCACTTTTTCATCGTGTAAATGAGCTTGCCGCCCTCGCGCTTGAACGTCGCCTCGTTTATGTTGGCATAGAACCGCAGGGACAGCGCCCGTTCCAGCCCGTCAAGACCCGGCCTCTCCCCCAACCCGAGGAAGGACTTGATTCGTTTCGCCTCGATGACAGTAAAGCGTTTCCATGCCCTTGCGTCATGGAACATCGCCGCTTCCATTCCGTCCGCCTGCTCCACGGACTGAAACCACACTCCGTCAAGCGCAAGCCATGTCTTCGAATAGTCGCCTATAAGCCGAATCAGGTCTTCTTTCGAAAACTTGTCCAGCGGACAAGCCGCCGACCTTTCCTCCGAATCCACCTTGTCAGTCAATTGACCCATTGTTGGACGGCCCTCGAATCAAAGGCCGACTTTGGCCTTTGCCGCGGCGCCGACACCGCCCGCGGCATCTGCGCCGCTGTGCGAAATGGCGTTGAGTCCAGGGACCTCGGTCGGGCCAATCCAGCCCGCCTTGACACCGATGAAGCCATAGAGCCACAGCGCGGCAAGCACGACAAGCACCAGGCCAATTGCAGAAGGTATAATGCGCTTCAGGATTATATTCGCCATTTTAGAGTTCCTTTCGTTGTTGATATTCTACCAAATTTCTCGCATCTCCGCCGCGGCAAATCCGCCGCGTATCTCAAACCCAAAGCCAACTACTATATCAATGCCACTATATCAATAAGCTCAGGCCATTCCTTCGTTATAGCAAAATCCACATTGCTATAGTCCGCAAACCGTGAACGAATCGCGGGCAAGGCGACTTCTTGCATTTGATATAATATGCCGCATGGAAGACTATACAACCTTCGAGCAGGACAATCCTGCGGCGGTGAAAAAACCGAAGTTCTCCGTGATGAGATGCTTCGCGCTACTTGTTTTCGTGCTCGCGAGCGCCTTCGCCTACTGGAGATACGGAGTCGATCGCCCCGAGAATGTCATCATAGAATTGCTGGAACGCTATCATAATCTTCCAGAAGCCGCGTTCGAGCAAATGGTGGAGACGAGCATGGGAAAGAATTGCCCGCTGGTCGTTGTCTATAAAGGCCACTATATGCCTTTGGCCTGGGAGCAAATGAATGACGCGATAATATTCGCAAAGGACGTAGTTGTAGACGGCGACAGGGCCACGGTAACCATCGGCACAAAGAAAGGGGCTTATTCCCGGGTGGACTGGATATTGATGCGCTGGTTCGGCATTGAGGCCAGATGTCCCAAGGGCGGCGCCTCTGGATTGATAGACCAGTACTACGAACTCGCCAAGGTCAATGGCAAGTGGGTCCCAGTAGTAACCGAAGCCGATTTCGCAAGGGTCTGCGCATTCAATAAAAAGAAGTTGGCGGCCGCGGCACAACAGTATCGGATGCGGCATCTGTTCGAGCCGAAGACCATGGGAAAAGAAGAAATCCCCCCGCCTAAGAGCGTCGCGGAACTCCGCGCGGCGAAGCTTCTCTACCGCGAAGTCAAATGCCCGAGCGGCGGGACATATTCGTTCGAAGCGATTCCTGATGGAGAGTTTGCCGACGAACAATACCGTTGCGCAGTCAAGTGCAGCAAGCATCAATGAACCGCGGCAAATCCGCCGCGCTGACAAACTCATGGCTTTGCGTCAGCGAGATGAACCGCTCGGGCAGCGATCTATCCCTGCTTTGGCAGCGGGGCCATCACTTCTCATGTCGGCGCGTCGGGGAGTAGGGGCATCCCGAGCCGCTGGACGTCGAGCCGCACCAGATGCACTTGTTGCCGCCCGGACCGTGTCGGTGCAACCTGTTTGGGCCATACGCGCACCCGTGACCGTAGCTCGACGAACCGCACCATTCGCAGTGCTTCTCGTCGTCGCGATGCTCGTGAAGCCTGTCCGGGCCGTATGCGCAGCCGTGGCCGTAGCTCGACGAACCGCAATGCCTGCATTTTGTCGCCATGTCAGTTTTCCTTTCGATGCATATTATAGCATATTACGCATCTCTATCATTCACAATTACGGCAGGGAGTAGTACACACTACAGACAATTGTTCTTGTGATAGCCTGACATCTCACCTGTATCCCGGTCGAGCACAAAGATGACTCGCCAACTACCGCCGCAGGCCCCGCCGTCAAACGCATGGCTTTGAGTCAACGAGATGAACCGCTCTGGCAGCGGCCTCTCGCCGAAAACAAGCCGCTGCTGCGTTTCGGCGTCTTTTGCCATCTGTTCCTCCACATGCTGCAGGCTTCCCTGCTCCGGGATATGGTAGTCCAGCATCACGAACGAATTCGTCGCCAGCGGGTATGAGTGTTCGACGGCATACCTGACCAGATCCGCCTCGTCGCAGTAACAGGTCAGCCGCTCTTCTACCTGGCCGAACTTCGCCTCGCTTCGATAATGGATGTCTTTCGCGCCCGGCGGGAGCCATCTGGCAAACGCCCTGGGACGAAAACCGCCGCCATCCATTTCGCCCTGAGTCGCATACCGGCAGTCGATGACACGGAACTGCCAGGACATCCACATGGCGGAAACGGCCGCCGTCGTGAGCAGGGCAAATCCAGCCGCCATGAGAATGCTAAAACAGGCATAAGCGCCCCAGAGGATTCCGCGCAGCCACCGCTTCCCGGGCATTTTCAACCGCCAACCCGGCCAGAACACGATCATGCCGCATATCACAAGAAGCAGAAGCAGCACAGCACCGGCCAGCAAAAGCGATTCCCTGATCAGGGAAAAGAGGATCATGCTCAGCACCCATGCAAAACCGGAGAAACGGAACCCAGTGAAAGGATCGGAAAACACAAACAGCGGAATCATGCGGAACACCCATGTCATGACGCCAACATTGCGGCGCCTGCACCACGCCGGGATGCTCGCAACTATAAGCAGTAAAAATAGCATAATGACAATCATTTCGATTAGACCTTTCGGAACATGCGCATATTATAGCAAAATCCAATTTGCTCGTCGCGCACCAACCATACGTAGCAAAACCCTTGATAAATCAGCGTTTCGCGGGGTCTGTCCCCGCAGATTCCCGCCCCATTTGCTTCTCTTTTGCTTCTTTCTTTGCGACTTTAACCTTGAGCTTGCGGCCCCCCCAGGCCAAGGCCTCTGCGTGGGACGGAAACCATATGTCGATGTGGGCGCCCTTTATAGATCCACCGACATCCTGAACGATCCCCAAGCCATATCCGGGGATTCCGATTCTTGTTCCAAAGGGATAGACCGCTGGATCGGCGGCAATCGTCCCCTTCGCTGCGACCGCACCGGAAGCCGTGACGCCGACTTTCTTGGGAGCACCTTTCATCTTGCCGTAGTTATAGACCGGCTCGCCGAAGAAGAACCACTTCTTGCGCCAGCCGCAACACTTCCCGCAATTGCAGTATCCTGTGACCAGCAGCTCATGTTCGTCACCAACGATTTCGCAATCTTCGACTGCTCTTTCTTCCGCTGCCGCCGCTTTCTCACGCACACTGAAGACATCCACCAGCACAAAGACCGCGGACACGACCAAAAACGGGCAAATCCACAGCAAGGGAGTCCATCTCCTCCAAGCTGGCTTTCGCCATCTGTTCTTCACAAGTCCCATGCGTTACTCCTGCGCAGATTGTACCAAATGCCGCGACGAAGCTCAACCGCATATCCCCCGACGACAGAAGGGAGGAGCCGCCGAAATTCGCCTGCGACGAAGTCGTCAGGTTGCCTGAGCGCAAAGCGCGAACCCCGAAGGGACCGCAAGGGGCCGAGCGGTGGCTACAGGGGTGCACTTCCGCACCCCTGCTAGCGCATCCGCCTTGCGGACGACCTTCGGTCGGGGGATATGCGGAGTTTTAACCACGGAATACACGAAAAGTCCGCAGCATGTCTACGGCACCATCATTAGCATGACCGGCTCGAGCCAGACGGAGTCGATGGAGATGGAGTCCGTGCCGGACTGCGTGTCGTTGAGGAACGAAAACACGTTTTCGCCCGCCTTCAGCAGCTCGCGTGGAATGGCGAAAGGATGGTCCGTTTTCGTGCCAGGCGCGTCCTTCGTCGCGAGGCGCTCGCCGTTCAAGTCGATGCAAAGGCGCGTTCCCGTTCCACCGCCTTCGGGACCCGTGCGGAAGTGGAGAATCCAGTCGTACTCCCCCGCGAGCGACCGCGGCATCACCGCGTGCCAGCTCGTGCGGTCGCCAGTGCCCGCGTACAGCATCGCGCGCGGCACGTGGCGCATGTTGCCGTCCACCACGTGGTACTCGTTGGACACAGCCCCCTCGTGGCCGAAGTCAGCCCAGTCGTCGTCGCGCCTGCCCACCTGCCAGCCGCCGCCGAGCGCCGCAGCGTCGAGCGTCACCACGCCCGTGCCGCTGTCGATGCGCGTGACGGTGAGCGTGTTCGTGCCGACCGTGAGCGCCGCCGCCCGCACGACCCAACTCTGCGTCTCGCCCGCCTTGATCGGACGTTTGCCGATCGACTTGCCGTTGACCGCCACGCCCAGCAGGCCCTCCGCCGAGTCGCTCGTCGCCTTCCAGCGGAAGATCTGCGCGCGGCCGTCGTCATACCCGGCCTCGATCGGGAACTTGAACGTGACGGACACCCCGTTCGTGAGGCCGCCGTTTGGAACGGGCCACAGCTCGCCGTCCACGTCAAATCCGCCCTCCGGCGCCGTGTCGGCGGAAAGCTCCGTCGTCGCGTCGTTCTCGACGCCCACGCGCCACGTCTCCGCGCGCGGCCAGCCGAGCGCCGCCAGGA
>CADCGZ010000128.1 GCA_902801025.1 uncultured bacterium | reverse complement strand
GCCTGCGACATCAGCCGTGCCTGCAACCCTACATGGCTGTCGCCCATCGCGCCGTCGATCTCGGCCTGTGGCGTCAGCGCCGCGACAGAATCTACGACCACGATATCGACGGCTCCCGACTTCACGAGCTCCTCGCATATCGTAAGCGCCTCTTCGCCGCTCGATGGCTGGGAGACGACGAGCCCCGCAAGGTCGACGCCGATCTTCTTCGCGTAGCCGGGATCGAGCGCGTGTTCCGCATCGATGAACGCCGCCGTTCCGCCCGCCTTCTGGACATTCGCGACGGCATGTAGCGCAAGCGTAGTCTTTCCCGAGGACTCGTGGCCGTAAAGCTCGATGATGCGCCCCTTCGGGAGTCCACCGACCCCAAGCGCGAGATCAAGCCCGAGCGCACCAGTCGAGACGGCCTCGACATCTCGCCTCGCTTCATCACCAAGCTTCAGTATCGACATCTCTCCGAACTGCTTCCTGATTTCCTTCATCACGTTTTCAAGTGTCATGGTTGTTTTCCTTTTGAGTTAAATTCAAGACTTCTTTTTAGCCGTGTAGAACATGTAGAGCGTGTAGAGTTTCTGCATGTTCTACCTGTTCTACATGGTTATCCCCAACGGACATACCGTTCGCTCTTCTCGAACAGCTGAACGCCGGGGACATGGTCGATCTCGGCCCGCATGCGCGAGTTTGGCTCGCCATAGACCTCGATCACGTCGAATCGATAGCCGCCCTTCCAATGCTCTTTGGCAAGCCAGGTGCGGCAGGCGCGGCGCAAAAGATCCTTCTTGCGCCGCGTTATGCTCTGGAGGCGACGCGCATACGGGCTTCTCCGCGCATGCTGCTTAACCTCGATGAACGCCATCACGTCGTACATGCGGTCGTAGGCAATGACGTCGATCTCAAGCCGCTGGTCGCGGCGGCAGGGGCGGACGTTGCGGTCGACTATCTCGTAGCCGTGGACCCGCAGATACTCGACCGCGACATCCTCGCCCCATGCGCCGTGTTCGACGCCGACGTTCGGCGCCTTAGGCAGCAGCGGCATTCCGCGCCTCCCGCGCCTCGCGACGATGGGCCGTCGTGCCGTGCTCAACGAGCATCGGAATGCCGAAGCTTATGACGCCGAACGAATTTTCTATCGCAAGCCCCAGCCCAAGTGCCTCTGCGTCGGAGAGGATTATCCTCGCGTTCGACTCGTCCTTCCCGTCGTTCGAGGTGCGATAGAGTTCGAGCGAATAGCCGGCCATCGGCTCGACCATGTGCCTAAGGACTATGCGCGTCAAGAACCGCGCCGTCCTGTGGTAGATGCCCTTGCCGTCCTCGATAGACTCGCGCTCCCCCCTGAAAACCTGCACGATGCGCGTCAGGTCGGAAAAGTCGAGCTTTACCGTTAGCCTGCCGTCCCAGTCGAATTTCGGGAACACAGGATTAGGAGCCATGCGGTCGCCGATTGTCAGCTGGTTAGCCATCGTCATCATTATGCATCCGTCCGTGTCGTCGTGCGCCGGATGAAGCGAAAGCTTCAGCGCACAACCCGTGCCCTTGGCGTTCGCATGGTAGAACGCCAGGTTCGGGCGGTACTGGCCGACCTTTGCAGGGCCAGCGTCTTGAGTTGTATTCTTGTTCATGGTTTTCTCCTTTCGTTTGTTTTTGTATCGCTGAGCCATCAGGCCCAGAAAGAATCAGATCCGTTGTCGAGCTGACGATATTGGGCGGCACGGAAAACATCATCTTCCGTCACGTCAGCACGCCCCTCCAAGTCGGCGCATGTTCGCGCGACCCTGAGTACGCGGTCATAGGCGCGCGCCGAAAACTGAAGTCGTTCAAGCTGTTCGCGGAACTTCCGCGCCGCCTTCTCGTCCAGACGGCAGATGTCCTTCAGGTCGCGGCTCTTTGCATCGGCATTCGTGGATATCCCCGGCATGCCACGATAACGCTCGCGTTGCAAAGCCCTCGCCGCGACTACACGCGTGCGAATCGCCGCGCTTGGTTCGCCAGACTTGAGAGAGTCGAGGTCGTCTGGCTTTACGGCGGCAACGCCGCACTGGATGTCGATGCGGTCGAGTAGAGGTCCAGATACGCGACGCTGGTACTTGAGTATCTGCCGCTGGTTGCAGCGGCACTCGTGCGTCGGGTCGTTGTAGTAGCCACAGGGACAGGGATTCATCGCAGCGACGAGCATAAAGCGCGACGGGAAGTCGAGCGCAGCCGCCGCGCGCGATACTGAAACATGCCCGTCCTCGAGTGGCTGGCGAAGGACTTCTAGGGCGGGGCGAGGAAACTCTGCGAACTCGTCGAGAAAGAGGACGCCACGATGCGCGAGCGAGACTTCGCCGGGGACCGGCTTGGTTCCGCCACCAAGAAGACCGATTGAACTCACGGTATGGTGTGGCGCGCGGAAAGGCCGGGATGTGACGAACATTCCACCGCCCTTCTCGCGCCCCGCGACGGAATGGATCTTAGAGACTTCAAGCGCCTCCTCCACGCTCATAGGCGGGAGAATCGACGGTATCCGCCGAGCGATCATCGTCTTGCCCGACCCGGGCGAGCCGATCATCAGCAAGTTATGCCCACCGGCAACCGCAACCTCAACCGCTTTGCGAATGCTCTCCTGCCCTTTCACGTCTGCGAAGTCGTCGCCATGGCCTTCGTCTGCCGCGACGAGAGAGGCGAGGTCGGTCGAGTGAGGTTCAATCTCCAGCTCGCCACTAAGAAACTTAACCGCCTCACCGAGAGTCCTCACCGGAATGACGTCAATCCCAGGTACGACGCTCGCCTCCTCGGCGTTTTCCTCTGGAACGAGCACCGCGCGGCGGCCGATGCGCCGCATCTCGACGACGATGGGGATGATGCCCCTTACGCGTCTCACGCCGCCCGAGAGCGATAGTTCCCCCACGAGCGCATACTCAGAAAGCTCCTCGGTGCGAAGCCGCTGCGTCGCCTTGAGAAGCGCTACGGCAATCGGGAGGTCGTAGATCGGTCCCTCCTTCCGCACGTCTGCGGGCGCGAGGTTCACGGTAACCGCGTATTCGTCCTTCGACCTGAAGCCGGAATTCCTAAGCGCGGTCGAGACGCGGTCCTTCGCCTCTTTTACCGCTGTGTCCGGAAGGCCGACGATCGCAAACGAGCTCGTCCCCTTGGAGGAGCTGACCTCGATCTCGACAGCAGACGCGTCTACGCCGTTTATCGCACCTGAATAGCATCTTGCAACCATGTTCCCTTTTCCTTTCGCCTTGTTTTCCAAGGCGGGAACATTGTCGCAAATCTATAAATTTCGCGTGGGTCGCGAAAGGGTTTTTTTCGGGTCATTTTTGACCCTATCGCCGATGCTTAGGAAAGCTTGCTGACGAGGAACGGGATGGCGCGCTCGAAGCTGACGCCGTACCAATGGCCGTCGTCGGTCGCCTTGATCGCCTCGCAGACGACATCGGCTGCGAGCGCGGCGGCCTCAAGCGCAGACTTGCCGCGCAGCACCGCGCCTGCGAAGACAGACGCATAGACGTCGCCAGTTCCGTGGCTCATCTTCTCAAGCTTCGGATTGAAATCGTACTGCACCGTCGAACCGTCGGACACGGCGCTTCCGAGCTCGTCCGGCGAGAAGCTTACACCGGTGAGGACGACATTCTTCGCGCCGAGAGCATGAAGCTTCGCGATCAGCGACTCGAGCTCGTCCTTCGTGTAGCCGGAGAGCTTCGGCTTTTCGCCGACAAGCAGCGCCGCCTCGGTGAGGTTGGGGAGAATGTAGTCCGCACCGTCAACAAGCCGCGCCATCTTCGAAGGGAAGTCAGGAGCGAAGCCGGCGTAGAGAACGCCGTTGTCGGCCATCGCAGGATCAACGACGCGAATCGCGCCCTTCTCGGCACACGTCTTGAAAATCGAGAGGATCGGATCGATGTGGCTTTCGCAGACATAGCCCGTGTAGAACGCGTCGAAACGGATGCCATGCTCGATCCACTTCGCCTCGACCTTGGGAAGCTCGCCAGTCAAGTCGGCGAAAGTCCACGACTTGAAGCCGCCAGTGTGGTTCGAGAGGATTGCCGGCGGCAGCACCGCGCACTCGACGCCGCACGCGGAGACGAGCGGAAGCGCGACCGTGGTGGAGCACTGCCCGACGCATGAAATGTCCTGGATCGTAAGAAGCCTTTTCATGGCTGTTCCTTTCACTTGATGAGGGACAGAAATTCCTGACGCACCTTCTCGTCGGTCCTGAACGTGCCGAGGACGGCGGATGTCGTCATCTCGCTGTTCTGCTTCTCGACGCCGCGCATCATCATGCAGAGGTGCTTCGCGCGAATCACGACGCCGACGCCTTCCGCGCCCGTCTCGGCCATC
>CADCGZ010000127.1 GCA_902801025.1 uncultured bacterium | reverse complement strand
CTTCACCCTTTCGATTTCCTTGAAACTGAATTGCGGACTACGATCGAGTTTGGGAAGTGCGTCGAAAAGCTGCTGTTCCTTCCCCTCTCCATCTACCATCTCCTCGAAGTAGTACGGCGTGATACCGAAGCCATAGCGGTCACCGTTTTCCGCCGCCCGCCACTTCACAAATATAATCGGCTCATCATCTGCGCGGCGAAAGGTCAGTGCATCACCGCAGACGATATTTATTCCGAGAATCGTCTTCGCAGCGCTTTCAAGCAGTCTGCGGCTTGCGACGTCGCGACCTTTCACAACGGCGTCAAAGCGGACAAGCGCAATTTCAAAAAGCCGTGCTCGGCAAGCGTCGACATTGTCCGGCATAATGTCGATTCCGTAGAGAAGCGTCAGTACCGTCGCGATGCGAAATGCGTAAAGATCGGCAACCTGCCACTTCCATTTTCCGGCTCGTCCGCCGCGCCGATAGCCCAGTGCGTCGAGTCGGTCGAGCTTGCGGTTCAGAATTTCAACGAGAAAGTTTCCCTTCCCACAGGCAGGCTCCAGAACGGTTCCTTTTGTTGGGTTGGAACCTGTCTCGCCCACGAGGTCGCACATGGCCTTCACCTCACGTTCGGCGGTGAACACCTCGCCGTGGTCGCGAACTCGCTCGCGGCTCGTTATCTGGCTCTTTTCGTCTCCCATTCCTCACCGTCCGCCGCAGCGCACGCAACGGAGAGAAAGTTCGGGGACGCATCCCCTGTTTCGTCTCATACTCAGTTGAGGGTGCCCTGGAAGAAACCCGAATGTGAATACAAGACGGCAGAAGAATGCGTCCCCGAAGCGGGGCGCATCCCTGCCAACTCGTCGTTCACATTCTTGAAAAACTTTCCAGGGCTTTTCAACTGAACGTCGCGTTTGCAGTTATGCAAAATCGGTTTTGACGGGCCGTCGCCCGCCTATATCGTCTTTACTTCGGCAGACCTCCTTTGTGTTGTTGTCGACGATTGAAATTCATATCACTATTATACCACATCACAGCCGTTCCGTGTTACCAGGTCGCACTGGGCGGACAGAAATTTACGCGAGAGCGCGAATCATCAGCTTTCCCAAAGTTACATGTCGTCGATGGAAAGTCCGAGAATCCGCCGCTTGAGACGGAGTTTCTCCGGGTGCTTCTCGAAGAAACGCGATGTCTTCGCCTCCAGAGCCGCAAGGTCTATCGCGGATTTCCGGCGCTTTATCTCGTAGAAGTCAATAGCCCCGGCCGTCTCATCCTCGCAGACAAGGTCGATTTCGTTCTCTCCCTTTCGGTCCCACCATCCGCCCATACACGTGTAGCGCTCCTCTTCTGTGAACTTCCACTCGAAGTACCGCTCAAGGGAACGTCCAGAGAAAACGTCGAAATCCTCGGACACAAGCGCCCGAAGCCGTTCGAACATCCCCCTTTCGACATAAGGCGCACACCTGAATACATACCTAAACCAGAACCTGAGGAACGGGTCTTCGATTCGGAATACGGCGTTCTTGCTCGCTGGCGGTGCGAAAACAGGATTGACCTTGCGTATAAGGCCGTAGTTCCGCTCCAGGTTTGAGAGATACGCGCCTACATCAGAACCGAGGTCGTTCTTTATTTCCGCAAACTTCGTGTGGCCGGAAGCGATGGATGTAAGAATCGTGAAATACGTGGCGGAATCGTTGCCAAACTCCTGCATGAGAATCGAGCGCCCCTCCTCCAAGAAAGGAGAAGCCTCGGAAAAGAAGAGGTCGATCATCTTCTTCCTGTTGAAGGCATGGGCGTCCATGAACAGCGACACGTACCGCGCGACGCCCCCCGTCATCGTCCAAAGGGAAAGAACGTCGTCCTTTGAGAACCTGCGGGAATGGGCTGACAGTATCTCCTTGAGAAGCGATGCTGGGAAAGGCCTGAGGCTGAGATGCGCCGTGTTACGTCCGTAAAGCGGCTCGCCGTAGCTGAAGAATATCTTGTTCATCAGGCGGTTGACGCTGCCGCTCACAACGAGGTTCAACTTGACTTTCCTGTTGAGCTCGTCCCAAAGCCCCTGAAACTCGCCGTAAAATCCCGGATTGATCCTGTCCATCTCCTGAAACTCGTCAATCACAAGAGTCAGCGGACGCTCCTCCGCAAGGCGAATGATCTCCCGCAGAATATCCTTGAGCTTCTCGCATGTCCCGTATATCTTCAACCGCCCTCCAAGCGCGCGTACCGCCTCTTCCTGAAGCGACGCCGCCAGGTTGCGTTCCGTCTGCCGCGTCAGGAGAAGATAGACGTAATCGCCACTTCCGTCGTTCAGCGCCCTGTCGACAAGTTCCGTCTTCCCGACGCGCCGCCGCCCAGTCAGAACGGTAAACCGGGAATTCTCTATCGAGAGGCTCCGCTCCCGCCGAAGTATTCCGATCTCTTTTTCGCGCCCAAAGAAATTCATTTACTTAATCTCCGTTTACTTAATTCAGATTAAGTAAAGTATAGCAAATGCCGTGTCATCGGTCAATGGCTCCATGTCGGAATCGCACGGAATCGGCTGCCTCGACACGGTAGAACTTCCGCAGCACATCCGCCGCGCGCGGGACTACCACCGTCGCGGTGCCGTCGTCGTTGACCAAGACGCCGACGTCCGCCCGCGGCAGAAGCGCCGCGTCGCCGCCGGGCAGCGGAAGCGTCTCCGCCGCACGCACGCGCAGCAGCTCAGCCGTCTCGGACGTAAGCCATCCGTCCGGCTCAACCGAGACGACGAGCGCCACGGCGCCGGGAACAAGCTCGATGCTCTCGATGTGGAGAGAATCCAGGGCGACTGGATCGACAACGGCAACAGTGTCCGCGCCGTCTACGGTGGCGGTGCAGCCTCGGCCGTTCACGGTGAAGCTGTACTCGCCGTCCGGCAGCCAGAGGTAGACGTCGCCGTTTGCGTCGGCATAGAGGTCCCGCGTGCCGTAGCCGTTCAGCCCGGAGATCTCGGCTGCGGCGTCGGGCGTGCCAATCGGGATGACGACGGCGTGCAAGACGCGCCCGGAGGCGTCGTGCGCCAGGTTCGTCACGGAGCAATTGCTTTGCGTGAAGCGCTCCTTCTCCGAGTCGAAGTGGGCGAGGACGACGTTGCCGCCCGTGATGACGACGGGGATGTTGTTGTCGTAGGATTGGGAGTAGGTCAGGCCGTCGCCGATGTCGGAGGCGAAGACGTCGGCGTCCTGGCGTCCGCCGCAGGCGTAGACGGTGCCGCCGGAGATTTCGACGAGGCCGCCGGTGTAGGTCTCCGCCATCCGGAGGGATCCGCCGATGGCCGCGGAGGCGTAGCCGTATTTCGAGCCGGCGTAGGCGTAGACCCTGCCGCCGGTGATGCGGATCGGGCCGGCCTTCCCGCCTCGCCCGGCGCCGATGGCGGCGGCCTCGCCCTGGTCGTCGGTCGCGCTGCTGTGCGCCTCGACGGTTCCGCCGGCGATGGTGATGGAGCCAGACCTGAGGTTGTCGCCGTTGGGGGTGCCGATGCCCGCGCCGGAGCCGCCGCCGATGGCGACGAGCTTCGCGTCTACGGTCGCGTTGGTGATCGTCAGGGACGCGGTCTCCGGGACGAAGAGACCGGCGGCGGAGGAGCGCGTCGCGACGAGCCGGTTGCCGGGGCCGTTGAGCAGGACGGTCGCCACGACGCCGTTTCCGAGGGCGAAGGGCGCCTCCGCGCGCAGCGAGACGCCTGCGAGCTCGACGGTCGCATCCGAGGCGACGACAATGCGCACGCCGCCAAGCTCGTTCGTTCCGCGGACGGTGTAGCGCCCGGTGCCGGCGAGGGTGAGGACGTTTGTCGCGAAGTCCCAGCCCTCGCCGGAGAGCTGCGCGATGTTGACGCCGTTCACGGTGAAGTCGTCGTTCCACGCGACGACGGTCGTCTCGCCCTCCGGGCCGATGCGGATCGTCCACTTGGCGCCGTCGACGGCGTTCGTGGCGACGTAGAGGCCCTCGGGCAGCCAGAGGTGGAGCGCGCCGTCATCGTCCGCGAAGAGCTCGGTCGTGTCGTAGTATTCCGGCAGGCCATGGAGCGGGCCGACCGCCTCGCCGGGCGCGAAGCCGGGGACGTCCGCGCACCAGAGGGCGGCGCCGTCTGCGTTTTGGGGCCGGGCGTAATAGGTTTGGATCCCTGTCACGGAGCCGCCGAGGATGGTGAACGTTTCCTCGCTCCGGAACATGAACGTTCCGCCCGCGACGGTGAAACTCGCGCCCTCTTCGAGGAGCCGCGGCCAGTAGGTGGGCGCGACGACGTTGCGGCCGATGCCGCGGACGACGGCGCTCACGTTCGTCGCAACCGCGAATCCCTGCTGGGACCGGATGCAGGCGTTCGAGAAGACGA
>CADCGZ010000126.1 GCA_902801025.1 uncultured bacterium | reverse complement strand
GTTCCGCGACCTCGGGCTCATAATCATCGACGAAGAGCAGCGCTTCGGCGTGAGGCACAAGGAGTTCCTGAAGCGGCTCCGCGCGACCGCCGACGTGCTGACGCTCTCGGCGACGCCGATACCGAGAACGCTCTACCTCTCGATGACAGGCGCTCGCGACCTCTCGCTCATACGCACGCCCCCGCGCGAACGCGTCGCGGTCGAGACGAAGGTCGTGCGCGACTCGGCGGCGACAGTCCGCGCAGCGGTCGGTGCGGAACTCGCGCGTGGCGGGCAGGTGTTCTTCCTGCACAACAGGGTGTCGACAATCGGCAAGGCGGAAAAGCGGCTGAACGAGACATGCCCCGAGGCGCGCGTAGTCGTCGCACACGGACAGATGGACGCGCGGACGCTCGCGCGGAAGATGCGCGACTTCGAGCGCGGCAAGTTCGACGTCCTGCTCTCGACGACGATAGTGGAGTCTGGGATAGACATTCCACGGGCGAACACGATAATCGTCGATCACGCCGAGATGTTCGGTCTCGCTGATCTCTACCAGCTGCGCGGCCGCGTCGGGCGCTCCTCGCGCGAGGGACATGCGTACTTCCTCCTTCCAGCCGAAGGGCTCGTCGATTCCGACGCGAGGGAGCGGCTTTCGGCGCTCCAGCGGCACGGCGCACTTGGCTCTGGGTTCAACCTCGCCGTCCGAGACCTCGAGCTTCGCGGCGCAGGCAATCTTCTCGGCTCGCAGCAGTCGGGGCACATCGCGGCAGTCGGCTTCGGGCTCTACTGCCAGCTGCTGCAGCGCACGATCGCGATGATGAAGGGAGAGAAGGTGCAGGACATCGTCGAGGTCAAGCTGCATCTCGACTTCATCGACTACTCTCCCGCGAGCGAGGACGACGCGAGCGCTGCCGCGCTTCCCTACTCGTATGTCGAGGAAGACGTCCAGCGCATGAGCTTCATGAAGCGCTTCGCGGAAGCGACGGACGAGAAAGTTGTCGCCGCGCTTGCCGCGGAGCTGCGCGACAGGTTCGGCCCACTGCCGTCGGCGGCGAAGCGGCTCGTCGCGCTTGCGAAGCTCCGCGTCGCATGTGCCGCGGCGAAGATCAGCAATATCGACGCGAAAGACCGCCGCGCGGTATTCTACAAAGTCGGCTCGCGCGATGTCGCGTTTGTGCGCGACCTCAAGGGAAAGACGCCCGACCGCAAGATTGCAGAACTCCTCGCCTTCGTCGCAGGAAAGAAATAAATCCCGCACTTCGCGCCAAAAATATCGCGGCTAAATGCCGCGGGCGCGCTTGATCTCTTCCCAAGCGTTGTTGATGCGCGCCATCTGCTCGGTCGCGCGGGCGATCATCTCTTCTGGGAGACCCTGGGCACGCAAGAGATCGGGATGGTGCTTCTTCGCCTGTGCGCGATAGGCACGACGCAACTCGTCGTCCGTCGCGCTCGAGTCGCAGCCGAGGATGTCGTATGGCGACGGCTCGTACGAATAGCTACGCCGCGAAGAGCGTTGCTCGTTCAGGCGACGGTGGCACTCCTCGGTGAAGAGGGACGGCCGTATGCGGAGCTGCGTAACGATCATCTCAAGGATGCGGCGCTCGCTGGCGGACACTTCGCCGTCTGCGCAGGCGACATCCCAAAGAATGTCATACATCAGCTCGCGCATTACGACACCGCGCGCGACGGATGCGAACGATTCGGCGTAGTCGAAGATCGTGTGGTAGTCGGCCTTCGCGGCCCGGAACGCCCGTATGCAGATCTCGCGATTGGCGGGGGTGAGCTCGAGGCGCTCGAAGGCCTGCTCCGCGGCCGCGATCTCCGACTCGTCTATATGGCCGTCTGCCTTGGCGAGCTTCGCCAGCATCGCGCCGACAGCGGTAAGGAAGACAATCTCGCGCTCACGCGGGGAACCGGCGTGCGATGAGGCACGGCCGCGCGCGTTGGCGTAAGGCCTTTTTCCCCTCGGGCTTTCGCTAGCGATATTGCTTATGCCCGAGCTGACAAAGTTACCAATCTTGTTCCCGATTACCGCGCCAAGGATACCGGCGAGCGCACCGAATCGGGAGCCCACTATAAAGCCAATCGTTCCTCCTACCCAGCCCATTAACCGTTCTCCGGAATCAGGCGGCGAATGTCAACTGGAAGCAAGTTGGCGGCGTCAAGGTTGGAAATCGGACACCATTCGAAGCCGATCCAGTCTTCTTGCGCCGCGACATCGCTGTTCTCGATGAAGAGTTCGTAGACGAGGTTTATCTCACAGTGCTTTTCGCCATGCTGGAGGAACGAGCTTTCAACGACACCGAGAAACTTTCCGGCCGTAGAGTCGAGCCCTGTCTCTTCCTTCATTTCGCGTACAAGTGCCTCTGCGCCTGTTTCGCCAAACTCGATGTGTCCGCCAGGGAGATATGTCGAGGCCGCACCCTTTCCACGGCAGAGAAGAACTTTCCCGTCCTTCACGCAAACGCCGCGCGCAATCGTCTCGATTTCTCCGCGCGTGCCGGCGAAGAGACGCTCCCAAATGGCGCAGACCGTATCGCGCTTCGCAGGCGGAACTGCCGCCACGACGCGCGCAAGTATCTCGCGCTCGCGCTCCTTGTCGGTGCGCGGCACGCCCTCGCGGTTTTTCAGCTCGCGGATGCGGTCGGTGATGGCAAAGCGCCGCATAAGCGCGGCAAGAATCGCGTCATCCGCCGCGTCGACTTCATTCCTCAACTCGTCCAGCTTGCTCATTTTCCACATGCTCCGTTTCAACCGACTTCTTCCGCAACTCTTCAAACGCCTTGATCATCTCCGCGCGCTGGGCTGCTCTTTGATGATCCCTCTCTTCTTTTGCGCGGATGGCCGCCTTGGCGCCAAACAAGCCGGAGACCGAACAGGAAAAGACTCCCAGCAAGAGCAGCGCTACGATTATCGAACGCGTTGGACCGCGACGGATGCTCTCGGGCAAATCGTATGGCTCAACCGTGCGAACCCAGAAAGTCGTGAGTGCTACCGGCATGAAAAGACTGCCGAAGTTTACGAAGAGATCGCCGAAAAACAGCACAACCGTACACGCCAGCACGGTGCCGGACGGCGCGGGTAGACCCACCATCTCCCCTCTCGCATACCATGATGCCAACGAGCTGGGAATGGCAGAGATACCAGACATGACAAGCCAGGCAGCAACAACCATGAGAAGGCAGCATGCAAACCGGCCGCGTACGAAGCGCGACGACTCGCCCATTGCCGTAAAGCCCATAATCGGATGGATGGCGCTTAGGACGATGGCGAAGCTCCAGCGCACAAGTATCCAGACGATGGCAACGACTAGCGGAGCCAATATGATGCACGCGATAATGGCGGAAAACGCCGACGCCGAACCGCCAACCTGGGTAAGCGGCGCGTTGGACACAAAAATGAGCACAATGACAAGCGCAATGATTGCCACGACGACAAGCGCGACCTCGGCGATCATGCGCAGCCACCCCGTCGCCATCATGCGCCCCCAGGCCGCGGCGATTCCGCCGCCGGACGGACGACGCTGCCCGGTGCACTTTAGAAACACGCTGTCTACGACAAGCGCGACTGCGACGAGCCCAAGCGTCAAGCCGAGCGCCGTGACGACAAAGTTCTCGAACCTGATGTTGGTAAGATTCTCCGCGCCGCTCAACGCGACTGAATAACGATAGAACGCCATCACAAGCTGGAGTGGCACGAAGACCGCGAGAAGCGCCGGCCATTTTTCCTTGATGACCTGCCAGTAGACGTGGAGCGCCTCGATCAGCGTTTCCCAGACATTTGCGGAATAGCGTTTCATTATGATTCTCGGTTCCTTACTTCTTGCCTTGCGCCGGGACCGCGAGGGATGCGCCCTTCAGGTCGGTCCAGAGCGTGCCTTCGCCGGAGTGGATCACGCGGATGTTGACGGCGGGGTTGAGCGCGTCAGCAAACACGAGGTCGGCCCAGAGCGAGGGATCCTTGAACGCCGATGCGCGGCGCTTGATGCCGAGCGCCTCCTCGTTCTCGACGAGGAACTTCGCCTTGACCTCCGCGGAGCCGCGCGTCTCGGTGATCTTCGCCTGTATCTTCGCGCACTCGAGGTCGATCTCAGCCGCCTTGAGCTTCGTCTCGGCGTTTATCTCGGCGACATCTTTCTTCATCTCGGCGGCGACGGTAGCTACGAGCTTTGCCGTCTCCTGCTCGACCTCGCGCTTAAGCTGGTCGACCTTGGCGACTTCGGTGTTCAGCTCGGCGCGACGCTTCTCGGTATCCTGCTGAGTCTTATTGGTGAGGTCCTGCTCCTTCGCGACGGCAGCGGACTGGATCGGCGCGAGAATCTCCGCCGGGACTTCGACATGGCGGACGATTGCGTTCCTGACGAGAATGTGCTTCTCGCCGAGGACGCGCACGAGCTCGGCCGTCATCTCCTCCTGGAACTTCTGGCGGCCTTCGCCGTCGATGAACTCGCGGGCCTTGTAGTCAGAACCCTTCATGCGCGAGATCGAGAGAATCTGCGGCATGATGATCTTCGAGACGACGGCGGGAAGGTCACCGTAGAGCATGAAGATCTTCGAGATCTTCTCGGGCATCAACTCGAACTCTACC
>CADCGZ010000125.1 GCA_902801025.1 uncultured bacterium | reverse complement strand
GCGCATGGAAGGCGCACGACGGACAGCAGCCGGACTGAAATTGCGTTTCCGCTTGTCCGCTTCGGTCACATGTTAACGCGGCTGGAAGCCGCGTCTCCATACGGCCGATCCTCTGGGCTTCCGTCGCGCGGCGGCTTTTCAGGACTGTCGCCAGCATGTATAGTCCTTTCTCGGTGAATGCCTTTGGCAGAACCCGGCTTTTGGACGAGATATTTGCGGTCAAAAAATTTGGCTCTTTGGAGTTTTTAGTGGAAGAGCATGAGTAAAACTCCGATGGTTAGGGTTCTCGCTACCGCTTCACTGCTTCGCGCTTTTCAACCACGATCAATTGGCTCCATTCATAGTGTTTAGAGCGGCCTTCGGCCGATTTATGCGACGCAGTCGCATCCCCAAATACTTCTATCGACATATGCAAAGTCGTTGAGTGGTGCGAAGCTGCGGAGCGGTAGCGGGAGCCCCAACGCTCGGAGTTAATATTTCTTAGCGGCATGCTGTTCCACTAAATTCTTTGATGAACCATATGTTTTTACTGTATATGCTTGACGGAGGAGAAAGTGAAGTGATAGGTTCCGCGGCAGTTTGCGCGGCAGATTGCGTGGCAGATTTGGTATACTACGCGGCAGAAGGGGAAAGACTGTGGGACTTGTGAAGACGAGAAGACTTGCGTAACCGCCCCTTGCGGGGGTTCTCGACCTGTAGGGAAGAGAACACGCCGAGCGATGCAGAAGCAGCAGCGCGCAAAGGCGGGGATGAAGCCACCGGTGGGGAAGAAAACCGCGTGGAAGGGCAACGGCTCATTCCTGTTGCGGAACGGCAGTTCGTCCAGGGACCCGAAATGAGGTGATTTTGGGAAAACAGGTCAGACCCGTTTTCCCAAAATGGACTGATTGGGGACAGTCCCCGCGATAGGCCCATCTTTCGTGTATTTCGTGTATTTCGTGGTTAATCCTCCGCATATCCCCCGACCGAAGGTCGTCCGCAAGGCGGATGCGCTAGCAGGGGTGCGGATTTGCCACGGACTGTGGATTTTCTAGTGTTGGTCTTGACGAGTGTTTGAATGAAATGATACAATACGAGCATCCAAAAACATTAGTAGGTAATCGAAAACTGATTACTTGGCAGACAATAAGGATTGAAATGTCGATTAGAGACTGGGTGAGAGAAAAAGAGATGCTTGGTGGACGATTCTTCACTTTTGAAGAGTTGAGAGCCGCCGTTCCCGAATTATCTTGCCAGGTTGTAAAGAATTCGCTGAATCGTTTGCGGAAGTCGGCGCGCATATACTCTCCCTATCGTGGCTTTTATGTGATTCTACCGCCAGAGTATGTACGGCGTGGCGGAGTGCCGCCGACATTTTACATGGATGACTTCATGAAGAGTATGCATCGCAGCTACTATTTTAGTCTTCTGAGTGCGGCAACATTCTGGGGGGCTGCCCATCAGCGCCCGCAAGTTGATTTTGTCACGACTGACGGCAGGCGTCTGTTTGCCGGTGCCCGGGAACGACGCGATGTAGAATGGATTGTCCGTCCTTCGATTCCCGAGCACCTAATAATGACGAAAAGGGGCGAGGCCGGTGATGTGCGCTATTCCAGCGCGGAACTGACGGCTGTCGAACTTGTCCAATACGAGCATCGGATAGGGGGGCTTTCCGTCGCTGCGACCGTTTTGAGCGAACTTCTTGAAGCCTGTGATTTTAGGCATGCCTCCGAAAATGCGTTCGCCGTCTGCAAGGATGCGGCAATACAGCGGCTTGGGTACGTCGTCGAAAAGGTCTTGAGAAATGAATTGCAGGGAGAGATCATCTACCATGAATGGGTGCGCACCTGCAAAGCACCGCACTTCGTCCCGTTGAGCCTGCGATCCTCGGCAGAGGCGAAGTGCCGGGACGAACGCTGGAAGATAAGCGTTAATACGGAAATCGAGGTGGATGACATATGATACGCGAGAGATACATCAAGGAATGGGTCGCCAGGCATCCATGGCGCCGAGCCGAGCAGGTCGAGCAGGATTTGCTGCTTTCTCGTGTATTGGTCGCTATCTATAAGGACATTCCAGATGGCGGAGCTTCTGGGGACAAAGATTCGTGCTTTGTACCAGCGAAAGAAGGGGAGAGACCTATTTGATCCGTATTATGCGCTAATCATGGGTGATGTAGATTGTGAAGCTGTCATGCACTGCTTCAGAAAGTACATTGGATTCTCAACTGGAGAGGTTCCGTCGAAGAAATTGTTTTGCGAGAACATTGAGAAGAAATTGGCTATGCCAGAATTCATCTCGGATACGGATGTGTATCTTAGGAGTTCGATTTGATCCAAAAGAAGCTTGGTCGATCGTCAAGACCAGCCTTTTTCACGTATGGCGATAGCCTGCACACTGCCACTGCCATAGTCAAAAAGGTCGGACCCTTCTATAGAAGATGCACTGTAGATGATTAATGTGTTCGCGCGGCGAGAGAGGTGAATGATTATGGCGATGCCACAGAGAGATGAGACGATCCGCCGTCGCTCTTGCGAGCTTGGGCGGACAGGTTGAGGAGATCAAGCGGCTGGATGCTTTGCTTGAGTATGCGGTCATGCACGGGGATGAAGCCGAGGCCGAGCGCCTCCGCGCCGCACTGCGCAAGCTGACCGACGAGCTTTAAAGTGCTCGTTCCCAGAAATGATAAAACAGGTCAGACCTATTTTATCATTTTCGAAACCGCGCGGCGGATTTGCCGCGGAATCTTTGGGGACAGGCCCCGCGAAAGGCTGATTTTAACCACGGAATACACTGAATACACGGAACAGTGGGGATTCGCCGCGGTTGAGATGCGAGAAATTTGGTAGGATATTGCCAACGAAAAGGTCAAAAGGGTCAGACCCTTCTGTAGAAGATTACTGTATATGATTCCCGTGTGCGCGGCGGAATTGCCGCGGTCAGTTGATTACCACGGTGGAGTTGGAGATGTTGATCTGCTTGTCGACTACGACCGTGGGCTTTTCTTCGGGCGGCGGCTTTTTGAAGAGCGCGTCGTAGTTTGAGTAGACCGAGATCGTCGGCTCGTTTGCACGCGCGGCGCGGGCGGCGCGCTTCTCGGCGTCGGCCTGTGCGGCCGATATCTTGGCGTGCAGGTTGGCGATGCGCTTCGGAGCTTCGTCGTTTAGGCGCCCGGTATTGCGCTTGTATGTGTCGTGGAACGAATCGTCTGGGCTGGAGAAGGTGCTGTGGCCGTGAGTTACTACGCGAGACACGACATGCGTTCCACCGCTAAGACGAGTCGTTTCCCTGTCGTGATGCACGATGGGGGCTGCGAAGGCGGTCGCGACGACCAGTGTCATCGCAAAGGAAATTATGATCTTGTTGTTCATGGCGGCACTCCTTTCCTTGTAAAATGGTAGGGAAGTAAACCGCCGCTTTCTGACAACAGTTTCCCGCGGCGGATTTGACGCGTTTGAATTCAAAAGGGGCGGACTCCGCTGACGCAGGATAGGAGTCAGGGGGCAGTAGTCAGGAGTCAGTACGCAGGAGTCGGAGGGGGGCTGGGGGCTTACCCCCAGTTCTAAAACTCTCAGCGTCTCAGCGTCTCTGCGCGAGATAACAAATGCAGACGAGATTCAAAAGGGTTAGACCCTTCTGACACACGGTAAGCCGTTTCTCGGCATAATCATGTTTTTGCCGAGGAATGGAAACCCCGCGGCGGGGAAATGGTATAATGCAGGAGCCGAGGAGCGGAAGGAGGTTGCACTAATTATGAATTTCAAGATAGTTAGCGGTGGGCAGACGGGCGTGGATCGTGCGGGGCTTGAGGCGGCGATTGCGCTTGGACTGCCTTATGGCGGATGGGTTCCGAAGGGGCGTCTTGCGGAGGATGGCGTGGTTCCGCTTAAGTATGCCGGAATGCAGGAGCATACATCAAGCAACTATGCAGTGAGGACGAAGGCAAATGTGAGGGATTCCGACGCGACCCTCATAATTGCGCCAAGCTTGCCGCTGTCGGGCGGAACCATGCTGACGCTGCGAACTGCGGAGCGACTTCTTAGGCCGCACCACGTCGCTTGCCTCGGCGCGGCGAACGCGATGGATGAGACGATGCGATGGCTTCAATCTTTTCAGCCTATCGACAGGCCTTTTGTCCTTAACATCGCCGGCCCGCGCGAATCAGGCGCCCCTGGCATACAGGAAAGGGCAACAGAGTTCCTTTGCCAGCTACTCGCGGCGGATTTGCCTCGTGCGAGTATTATTGGCTCTTCTGCGTGAACCAGTTCTGGTGTGGGAACGACAGGGTCAGACATGATTGCCACAGTAAATTGCCACAGTAGCGGAAGCTGACGATGCGGGCTGAAAGGTGTTGTGAGTTATGGCGATGCCACAGAGAGATGATACGATTGAGGAGATCAAGCGGCTGGATGCCTTGCTTGAGTATGCGGTCATGCACGGGGATGAAGCCGAGGCCGAGCGCCTCCGCGCTGCCCTGCGCAAGCTGACCGACAAGGTCTAAAGTGCTCGTCCCCAGAAATGCAAAATTGGGAAAACAGGTCACCTGTTTTCCCAAAACCGTGCGGCGGATTTGCTTCTAGGATACGGCATTTGATATAATTTAGTCATGAAAACCGACGATCGTTGCCTGCCGTATGCCGAGGAGATGAAAACCTGCGGCTATTGCGCCGAGGGCGAATACCTCGCCGCATTTGGGATCAAGATATGCGAACTTGACGCGACCAAGCTCTACCTTTTCAAGGAGCAGAGCCACCGCGGACGCGTTATAGTCGCCTCCAAACTGCACGTGAGCGAGATCACCGCGCTGTCCGACGAGGAGCGCAATGCGTTTTTCGCTGACGTCAACCGCGTTGCCAAGGCGCTGCATGCCGTTTTCAATCCGACAAAGGTCAACTATGGCGCCTACGGCGACACGGGGCACCACTTGCATTTCCACCTTGTGCCGAAATATGCAGGCGACGAGTTCGAATGGGGCGGAGTCTTCGCAATGAATCCCAAGCGGAAGTTTCTTTCCGACTCGGAGTACGCAGAGCTTGCCGCGAAGATCAAGTCCGCTTTGTGAACGCCGTAGACGCTGCTGCAGGCCGTATCGGCGGAGCGTTGCACAGTGCCCGAAGGGTGCGCCGAGGGTTGGAAGGATGAATTATGTCTGACATCGTTATTCGTGGAGAGACGCCGGCGGACTATGCTAAGGAAAGGGATTGTTGAAATGTTCGAGATTAAGACATCTTTCGTGCAGCTGGCCGCAGTGATCGGCGTCGGCGTTTGCTCGATGCGGACACTGGCATTTGCAGCCGTTCCCGACGGTTTCGTCGGCGTCTGGAGGGGCGGGAAGTCGGGGTTGGCGGACGAGTCATATCTTGTGATCCGCGACGACTTGACCGGCGGAGCGTTTGGCGTTTCGGAGGAAGGCGAGGAGTTTAAGTCCTACGAGTTCAACTTTGCCGTGGAGGGAATGAACTTGCGGTTGAAGAGTCGCTTCAGCGTTCGCAATGGCAGGAGGCGCGAATTCAACGACCACGGGAGTTGCCTTGTCTGGATCGACCAGGTGTCCGGCAAGCTGGCGATGTCGGATGGATCGATGACGAATTATTTTGAACGTGCCGCCGGCGTGGAGGATCCATATCGGCGATCCTTGATAAAGTCAAGGAGGGAGTTGGCCGTCGGAGTGTGGAGCGGAGGAAGTGAATTCAATGCGTACACGATGGTGTTTGCGGAAGACGGCGAGGCCATGCTGGTTTTTGCCGCAGGTGGGGCGTTTGGCAACTGGTCTTTGATGGATGATGGAAACGTCGATTTGCGATTGGAGGACAACGGCACCTTCACGAATTTGCTTGTGCGGTACGATGCCGCGGCCGACACGATGCGGCTGGGAAACAATGTCGCGACTGGGCGCAATGTCAAAGTGACGCCGGAAGAGGCCATGAAGCCGTTAAAGGAGAGGCTGGCGCAGCAGCAATGCGAGCTTGAGAGGAGGCGGGACGCGAAGTTGGCGGGCACATGCCGTTCTGTTACGACCAACAGTTTCGAAACGGTCGAAGCAATTTTGGAATGCCTGCTGTCGGGGATGGATGATGGTTTTTTTGCACGGTCGATATCGTGTGACACGGGGGTCGATGGATTGGCAGACTGGTTTTTTGTAACAAAGGAATCCCCATCGCTTGGTTACGCTAGACTTCAGTGTGGATATTCCGAAACCGGACCGCGTCCAAACAGTGCCGACTTCGTGCCAAGGACTTGTGTCTATAGGCGTCTAAAGGGCATGCCTGAAATCCAGCGATCATTTGCTCAGGGTATCAATGAGGTTAAAAATGGAGCCAATTCTCTTGCCGCCGTTACCTGTGAAGACGAATTCCTCGTGAGTTCGCATGGTGGGTGGCGCTCGTGGACTCAAGGCGTCAGGATGTGCTGGCGCTTGGAGAAAGGGCTGGAGAGAGATGTGGCAAGCTTGCTTCGCTCAAGATTCAATGGCCGTCTTCCATGCAAAGGTGCGGTGATGACGATTCGGCGGACAAAATGAACGGGTGGTACGTCCACGGCGGATTTGCCGCGCGCGCATTTGCGGTCAAAAATCTTGACCGCAAATCAGACAGCTCGTCCTCCGTAAGCATAAACATGTAGTCTGCTGGGAATTTGCCTGTGCCGCCATCTTCTAAGGACGAAAATTTCGACCTAAGAGGGAAAACTGGTCTAAACCTCCGCATATTCCCCAGCCGACGGTCATCAGCTTATGATAGCGTTTGTTGCAATAGCGGGGTGCTTATTGCATTAAGTGGTATGGGTTATTGCAATAAGGCGACTGGAAATGCTATAATATCGGTGTTTCAAGGAGGATCAACATGGGCAGAAGTCTGAAAAAGGCCATACAGGAGCAGAAACTTGAACTTGAGCGTCTTCAGGCAGAGAAGATGCTCGAGCGAGCGC
>CADCGZ010000124.1 GCA_902801025.1 uncultured bacterium | reverse complement strand
CTCGGGATCGTCCGGCGGACGCGTGGGCACAACCGTTGGCGCCTCTTCGCGCGGGGCGTCAAGGTCGAGATCGAACACGTTGGGTATGTCCGCCCAAGCAAACGCCATGAATACAACTGCAAATGCTAAAAAGAACGAATGTGATTTCATTGACTGTATACCTCGCTGTTGTTTTGTTTTATTGCCGAAGCACCGACAGGAACATGGCATGCGGAACTAACAGACATTGCCTTGTTTGAAATGCTCAAGACAGCTCCATCGGGAATGTCGACAGAGGCGAAGCCGTCCATTCCATACATCAGGAAAGATTGCTGCACCACAGCATACTTGTCCGACTTTGCGTAGAATCCTCTTCCAAGTGCACTACCCCAATCGCGAGCCATAGATGCAAAGCAAGCCCCCGAAATGTCGATTTTAGAAAAGTCTTTCGTCGTGTTAGAATTAACTTCGGAATAGTTATAACAATCCGATAGCCCAAGTGCGTGTCCAATTTCATGGGCGACAACATGCTGAGTTGCCAATTGCGATACGGCTATCCCCCACACTGACTTAAATGCTGCCGCTTTGCTGTTGGTGATTTTCCCAACAAAGTATAGTTCGATGCAGTCATGATTTGTGTAGGTGTTCATTAGTGCAACGGTCTGGGCTGACACCTGGTTCCGATTCGTTGCCCCTGTCATCGGATCAACGTCGTATTCGGCAAGCACCCAGTCGTTAGTAGTTCCGACTTCGCGGCTTATCGAAAGAAGGTTGAAGCGTATCCCAACCTGCTCGTAGATTCTGTTCGCATATTCGACCATGCCGACAACTCTCGAATTCGGTATCTGCGACTTTACATTCGGTGCCTTGACTACGAAAGCACGGACGGGAATCGTTCTCCGTTGCACAATCGGCATCTCGAACCTTGGCTGGTGTGGATCAGAGTTGAATCTGGCCTCGACCACCACCGTCCCGCTCGACGCAATGGGCTCGACCTTCACCATGTAGCCTCGCCGCTCGGTTATCCGCCCAGTCTGCGGCGTTATCATCCATCGAACGTCGTTCGGGGAGAAGTTCCCGTTGACTGACACCGAAAGCCAAGCATTCGTCCCGTACACGAGTCGCGACGGATTGACATACCTCCCGTCCGGTCCCTCTTCGTTTGTAACGAGTCTGCACAACGGCTCTATCACGTTGTAGGTCACATTCGTGGACAACGTGCCTCCGTCGGCAAGCCGACAGTTTGCGGAAAAGCAACCACCGCCGATATGCCTCGAAATCACGTAGAACCGATTTGACGCACACTTGGTCAACCCATGGGCGCCGAAAGTCATGGTGAAGTTCTTGAGGGATCCAGTCAAAGCCGCGTTCGTGTAAATCAAGTGGTCGTCGTCACCTGTATGCGTGACTGTTACGACGCCGCTCGTTGGCACGTCGGAAGCAACCACGACATCAAGCGGATAAACCCTGTCGGACCTGTAGTCGTCGTTGAGGAACGTCACAGAGGGATAGCAGACGGAAAGTCCGACCGACGGAAAACTGTTCGTCCCATACGACACGCCAAGCAGACTGGATGTCAAAGTCCGATTTCTTATCGTCGCAGACACGGAAAGCCCACCCGTCGCATAGTTTGGCATCGACCTGGGGCTAACCGCAGTCGTGGCCCGATGCGGCGTCGCTATGTCCCAGACTTCGTCATCGGACGTCCATTCATACGTGACCGACTCGGGGCTGGCGCAATCGGACAAAACCGCTGTGAATGTCGCAGGAAAGTCCTCCGGCCAGAGGTGCGCGACATCGGGGGTTCCTTGCAGGACAGGCATCATTAGAACGATGCCGTTGAAGAGCCCTGTCGGCTCCTGAAGGATGCTCCACCCGCCATCCACGGTCCATGTCCAAGGCGCGGCAGAACCGCCATTAGACCGGAGAATTCTCAACGGCTCTGACGGAACATCGTCAGCTATGTCGTACTCGATGCCTGGGACATGGAAGCCTGTTCCAAACGAATATTCAATTCCTTTCTCCAGAAGAAACACATACTCGCCCGCATTGGTGACGGCAACCGACAGGTTGCCAACTACAAGCTGAACCGTTCTCTGGGGGATCGTCAGGTATCGTCGCCGTAAACTTATAGAGTCCGTTTGTCTGGCCTTCGCCCACCTGCGCATCGACCCACTGCGGGTAGCCGACGGAAATAATCTCCGCCGCGTTCGTGAAGTGCGCCGTCACCCATTCCGCGTTCTGCCCGAAGCCGGCATGCGGAAACGGAAGCTCGCGCGGCAAAAGCGCCGCGATTCCGTTTGTCGTGGCTGACACATCGCCGTTGCGGAAAAGTTCAAGCGCGGCAGAGACGAGATTGTTGGTGTCGCGGTTGATGGCGGCGTCAGTCCATGCAAAGCGGTAGGAGTTGGACGGCGTAAACTCGTATGCAAATGTCGTGAGCCCGGGCACGATCTCGAATGGTGCGCCAGCAGAGGCGATGGCGTTTGTGTCAAATGGCGTTGCCCAGACCTGACCGTAGGAAACGACCTCCACGCCGGAAAGGTGGTTCGTGCCCCAAGGGAATACCCAGCCGTCTTCAAAGTCCAGCCAAAGCGAATCCTTCCACGCACCGCGAATGTTCCAGTTCGCGGTTTTGCGTTCTGCGAAAGTTGTCTGTGACTGAACAAGATTCATTACGTTGGCAAGATTACCATTCACCCACAATCCTGTCAACAGGAATCCGTGCCCCTGTTGCGCCATCGGCGACATCATCTGCGGTGGAAGATTGTTGACGCCGTTCGTCTTGTCGCCACCGACAAGAACGCCGACCACCTCAACGTTAATGCGTTAATTGAAATCTTGCTCTCGACACGAATGGTCTCTGCGCCGCGAGAGACAACGCGGGCAAGATTCCAGTCGGGGTTAAAGCATGTGGGCGACACGACAGGCGGAAAGACCGAAGACTCCAGCGACTTCGCCGAGCGGTCTCGGTTGAGGTAAAGCGTCATGTCGAGACGCTGGGCAGTTCCCTCGACGCGGCATGCCGCGTTTGAGCACCTGTCGCGCCAGAACCACTCCCCGCAATCCCAGCCAATAGACAACTCCCCTTCTTCAATTCCAAGTACGCCGTCCTCGTTCGCATCACATCCAAACACGACCTCAACGCTGTTGCTTGTCGCCGCGTCGCGCTCAATCGTCAGCGTCCATTTGTTGTCTGTAGCCGCTCCAGTGGAAAACACTACATTCGTCTCAACCTCGGCAAGCGCCCGCACAGGTGTCGGCAACTGCGGCACAACTACCCGCTGTCCAGCAAAGGCAGCGAGCGCGAAAAGAGCAAAGGCCAGTAGCGCCAGCCAGCCATAAACCTTTCGACTTTCTTCCATAAATCTACCCGTTCTACATGTTCCTCGCGGCTAAGACTTTTAGTGTCCATTACCGAGTTCGCAACCATTGTACCAAACGAATCTTAAATCTAATCTTAAATCGTAAAAAATTTTTTCGGCGTGAAAATGACCCTTTAGACAAGCAAAACTGCCGCGGCAAAGATACAAAATTCAAAACGCCGCCAAGATGGCATATCCACCGAGGCCGTAGGCCGAGCCGCGAAGCGGGCGCTATGCGGGGTGCGAGCAGGTCGGGCGCAGGCCTCGCCTTCGGCCACCGCCAACGAGCAACCCGTTATACCAGATTGAGTATTCCGGAGAAGCCAGTTATGTCAAGGACTTCCTTGACGACGGGCTGGGGGTTCGCAATCAGGAACTTGCCGCCCTTCTCAAGCATCGTCTTGTGGGCGATAAGCAGGAGCCGAAGCCCTGCTGAGCTCATGTACTGAACGTCCGCGAGGTCAAGCACGACGCACGTGGCATCCCCGAACTGGAAGCTCGCCGCAAGCTCGGGAGCCGTCACGGTGTCGACACGTCCGCTGACGGTGATGGTCAGCTTCTCGCCTTCTGATTTTGTCTCAATCTCCATATACTTTTCCCATTGAAAGTATGTTCATGCCGTTACGCCGCCTGTAGGTGACTGGCGACATAGTCTTTTTAACGATAAGGATGCCAAGGCCCCCGATATCGCGCTCTCCCGCGCACAGTGTAGTGTCGGGGTCGCGGTGGGAGAGCGGGTCGAACGCCTGACCGTCGTCGGTGATGATCAGGCGCAAGCTGTCTGGGTAGCGAGTCTTCTCGACGGTCAGCGACCAAGACGTCGCGCCAGAATAGCGAACGATATTGGAGAATATCTCGTCGGCTGCGACCATCATCTGGGTTCGAACGTTCTCCGGCACGGATTTAATCGCGGCATCGAGATCCGCCGTTGCCTTCGCAAGATCCTTCATAGTCGGCACGTATTCGTAGGATACGACATCCGGCTGCCCGCGGTAGCGGATCAGGAGCTGCGTGCAATCGTCGGCCTGCTCGGCGCCCGCCCCGTGCCTGCGCATGTCCGCGAGGACCGCGCCGAGAACGGCTTTCCCGCGAGCCGTGGTTCCGGCGAGCGCCTTCAGCAGCCGCTTCTCCCCATAGAGCTCCCCTGTCGCGTTCGGCTGCTCGGTGATGCCGTCCGTGTAGAGGTAGATCGCGTCACCAGGCGCGAGCGACAGCTCGTATACGCGATAGGAGACGCCGGACATGGCGCCAAGGACGAGCGAGGGCTGTGACTTCAGGTATTCGGACTTGCCGCCGCGCCGCAAGACCGGCGGATTGTGCCCCGCGTTCACGTAGGTGACGAGTCCGGTGCGCGTATTGATCTCGCCGGCCCACACGGTGACGAACATGTTGGACGAATTCCCCTCGCAGAGCGCATCGTTCGCCTCCTCGAACACGTGAGCCAGCGGCTTGCCAGTCTGCGCAATGCTCTTGATAAGCGTCTTCGCCCGCATCATGAACATCGCCGCGGGGACGCCCTTGCCGCTGACGTCGGCGACAAGGAACAGGACGCGGTCCTGCCCCGTGAAATAGAAGTCGTAGAAGTCGCCGCCAACCTCCTTGGCCGTCTCCATCGACGCCCAGATGTCGAAGCGCGTCTCGTCGGGGAACGGCGGAAAGACGTTCGGCAGCGCCGCAAGCTGGATGTCCTTCGCCATCTTCAGCTCCTTCGCGGCCTGTGCGCGAAGCTGCTGGCGGACGAAGGACGAAATCACGAGTCCCACGAGAAGCGCGACGAACACAAGCGCCGCGCCGTTCAAAGTCGCCGTGGCGCCGACGAGGACGTCGCGCTGCACAGCCGCGGAGCCCTTGGGGATCATCACGTAGGTGGGAAAGCTCTCGATGTCCATCCGCTTCCAGAAGAACGACTCGTCCGGTTCGTTCCACTGCGTGCCCTCGCGGTTGGGCTCGGCATAGTCGGTAAGAACAAGTCCAGAAGCCGTGGTGACGACGATGCCGCCAGTGCCATTGACGTGCCAGTTCCGGAAAAGGTCGACGATGGACGAGCGGGCGAGACTGCGAAGAGCCGCACCATCGCAGCCGATCTCAACGAACCCGCCAGTCGGGCGCCAGACGCCGACGAACTTGCGCCAGTTGCCATTTACGGGATTGCTGCGGTACGGCTGGCAGTGTTCGGTCTCCCGCCCGTCAACCAGAAGCATCATTTCGGCGGCCATTCCGCCGGCCGCGGCGAAGTTGAACGCCGGCCTCCCCGGGGCGGCCAGATAGTCGGGCACCGAGGATCGAACGATGTCGCCCTTCGTGTCCACGATGCTGACCTCGGTGACGCGCAGTTCACGCGCCAGCTCCTGCAACGACGCCGTATCGTCTGGATGGCCCTCGTCAAGCCGCTCGCGGGCCGCCATGCACTGGAGGACGAGCCGCTCGTTGACGCAATCGGTGATCTCGGACTCCACGTCCTCGAACGTGCGGTCAATGAGCGCATAGGCGTCCCGCTCCGAGAGGTGTCCGTGAAGGAACCATGTGAAGGCCATCGACAGCGCGAACGCCGACAGCACGCTGAGGGCGATCTTCAGGTTGAGGTTGCGCCGCGCCATCATTTCGCGACTCCTTCCGCAATGACGGCATTAGCCGCTGCAAGCACGTCCGGCCGCCGCTTGTCCACGGCTACTCCGTAGAAGTCCCGCGTCTCAGGGGGCAGGACGACGAAGCGCCCGTTCGACTCCTTGGCACGGGCCTCCAGCTGCTGGATGCCGAAGAACACGGCGTCGAGTTTGCCGCCTTCCAGGTCGGCGATCGCGTCGTCAAGGACGGAATACCGCATTGGATCGCATCCGTGGCGGCAGAGGTAGATGTCTTCGACGGCATCGGCCTCCACTCCGATGCGAAGCGAGGCCAGCTGCGACATGCGCGGCTTTACCCCGTCCTTCTTGTACAGGAAGCACGCTCCGCCAATGGCGTACGGGTCGGAGAAGTTCACGTCGAGCCGGCGAGCATCGGTGATTGTGATGGTGGCGATGCTCAGGTCCGCGGTGCCCGCCTTGAGCCGCGGCAGGATATCGGCAAAGTCCACTCCCTCCACGACGAGTTTCCGGTCCATCTTCGCGGCGATCCGACGCGCCATGTCTACGGACATGCCGACGATCTCGCCCGAGGCGTCGCGGTAGGAGAACGGCGGATCCATCGGATGTGTCAGGAAGACGAGCGGCCGCGATGCATCCGCGATGCGCGGATCAACGGCTTGCCGCTCGCGATCTGAGCAACCGACAATGGCGACGAGCGCCAACAGGGCAAAAGTTCTCATATATTGGACAAGTTTCGGTTGGCCCGTGCGGGCATCACGTCCCTTTTGTCGTGGATTATACCAAAACCGACGCTCCCGGCGCAATATCTCCAGTGTCGTATACACGCAACACCGCAAAAGGTTATGGCCAAATTACCTGAATGTCGCCGTCGTCCGAAATCACGGCGTTGAGCCGCTCGACAAGCGACGCCCAGTCATCGCCGGCGTCGACCATCTCGCCGTTCGGACCTTTGATGCTATAGCTCGCTCCGTCCTCGTCGGCCGAGACGTAGAGAGCCGCTTCGCCATCGAAAAGCAACTTCCCTTCGGCGGCGACGGTCAGCAGCAGGATCGCCATGCGGATTGCCGCGCCGATCTCGGCATCATCCTCCTTCTGCGACTCTTCTTCAGCGAGAACGCGCGCATATGGCAGCCGGAAGTCGATTTCCAAAGCCGGCTCGTTCCATTGGAACTCGAAAAGACAGCTCATGAGGCCGTGCCCGCCGACAAAGCGCGAAAGCCCCTCGCCGCTTTCCAACTCCCCGAGCGCGGCCCTTAGTTCCGCGATCGCATCTTCTCTTGTGTTGATTTCCATGTCGACTGTTCGTTCCTTTTAGATTTCAAGACTCCTATCTCATCCCGTCCACCTACAACGCGGCAAAAGATTACTAGTCGAACCAGCCGGACTTGGCGATGGCGCTCATGATGTTGCGGCGGAAGTACCCTTCGGTGAGGTGGAGGATGCGCTGGCCGACATACTTCTTGCCTTTGACCGAGGTGCCGACTGTCTTGGAACCCACCGTCACTACGTCGTCGTACCAGCCGTTCGCCCTGTTCGGAGGGACGGGGCCGGCGATCTTGCGCTGCGTGTCGTGGTCGTTCCAGGACTCCGCCG
>CADCGZ010000123.1 GCA_902801025.1 uncultured bacterium | reverse complement strand
GGCTTGAGAGGCGGGTCGATGAGCCCGTCGTTCGCCGTAGACGCGGGGAAAAGCCCCTTGTTGTCGGCATAGCGGAAGCCCTCGGGGAGCGGCGGCTTGTTGTCTAGACCTTCATACCACTCGAGCGTCACGTCGTCGAACTTCATGGTGAGCGTGTCCTGGATTGGGAACACGAAAGGATTCCAACCGGTGACATTCGATATCGACACCTCCGTGGGAAGCGCCCCCCTGAGCGTGAAGCGATGGACGCAGTCGAGAATGTGCGCACCCCAGTCGCCCATGCAACCGTTGCCGTAGTCGTACCAGCAGCGCCACTCGCCGTATGCAAGGTCCTTGGAGAACTCGTGCCAGGGCGCGGCGTTGCACCACACCTCCCAGTCGAGCGTCTCCGGCATAATTTCGCCCCTCGGGTACGACGCAGTCTTGCCGCCCCACTTGTGCCAGCGGCGCTGCATGTTCATGTGCGCGACAACCTTCTTGACGTTCTTTATGACGCCGTTCTGCACATAGTCGCGGTACTGGTAGAAGTTGTTGCCGCTGTGCCCTTGGTTGCCCATCTGGCAAACGACGCCGTACTTCTCCTCCGCGGCCATGAGAAGCTCGCACTCGAGGAACGAGTGGGCGAGCGGCTTTTCGACATAGACGGCCTTCCCAAGACGCATCGCGTGCATCGCCGCGCAGAAGTGCGAGTGGTCGGGAATGCCGATGAGGACGGCGTCGATCTCGCGCTCCATCTTGTCGAACATCTTGCGGAAGTCCTGGAAGCGCGGCAAGTCCGGAAAGCGCTTCAGGGCCTCTTCCGTGTGGGGTGCTCCGATGTCGGTGTCGCAAAGCGCGACGACTTCGCAGATGTCCTTGTTCCCAGAGAGCTTCTTGAGGTCGAACCACGCCTGCGCTCCGCAGCCGATCGCCGCAAGGCGCACCTTGCCGTTCGCGACATACGCCTTGGACGAGAAGCACCCGGGCAAAAGCGGATAAGCACCCGCCGCAAGCATCGCGGACAGGAAACCACGCCTATTAATGTTCATCTTGTTTCCCCTTTCACTTTTCCGATTTCAAAACCTGGCCTTCCACGACGAGGACCTTCTTGAGACTCTCGTATGGAAGATCCTGCACCGCGCAGCCCGCGTCTACGGAAAGCGCGGCGGCCGCGCCCGCGACCTGGCCGAGCGCGAAGAAGACGGGCTCCATGCGGATCGACCCGAACGCCATGTGCGAGGCGGAGACGCAGACTGGAACGAACAGGTTCTCGCAGTCGCCCTTCTTTGGTATGATCACGCCGTAGTCAAGCGGATAGGGCTTGCCGCCCGCGCGCCAGTCCTCGATGTTGCCCTCGTTCCTGACAAAGCCGTCCTTCCCGACGTAGCGGCGGACGTGGTGGGAATCCATGCCGTAGGCGGCCATCGCGACGGGGCGCGAAGTCGTACGCTCCCTGAGGACGTCGTGCTCGGTCGCAACATAGTCGCCGACCATGCGGCGCGCCTCGCGGACATAGAGCTGCGACTGCCAGCCGAGGCCGAGGCCGTCGGCGAACTCGTCTTTGCACGTACCCCACTTTGCGACGCGGCCCCTGATCGGCTCGGGGACGCGCGGATTGTTGGCAAGCGTCCACATAAGCCCCATCTGGTAGTTGAGGTGCGCCTTGAGTATCTTCTCTCGTTCCTTGTAGGACGCCTCTGGCCAGGCATAGTTCTGCCCGATGAAATCCGTCGAAAAGCCAGTGCGGTTGTTCGTGTCGGTCTTGCGGTTGGGCATCCTCGAGTTGATCCACGGCATGAACTTCCAGAACGTCGCGGCATTCTCGACAAACGTCTTGGGGTCGATCGCCTCGAGGTTGCGGAGAAGCAGCTCGTAGTTCTTTGGATCGTACCTTTCGGGCTTGACGAACGGAATGCGATTCGACGGCTCGTCGGTAAGGCACATGCGGAAGCAATACGCCTGCACCCTCCCGTCCCCTGCGCCCTCTGGCTCGTCAGTATCCGGTTCGACATACGGCAGAATCCCCGAGCTCGGGTCGCCCGGTTTCACGTACGGCGACACGCCCTTGTTGAACTGGTGGTTCTTCGCAAGCGCCCTTTCAACGCCGCTGATCGTCTCGCCGTAGACCGAGTTCGCCTCGCGTCCGACGGTGTAGTTCACGCCTGCCGCCGCCATGAGATCGCCCTCGTACGTCGCGTCGACGAACATCTTGCCGCGGAACGTCTTTCCGGAAAGCGTCTTTATCGCGACGATGCGCGAGCCCTCGCGGACGACGCCACCCTTGCTCCTGTCGAGGAATTCGCCGCGCACGATCTCAAGCTTGTTCTCTCGCTCCCAGCGCTCGAGAATCGCAAGCGCGGCGGATGGCTCAAAGGTCCACATGGAGTCTTCGCCGAACGAGCCGGCGCACTGGCCGTCGGGAATGTAGTCGGATCTCTTTTCGTACTTCCAGTGGGAGTCGATCTTGTACCAATCGGCGACGTCCTTGTAGAACTGGAGCGCAAGGCCGCCGAATGCGGACTTGTTGCCGATGTCGGTCTGCCCGAGGCCGCCAGTCGTGAGACCGCCTATGCGCGTCTCGGGACAGACTATCACTGCCGTCCGCCCAAGACGCTGCGCCTCAATCGCCGCAGTAAGCGCGGCGGGAGAGGAACCGTAGATCACGAGATCGCGCTCTTCGGGCGTAAAACCGCGCACACACCCCGACAGGACTGTTGCAGCGCATGCGGCGGGAAGCCAGAACTTCATTGTTTAACCTTCTTACAGACCTTCAACGATGAACGAGATTCCGTATTCGCCCTTGCCGATCATGTTGTCGTCATGAGGCCGCGCCCCCCAGCTGTTGTCGCCGCCGACACCCATCTGGATTGCATCGACATTGACGGTAATCTCGCCCTCGTCGGAGAGATCCCACTGGTGCTTGGCCTTTTCGAGCGAGGCCTGCGAATACGGCCACGCGTTGAAGCTGACGGGTGCGCTGAGCGCTGTGACCTTGACGGACTTGCCGTTGCCGTCGGTGAACTCGATCCAGCGGCAGCCGGTGCGGTAGCCCTGCTCGCCCGGCTCGATGTAGTTGTCGGGGTTGAGGCGACGCTCGGGATAGTCGATCTTGCCGTCTTCGCCAGCAAGACCGCTGACGAGACCTATCGATGCCTTCCACACGTCGAGGATCGCGGCAGAGCTGCGGTCGCTGTAGTTCTCCCACGGCCCCATGCCATACCACTCCACGTTCCTGAACTCCTTCGGGAGCTTGAACGTGACGCCGATGCGCGGCACAGGCGGGAGTTTTTCGCCGACCGTCACCTTGAGATCGACAAGATACTTGCCCTCTCCGAGCCTGCGGACGTCGAGCTTGGCCGT
Source organism: uncultured bacterium (assembly GCA_902801025.1). Taxonomy (GTDB): domain Bacteria; phylum Verrucomicrobiota; class Kiritimatiellia; order RFP12; family UBA1067; genus UBA1067. Next base: position 1,425 of record CADCGZ010000123.1, on the reverse strand, counting down.
GCAGCCCTCGGGCGGAGTCTGCGTTTCAGTCGCCTGCTTCCACGCCTTGCAGTGGTTCTGCATGCCCCAGCCGCGGTCGTTGTCGGTGGGCGCACGCCAGAAGTTGAGCTTGAAGAGCTTCGCCACAGACTCGTCCTGCACGGCCTTCGCCTCAGGCGCCGCGACGGGAACGAATGGCTTCGCGAAATGGTCTATCGCCACCACGTCGGGATGCCCGTCCTTGTCGAGGTCGAAGTCGCCGCGCACGAAGAGAAACACGATCGCATCGCCGTCGGGAGCGTCGATCTTGAACTCCTTGACGGTGTCGGGCGCGAATCCCTTCGCGTCGAGAAGTCCGTCCTTGACGATCTTGCCGCCCTTCGTGACGACCCAGTGGGCGTTCAGGTGGTCGAGCGTCGAGAAGCGATAGGCGTTCCAGATCTTCGCGGTCTTCGATTCCCAGTCCCATGCGTCGACGTGGACGGGCTGGTAGGCATGCTTGATCTCGTAGGCGCCGGGGTGGTAATTGCGGTCGGCGGTGACGAAGCCGTTGCAGTTGAAGTTGTCGTCGTTCGGCTTGTCGCCGAAGTCGCCGCCGTACGCGAGCCACTTGCCGCGCTCGTCGGTCTTCCAGACTGCCTGGTCGACGAAGTCCCAGATGAAGCCGCCCTGCATCGACGGATACTTCCTCACGAGGTCCCAGTAGTCCTGGATGTCGCCGTTGGAGTTGCCCATAGCGTGCGTGTACTCGCAGAGGACAAAGGGCTTTTTCGGGTTGTTCTTGACGTAGTTCTCAACCTGCCACGGCCTCGTGTACATCGGGCACTTGATGTCGCTGTGGTCGGAGTCCTGTGCGCCTTCATACTGTATCGGGCGCGTTGCGTCGAGGGCGCGCATCGCCTTGTACTCGTCGACGAAATTGGGGCCGTCGCCCGCCTCGTTGCCCATCGACCAGAAGATGATGGACGGATGGTTGCGGAACACCTTGACCATGTTGGAACCGCGCGCCACGTGCGCATCGTGGTAGAGGGGATTCTTCGCGAGTGTCCCAGCGCCGTAGCCCGCACCATGCGACTCGATGTTGGCCTCGCAGACGACGTAGATGCCCTCGCGGTCGCAGAGCTCGTACCATGTCGGGTCGTCGGGATAGTGACAGGTGCGGACGGCATTGATGTTGAGGTCGTGGAATATCTCGATGTCCTTCTTCATGCCCTCGAGCGTGACGGTGTAGCCGGTCGCCGGTTCCATTTCGTGGCGGTCGGTACCCATGAAAAGAGCGCGCTTGCCGTTGATGTAGACGACGGCGTCCTTGATCTCGATCTTGCGGAAGCCGAACGCGACGGCGTAGAAGTCGCCGCCTACCGCAACGGTCTCGTAGTACATGTTGGGCGTCTCGCAGCTCCAAAGCTTCGGATTTTCGTACTTCTTCTCGAAAACGACCTTGCC
>CADCGZ010000122.1 GCA_902801025.1 uncultured bacterium | reverse complement strand
GAACAATGGCGTGTCGCTCGAGGACTACAAGAAGAACATCTCCGCGATATTCGACAAGTGCGACGCGGCGGGCTGCAAGGTAGTTGTGCTGACTGCGACTATGTTCGAAAAGCCCGAGATGGAGAAGTTCAAGCACAACGTGATGGTGGCGCCTTACAACGAATGGCTCCGCGAGGAGGCGAAGCGCCGCGGATATCCCGTAGCGGACCTCAACGCCGACATGTGGAAGGCGCATGCCGACGATCCGTCTGTGAAGCTCACGCGCGACGGCGTGCACATGCTCCCCGCAGGCAACCGCCTGATGGCCCGCGGCGTTCTGCGCGCGCTTGGCATGGCTGAGGATCGTGTCGCCTCGTTCGACTGGGAGAACTGGAAGCCCGTCTGGGTGCTCTGCCGCTTCGACCTTAAGCCCGACGCCGACAAGGCCGACTACCTTGCGAAGACCAAGGAAGTGCTGGCGGCCGTCCGCGCCGAGCCGGGCTGCTGCGAGTATCGCCTCCTTGGCGACGCCAAGACGGACTGGGACAAGCCCCAGCGCTTCGGCGAAAACACTCTCTGGATGCTCGAGAAGTGGCTTTCGGTTCGGGAACTCCAGGCGCACCTCGCTACGCCCCACATGAAGAAGTTCGGCCCGTCGGTGGCCCCGATGCGCACTTCGTCGTCTTTCCACGTGCTTGAGGACGTTCTGCCCTGAGTTCTTTGAAGAGCCGGAGGCCTGCGTCTTAGGGTTGGCGTAATGAGCGTGAAGCCAGTAGAGCAGAGCCTTTTCTCCGGCCGGACGGATGGAGAGCCGGACGAAAGCGTCCCGCTTGCGGAACGCCTTCGTCCGCGTACGCTTGACGAGGTCGTAGGCCAGGGGCATCTTGTAGGCGAGGGGAAGATATTGCGCGGGATGATCGAGCGCGATGTCGTCCCCTCGATGATTTTCTGGGGACCGCCGGGCGTCGGCAAGACAACGCTCGCAAACGTAATCGCCCGGACGACGAACGCGCGCTTCATCACTTTCTCGGCGGTGACGAGCGGCATCAAGGAAATCAAGGAAGTAATGCACCAGGCGGACGAGGACCGTGCCTTCGGGCGCAAGACGATTGTCTTCGTCGACGAGATCCACCGCTTCAACAAGGCGCAGCAGGATGCGTTTCTCCCGTTCGTCGAGCGCGGCAGCATCATCCTCATCGGCGCGACGACCGAGAATCCTTCTTTCGAGGTAAACGGAGCTCTCCTCTCACGCTGCAAGGTGTTCGTCCTGAAGGGGCTCGGCGAGGACGATCTCGTCACGCTTCTCAGGCGCGCCGTCACCGACACTCGCGGCTTCGGTTCGTTGAAGGTCCGCATATCCGACGACCAGCTCCGCGTTCTCGCCGTCTTCGCGAATGGCGACGCACGCGCGGCGCTTTCGTCGCTCGAGATGGTCGTGCTGAACTGCGGCGAGGAGGGCGGCGAGCTTGTCGTCGACGACGGCGTGCTGGAGCAGTGCACGTCTCGCAAGTCGCTTCTCTACGACAAGGACGGGGAGGAGCACTACAACATCATCTCGGCGCTTCACAAGTCGATGCGAAACTCCGATCCGGACGCGGCGGTCTACTGGCTTGCGCGGATGCTGGAAGGGGGAGAGGATCCGCTCTATGTCGCCCGGCGCGTCACTCGCTTCGCCGCGGAGGACGTGGGTCTTGCGGATCCGCGCGCTTTGGAGATCGCTGTCGCCGCGCAGCATGCCTGCCATTTTATCGGCATGCCCGAGTGTTCCGTCCATCTTGCAGAAGCAGTCATCTACCTCTCCATAGCGCCGAAGTCCAATTCGTCCTACATCGCCTACGAAAAGGCGAAGAAGGACGCGCTCTCTCGAACTGCGGAGCCGGTCCCGCTCTCGATTCGCAACGCCCCTACAAAACTTATGAAGGAGCTTGGCTACGGGAAGGGCTACCGCCTCGCGCACTACGAGGAGAACAAGATAGCAGATCTCCAGTGCCTTCCCGACTCGCTGAAGGACGCCGAGTACTATGTTCCCACGAGTGAGGGTGTCGAGGCGCGCATCAAGACTCGCCTTGAGCAGATCAAGGCCTGGAAGGCAGAACTCAAAAGGAAGAGGAGATAATACCGTGGGTAAAGCGTTAGCTGTTTGCATTATTTGCTGTCTCGTTTCCGCGGTTTCGCGCTGTGCGGCGCAGAGCGCGCCGCGCTCGGGACCGTGGACGAAGGAACAGGCGTGGGAATGGTATAAAGCCCAGCCGTGGATTCGCGGATGCAACTACATGCCCGCCTCGTGTGCAAACCGCGTGGACCAGTGGCAGGAACTCGGCAGCAAGGAGCGCTTCGAGGAAATGGAGCGCGAGCTCGAAGTCGCAGAGTCCATCGGATTCAACACGCTGCGCATCCTCGTGGAGCTCCAGGGCTTCGGCGTGTGGCTTGAGGAACACGACGGATTCATGGAGCGGTTCGAGAAGGCGCTACAGGTCATGTCCGAGCACAAGATGCGGGCGATAGTCGTTCTCGGAAACGATTGCATGAGGCCAAGGCAGATATGGAAGCTCCCCAAGCCGGGCCCGCAGGAATACGACGTCGGCTACCATGGCGGACGCAGGCTGAGCCAGCATGGATCGTTTCCTGGCGAGATGGGGTATTCGCAGGTGGACGATCCCGAGTTGAAGCCCAAGTTCTTCGCCATGTGCGAGGAGCTGATGACGAAATACCGCGACGACGACCGTATTCTCTTCTGGAACGTCTGGAACGAACCGGGCGCCTCCCGCCGCTGGACGGCGAGCGTCGAACCGCTGAAGGAGCTTTTCGCCCTCGCGTGGAAGATCAATCCGAAGCAGCCACTCGCCGCCGACCTCTGGATCGACGACTACGGCACGGACCCAAAGGCGGCGAACCAGGCGCAGGTTGTCGCGGGGCAGCTTTCCGACATCGTCTCCTATCACTGCTACGGCGACTACGAGGCGCAGGTCCGCGTCATCCGCAAGCTGAGGCGGCACTACGGACGGCCGATGGTCAACACCGAATGGCTCGCCCGCATCGTCCACAACGACGTGTTTACCGCCTATCCGCTCTACTACATCGAGAACATCGGCTGCACGTGCTGGGGATTCGTCGCGGGCAAGTACCAGACATATGAGCCGTGGGAGGCAATGTGGCAGGAGGTGGAGAAAGGGTCGGAAGCCAGCAAGTCCTACGACATGACGAAGTGGTTCCATGATCTCTACCGTCCGTCGTTAAGACCCTACGATCCGAATGAAGTCGCGCTCATCAAGCGTTTCAACAAACTTGCCGACGAGGACGGCGTCAAGGCGCAGGCGGATCAGCGGCGCTAAGACCCCGGCGGCTACACCATTATGATGTTGGGGGCGGGAACAATATGATATACTATACCTGACTGTAAGTTCCCGTGACGAAGAAACCTGGAGCGCCATCGACATGGACATATTAAAGAAATGCTACGACTGGACTGAAGCCGACGACGTTCGCGCCGCAAATCTCTACCCATATTTCCACCGGCTGGAATCGCGCCAGGACACGGAAGTCATGATGGAGGGCCGTCGGCGCATAATGCTCGGGTCAAACAACTATCTTGGGCTTACGATATGCGACGACGTGGTGGAGGCCGGCATAAAGGCGATCGAGAAATACGGCACTGGCTGTTCCGGCTCGCGCTTCCTGAACGGCACTCTCGACCTGCACATCGAGCTTGAAGAGGAAATCGCAAAGTTCCTTGGCAAGGAAGCGGCGCTCACCTTCGGCACGGGGTTCCAGTCGAACGCCGGCATAATCAGCGCGCTCGTCGGCATGCACGACTACGTGATCTGCGACCGCGAAAACCACGCGAGCATCTACGCTGGCTGCCAGCTGAGCTACGGCAAGCTCCTGAGGTTCAGGCACAACGACATGGCCGACCTCAAGGCGTGCCTCGACCGCGTGCCGGACGAGTGCGGGGCTCTCGTGGTGGTCGACGGCGTGTTCTCGATGGGCGGCGACGTCATCAACCTGCCGGAGGTCGTTCGGCTCGCCAAGGCGCGTGGTGCCCGCGTCATGGTCGACGACGCGCACGGGCTTGGCGTGCTCGGGAAGGGCGGCCGCGGGACGGCATTCCACTACGGGCTCGAAAAAGAGGTGGATATCTTCATGGGCACCTTCTCGAAGTCGCTCGCGTCCCTCGGCGGATACCTCGCGGGCGACGCCAAAGTGGTCGACTATGTGCGCCACCACTCGCGCCCGTTCATCTTCTCGGCGTCGATCCCGCCTGCAAACGCGGCGGTCGCGCTTGCCGCGCTCCGCCACCTTGAGGCCCATCCGGAGCTCCCCGAACGGCTGCGCTCGCTGTCCGAATACGCGCGCAAGGGGTTCTCCGAGCGCGGCGTCCGCATAAGGGAGTCTGCGCTCGGGCTGCCGACGCCGATAATTCCGCTTTACACCTACACGACCGAGGCGACGCTTGTGGCTGTCAGGGAGGTGTACAACCGCGGAGTGTACGTCAACCCCGTGCTTCCGCCCGCGACTCCCGAAGGCGAGGCCTTGCTCCGCACAAGTTACATGGCTTCCCACACGGAGACGCAGCTTGACGAGGCGATGGACGTAATCGCTGGCGTAATGAAGGACTTCCCCGCGTGAGCGAGTGCCCGGGTCACGTTCTCGTGACTGGCGCTGGCGGCTTTATCGGCGGCCATGTGGCGCGTCGCTTTGCCGCCGCGGGATGGAAGGTGACGGGGCTTGTGCACCGCCGCCAGCCCAAGGATCCAACTCCGGGTGCGGAATATGTGACAGGCGATATCTCCGACTTAGGCGGACTACGACGGCTGGTCGCGGCACTTGCTCCCGACGTGATAGTGCATGCCGCCGCGCTTGCCTCAGACGTAGGGCCGGATTCCCTTTTCAGGAAGCTCAACTACGAGCCCGTCGT